>JAFSAP010000017.1 GCA_017440925.1 Oscillospiraceae bacterium | reverse complement strand
GGGCAGCAGTTCGCCGGCGATCTTGTACATGTTGGGGATCATCAGCAGCAGGCCCTGAGAAGCGGTGTAGGTGGTGGTCAGAGCACCGGCGGCCAGAGAGCCGTGGACGGTACCGGCAGCACCAGCCTCAGACTGCATCTCAACGACCTTGACGGTGTCGCCAAAGATGTTCTTGCGGCCAGCAGCGGCCCACTGGTCAACGTTGTCGGCCATGGGGCTGGAGGGGGTGATGGGGTAGATGCCAGCAACCTCGGTAAAGGCGTAGCTGACGTGGGCGGCAGCGGTATTGCCGTCCATAGTCTTAAATTTTCTTGCCAAAATGAAATACCTCCTAAAGTATTCAAATTTCGTCCTAAATATCATACCACCTTTCGACGGATTTGTAAAGTCGGTAAATCCACATGTCGCTATAAAATTATCTGTATATGCAATAAAAAACTGGAAGCTGCGGTACCCTTTGAGGGCCTGTTTTTTCGGAATATACGGAAAAAAAGATTGTGTTTTTTTCTGTAATGCAGTATGATATACGGGTTAATCTGAGAAGTATGTCCACAGGAGATGAAAGTATGATCTGCAGTGTGCAAACCCTGGGCATTACCGGCATCCAGGGCAAAGCCGTGACAGCGGAATGTTATATTTCCAACGGTCTGCCCGGCTTTGATATCGTGGGCCTGCCTGATGCTGCTGTAAAAGAGGCCCGGGAACGGGTGCGTGCCGCAGCCAAGTCCAGCGGACTGGCCTTTCCAGTCAGCCGGATCACGGTCAATCTGGCACCGGCCAATCTGAAAAAGGCGGGAACCCACTATGACCTGCCGATCCTGATCAGTATTCTCTGTGCCTGCGGCAGTGTCCGCCGGCCTAAAAATACAACGGCATTTTTGGGAGAGGTGGGACTGGATGGTTCCGTCCGCCCGGTTTCTGGTGTTCTCCCAATGGCATTGGCAGCAAAGAATGAGGGCATTCAATGTCTGATGGTTCCGGCAGAAAACGCACCGGAGGCCACCCTTGCAAGAGGCCCAAAGGTGATCCCGGTACATACGGTGCAGGAGCTTGCAGCGGGATTGAACGGAGAGACTGTTTTGCCGGAAGCGCCTGTATGGGAACCCAGTCCCGAAGCAGCGCAGATGCTGGATTTTAAGGATGTTCTGGGACAGGAGAATGTAAAGCGTGCGCTGGAAGTCGCGGCAGCTGGAAGCCATAATGTGCTGTTGATTGGCCCGCCCGGTTCCGGCAAGAGTATGCTCAGCAAGCGGCTCCCTTCCATTTTGCCGGATATGACCTGGGAGGAGTCTCTGGAAGTCAGCCAGATCTATTCTGTAATGGGCCTTCTGACATCGAAAAAACCGCTGGTGATGACCCGTCCTTTCCGGTCGCCCCATCATACGGTGTCCAATGCAGGACTTGCCGGTGGCGGCAGCAATCCCAGACCTGGTGAGATATCCATGGCCCATAAGGGTGTGCTGTTCCTGGATGAGCTTCCGGAATTCAAGAAAGATACACTGGATATCATGCGCCAGCCTTTGGAGGATGGCAAAGTTACCATTTCCCGGGTATCCGGAACCGTGACCTATCCGGCAGAATGCATGCTGGTCTGCGCCATGAATCCCTGCAAGTGCGGCTGGTATGGCGATCCTTCCGGCCGGTGCCGCTGCTCAGATTCCGCAGTGGATAGCTACCGCAGCCGGATTTCCGGCCCTATGCTGGACCGGATCGATATTGTTGTGGAAGTTCCGGCAGTACATTTTGAGGATCTGCGCAGTCGTGCAGAGGCAGAACCCTCTGCTGC
Organism: Oscillospiraceae bacterium; assembly: GCA_017440925.1. GTDB lineage: Bacteria > Bacillota > Clostridia > Oscillospirales > Oscillospiraceae > Faecousia. The sequence continues at coordinate 35,544 of JAFSAP010000017.1, read as the reverse complement.
TGTCAAGAAGCGGGTCAACAGTGCAAGGGATCTTCAGAACAAGCGGTTTGGCAGTGGCGGTATGTGCAACGCCCGGATGGGCCCGGATGAAATGCGCCGTTACTGCGAGCTCAGCGGAGAATGTGCCGAGCTAATGAAAAATGCCTTTGAGACCATGGGGCTGACAGCCAGAAGCTATGACCGGATCCTGAAGGTTGCCAGAACCGTGGCAGATCTGGAGGGCAGTGAAACCATTGAACCCCAGCACATCGCTGAGGCAATTCAGTACCGGGCAGTCAATTTGGGAAACCGATAATTGAGTGTGAAGTGCTGAGAGTGGAGTGTGGAGTGAATGTATTTGCTTCGCAAATGAATTCAAATAATCGCCGGAGGCGATACCTTAACTCCACTCTTCACACTCCAAACTCTGCACTATAGAACGAGGTATAAAAATGAAAGAGATTTTTTTGTTAAAATTGGGCGAGATCGTCCTGAAAGGTGCCAACAAGCGCCAGTTTGAATCCCGTCTGCGCCAGAATGTCCGCCGCCGCATGAAGCTGTACGGCAATTTTGACGTGTATCTGATGCAGTCCACCGTCTATGTGGAACCCATGGATGATGCCTGTGATGTGGATGCTGCCTGGGAAGCCTGCCGCAGCATTTTTGGTGTGGTCAGCCTGTGTCGCTGCCGGCCCTGCGAAAAGAATACGGATGCCATTTTTGAAGCCATTGAAAATTATCTGGGCGATGATCTGGACTGCGCCAAGTCCTTCAAGGTGGAAAGCAAGCGTTCCGACAAGCGGTTCCCCTTGACCTCCATCCAGCTCTCTCAGGAAATCGGCGGCCGCCTTGCAGAGGCCCATCCTACCGTGGAGGTGGATGTGCATCATCCTGATTATACGGTCTATGTGGAAGTCCGTGACCTGGCAGCTTACGTCCATGGCCCTGCAGAACCCGGTGCCGGCGGTCTGCCTACCGGTGTGGGCGGCAGAGCCATGATCCTGCTGTCCGGCGGCATCGACTCTCCTGTGGCGGCCTATATGATCGGTAAACGGGGTGTGGAAATTGAAGCCGTTCATTTCTTCTCCTATCCCTATACCTCCCAGCTGGCCAAGGACAAGGTTATTGAGCTGGGCCGTCTGGTGACAAAGTATACCGGCCGTATGACTATCAATGTGGTTTCCTTCACGGAAATCCAGGAAGCCATCCGGGACAACTGCCCCGAGGAATATTTTACCCTCATCATGCGCCGCTTCATGATGGAGATCAGCATGCGGATCGCCAAACATGATGGCTGCGGTGCCCTGATCACGGGTGAAAATCTGGGCCAGGTGGCATCCCAGACCATGGAAGCCATGGGTGTTACCGGCGCTGTGGTGGATATGCCTATTTTTATGCCCCTCATTGGTTTTGATAAGGAAGAGATCGTTACCATCGCCCGGAAAATCGGAACCATGGAAACCTCTATTCTGCCCTATGAGGATTGCTGTACCGTCTTTACTCCCAAGCATCCCAAAACCAAGCCTACCCTTGGTCAGCTGTTAAATGCAGAAAAGAATCTGGACAGGGAAGCACTGATCCAGCGCGCTCTGGAAAACATTGAAAAGATCAAGGTCAATTACTATGACGAAGCTGTGCAGTGATGTGCTGAACGCCCTTTCGGGAAAGACACTGGTGACGGCAGAGAGCCTCACCGGTGGCGGTATCGGCGCTGCACTGACAGCAGTTTCCGGTGCTTCTTCCGTGTATAAGGGTGGTGTCATCAGCTATACCAACCAGGTAAAAGAGCATATTTTGAGCGTACCTGGAGATGTTTTGGCCCAGCATGGTGCGGTTTCCGCACCTGTGGCGGAGGCCATGGCTGTTGGTGTACGAAAACTGCTGAATGCTGATGTTGCAGTTTCTGTTACCGGTCTGGCTGGCCCTGGTGGCGATGCGTATGGAAACCCTGTGGGTACCGTTTATATCGGCTATGCAGATGAAAAACAATCGCTTTCTGTGCACCGTATTTTCACAGGAACCAGAGAAGAAGTCCGGCAGCAGACCATAGCGGCGGCACTAAAGCTGGTACTCAGTCAAAATCCATAAAAAGATCCCGCTCCAAACCGGAGCGGGATCTTTTTAACTATAGGTGATGGGGTTCCGCAAGATTTGTTTTTGATCAGGTGGGATCGTAATTGACAATGATATCGTGAGCAGTCAATTCGGCCACGGTGTCAATGTCATTGCCGTAAACATTCAGCTGAACCAGAACATAGCAGTTTGCCAGCGCATTTACATTGGTGATGTTGTTGTAGTCCATGTAAATATAGGAGATATTGGCCAGATTTGCCAGATTGTCAATGCTGGACAGGGAGTTGTAGGAACCGTCAATAGTGCGCAGGGTACAGCCTTCCTGCCATTCAGGCAGGGCAGAGACAGAGTTGTAAGAGAAGTCCAGGATATCCAGCTTGGTTAGTGCAGAAAGAGCGGAAATATCGGAGATCTGATTGTTTGCGATGCTCAGATTGGTCAGTTCCCTGCATGCTGCAACGATGGAAACATCCGACAGATTGTTATAATCCACAGACAGGTAGCTCAGCAAAGACAGTCCCTCCACACCGTTGATGGTGGTCAGTGCATTGTTGCCGGCATCCAGCCAGTTGAGCTTCATGCAGGTGGACAGGGGAGTCAGGTCTGTAACAGAATTGAAGGCGATATTCAGCTTCTCCAGATTGGTAAGGCTGCTGAGAGCTTCCAGACCGGTAACGGCATTGTGCTGCAGATACAGCTCCTTCAGTGTTTTCATCTGGATAAGGGCATCCATATTGCGGACGGTATTGCTGCTGAGATCCAGATAGCTGAGTTTTTCGGCACCCTCCAGGGAAGCAATGGTGCTCAGTCCACAGTTGGACAGGATCAGCTTGGTCAGATTGGGCAGCTTCGCCAGGACGGCCAGCTCTTCTGCAGGGAAAGTGGTTCCGGTAAGATCCAGTGTTTCCAGTTTGCTCATGGAAGAAAGATCCACCAGAGTGCCCAGACTGTGGCCCTGGATGGTCAGCGACTTCAAGTAGGGCATCAGCTGCAGATCAGCCAGGCTCTTGGCATCTGCAGGAACGGTGAATTCTGTAATATCCCACAGGACATTGGTGTAAAGGATCTCGCTTTCCCTGGCACCCAGAACTTCCCGGATAGCTGCTTCCATTGCCTTGTCATCAAATTCAACGGGCTCGATAACACCGCCGATGGTATATCCGGCAACAACTGGTTCACTGACGAGACCATTGCTGTCTACACTGATGGCGTAAATAACAGTTTCACCGGCTTCCAGCTCCAGAGGCGCTTCATATACGGAACCAGAAATGGAAGGATATTCACCATCCATGGTGTAATACAGGGTGCCGGAGGAAGAGGTCAGAGCCAGGTCGATGTACTGGGAATAAAATCCCGGCTCGTGGCTGGTGGCAGGCGTTGTGGGGCGGAGGGCATCCAGTGCAGACTTCATGTTCGGGTCTGCAATGTTGTTCAGCAGTGCCACAGCATCCATCAGCTTGTCCTGCTGCACATAGGTTTTGCACAAGGCGGTGTAGAGTTCTACGGTTCCCTTGTTTTTAATGGCATTGGACAAGGTCACTTCTGCTTTTGTGAAGTTACCGTCAGCTTTATACTGGTTGGCCAGCTCGATAGCAACATTTTCATCCCGGCCGGAGTGCTCGTATGCCAGATTGTAAAACAGGGAGGACAGCCGGGCATTTCCGTAAAGGTCATTATAACGGGCCTGGCTCAGCAGGGCATCCCGGGTAAAGTCCCGGTCGTAGACAAACAGATACCAGCCGATGCTTGCGATGATGGCGATTACAAGCAGCAGCGATATAAAGAACTGAAAGAATTTTTTCATATATTAGCTCCATTCTAAGGAATCTGCGCCAATTATACGCCGATTCCCGAAAAAAGTCAAGACTGGCGGGAAAACGTAACAATTTGCTAACATTTTTTAAGAATGGGTCTGCTGTTTTTCTATTCTACGAACAATTCGTCTAAAATACTTTCAGAAAAAATCAGGTGTACCCATTGGGGTACACCTGAGGGATTATGCCTTTGCCTGCTTCATGGACAGGCTGATGCGGTGGCGCTTTTCATCCACAGACAGGACGGTCACCTTAACGATATCGCCCACCTTTACCATTTCACTGGGATGACGCAGACGGCGGTTGCATACCTCACTGATATGAACCAGACCATCCTGGTGAACACCGATATCCACAAATACACCGAAATCAATGACATTTCTGACTGTTCCGGTGAGCTCCATACCGGGAACCAGATCCTTCATCTCCAGAACATCCTTGCGCAGAATGGGCTTGGGCAGCTCATCGCGGGGATCCCGTCCGGGTTTGCTCAGTTCTTTTGCAATGTCCAGCAGAGTTGGCTCGCCGACAGCACATTCTGCAGCAGCTTTGGCAAGACCGTAACTTTCCAGCTTGGCAGTCAGACCGGACAGATCATCTCCCTTTTTGCAGTCCAGCAGGGAAAGAAGCGCCTTTGCAGCGGCATAGGATTCGGGATGGACACCGGTGTTGTCCAGTACTTCCTTGCTTTCCGGGATCCGCAGGAAGCCTGCGCACTGCTGGAAGGCCTTTGGGCCAAGCTTTGGCACCTTTTTCAACTGACTGCGGCTGGTAAAGGGACCGTTTTCCTCCCGGTAGGCAACGATATTTTTGGCAGTGGCGGCAGTCAGGCCGGATACCTGCTGCAGCAGGCTCCGGGATGCGGTGTTGGCATCCACGCCCACGGCGTTGACACAGTCCTCCACCACACCGCCCAAAGCGGCATCCAGCTCTTTCTGGGGGCAGTCATGCTGATACTGTCCCACGCCAATGGCTTTTGGATCGATTTTGACCAGCTCTGCCAGAGGATCCTGGAGCCGACGGGCAATGGAGACCGCGGAGCGCAGATTCACATCATATTCCGGAAATTCTTCTGCAGCCAGAGGGGAGGCAGAGTAAACGGAAGCACCGGCTTCATTGACGATCATGTAGCTGGCCTGGGGGAAGGATTGCAGCAGCTCTACGGTCATTGCCTCGGTTTCCCGGGAGGCAGTACCGTTGCCAATGGCAATATGCTGTACACCATGCTTTTTCATCAGGCCGGAAAGCACAGCAATGGCTTCCTGCTTTTTCCGCTCACTGAAAGTGGGGTAGACAACAGAGGTGTCCAAAACCTTGCCAGTGGCATCCACCACAGCCACCTTGCAGCCATTGCGGTATCCGGGGTCAAGCCCCATGGTAACAAAACCCTTGACAGGGGGCTGCATCAGCAGGGGCTTCAGATTCAGCGCAAAATTGTGGATGGCACCTGCATAGGCCCGTTCGGACAGTTCGTTGCGAACCTCCCGCTGAATAGAGGGGAAAATCAGTCGTTCAAAAGCGTCCTCAGCAGCTGTCTTTACAAACTGGGATACGTTCATTACCGGTTTCAGAGCAGCTCGGCAGACCAGAGCGGCACCTTCATTGCCAGCCAGGGTCACATTGGGCTTCAGCACATCTTCCTTTTCACCCCGGTTCATGGCCAGGATCTGATGATCCAGAATTCTTGCGATGGGCTGGGAAAAGTCATAGTACAGCTTGTATACGCCGTCTTCTTCGGCACCTTCTGCAGCTTTGCAGGTAAAAACACCTTTTTTCATGACAAGATCCCGGAGGGCTTTGCGGATGTCTGCATCATCAGAAAGGTTTTCTGCAATAATGTCATTGGCACCCTGCAGTGCTTCCTCGATGGAATTCACGCCTTTTTCGGCATCCAGATAGTTTTCTGCCAGCTTGGCAGGATCCTGTCCATCCTGGGCAAAAATGGCTTCTGCCAGAGGCTCCAGCCCCTTTTCCCGGGCAATACTGCCACGGGTACGGCGCTTTTGCTTGTAGGGACGGTACAGGTCTTCCACCTCGGTCATGGTGGCGGCAGCGTCAATGGCAGCACTCAGTTCTTCGGTTAGCTTTCCCTGATTTTCAATGGAACGCTTTACCTCTTCCCGACGCTCCTGGAGATTACGCAGATAGGTCAGACGGGTCTCCAGGTTCCGCAGGGTGGTGTCGTCCATAGCGCCGTGCATTTCCTTGCGGTACCGGGCAATAAAAGGAATGGTATTGCCCTCATCCATAAGGGCTACCACATTTTCAACATATTCTATTTTTTGGCCCAGTTCCTGAGCCAGAATTTCAGTAATGGATAACACGTAAAAACTCCTTCAAAAAAATCTCGCTGCTTATCTTACCACATTCCAAAGAAAAAGGGAAGAGGAAATCCTCCGATCCTTGCCTGCGGGAAATTCTGAAGGTGTATCGATAGAAACCGCAGGAGTGACCAGCGGCCCTCTATGCAGCATGATCCTGGACAGTTATCTCCGGTTCCGGCGAAACCACAGCATCCGGCTGAATGCGGTTTTTCTGTAAAACAAGTTGCTATTTTCATGTCGTTATGCTAGCATGTCTCATGTAGAAAGCTATAGAAAAAGGAGTATACAAATGGAGCTGTTTGTAACGGCAGCCCAGGTAGTGGCCCCGATTTTTGCGGCCATATTCCTGGGAATTCTGGCAAAGAAAAACAAATGGGTCACACCGGAAAATGTCCAGGGCTTTCAGACCTTCGTCATGAAAATCGGCCTGCCCTGCACCATCTTCAATTCTTGCCTCACCGCAAAGATCGGTGCAGAATCCCTGTCCAGTATGGCGCTGATGTTCCCGGGCCTGCTGATCGCTACATTATGGGCTTTCCGGGCAAGACGTAAGCAGTTTCCCTATTATAACCTTCCCATGCTGTTCTGCGCTCAGGAGTCCGGTATGCTGGGCATCCCTCTTTTTATCATCCTCTTCGGTGCCGGTGAAGCTTACCGGGTGGGTATGCTGGATCTGACCCAGTCAGTCACCGCCATTCCCGTCATTGCGATTCTTTCAGCGGATGCTGGCAACAACCCCACTCCGGGAGTCATTGTCAAAAAGGTGTTCTCCTCTCCACTGATGATCATGAGCCTGCTGGGTCTGGCCTTAAATATCAGCGGTGTGGGTGACTGGATGGATACCGTTGGTATCCGGGGCGTTCTGACGGAAACCACCACCTTCCTGTCCCAGCCGGTCAGCGCATTGATGATTTTCAGCGTGGGCTATAATTTCTCCCTGGCTCCCGGAAGCCGCAGCACCATTGCAAAAATTTCCTTCATTCACTTCGCTTATTACGGTATTCTCTGTCTGATTGCCCAGGCAGTCCTGTTCTTGATTCCGGGTGTGGATGCCCTTACCAGACTTGCCATTTTCCTGTACTGCATGCTCCCCGGCTCCTACCTGTCTCCCAGCCTGGGCCGTACGGAGGAAGAGTACCGGATCTCTTCCGGCGTGTGCTCCATCCTCACAGTGGTGACCCTCTCCATCGTCTGCATCCTGGCAGCCTTCGTGGTGTAACAGAAAATACGCAGTATTTTAATATTTTTGCAGTGGCAGCCTGTGATTGCCTGAAATGTGCCATCACCACAGAAATTGTCGCAATACGGAAAAAGCGAATGATCCTCTTGTGGGGGCTATCCTTGATTGCCCGGCAGCAGAGTGCTGGTTTTTGCCGGCTCCATCGGCGAATCCGTACCATGGTACTGCACGTACCTTCCTGGATCAGAAGACAGAAAAAATCCGCCAACCTTGGTTGGCGGATTTTCTTATGTAATATGAAAATTACAGTACGAACTGGCAGACGCAGAAAGCCAGGTAGATGCCCAGCAGCAGGATGCCCTGCCAACGGGCCAGCTTCTTGGAAGCCAGGGTGGGGAAGATCATCAGGGACATGACGCCCAGCATCACGGGGATCTCGAAGACCAGGGACATGTTCAGACCGGTATTCAGCAGGGTGTTCTCGCAGGGAACATCAAAGGGAGCCAGGGAGACAGCAACGCCGGAAACCAGAACCAGGTTAAAGACGTTGGCACCAATGACGTTGCCCACACCCAGGGAGGCATGGCCGCTTCTGAGGGAGGTGATGGTAGTGACCAGTTCGGGCAGGGAGGTACCCAGAGCAACGAACAGCAGGGCGACGACGGTTTCGGGAACGCCCAGACCCAGAGCAATGACCTGGCCGTGCTCGACCAGCAGATCAGCGCCCACAGCGATGACAGCAGCACCGATGACCAGCAGAACCAGCTCCATGATCAGAGTGCGCTCCTTGCCACCTTCTTCTTCCTCTTCATGAGCAGCATCGGGATTCTTCATACCGTTGCGGACAGTGGTGATCATGTAGACAACGAAGATGGCCAGCATGACAAAGCCCATCCAGCGGGGGAAGGTGCCCAGAACATAAGAAGCCAGGCAGTACAGGGCAGCAGAACAGAAGAAGAAAATGGCGGGGGTCTTCATGGACTTGGTGTTCACGGGACCGGGGTTGCAGGTGATGGAAATGGCGGCGATCAGTGCAGTGTTGCAGATGATGGAGCCAATGGCATTGCCGTAAGCCATAGCACCGGAACCCTGCAGAGCGCCGGTGGTGGAAACCATGACTTCGGGCAGGGTGGTGCCGATGGAAACCACGGTGGCACCGACGACGATATCAGGCAGGTTGAAGCGCTTGGCAATACCGGTAGCACCATCAACGAACCAGTCGCCGCCCTTAATCAGCAGGACGAGGCCAACAGCAAACAGAACGACAGATAAAAGCATTTGATTTCTCTCCTTTTAAAATGGGTACGGAAATGTGCAGATTTAACAAATCTTTACCGTTTCTTTGCTAAATCTTTCCTATATCTTAGCTAGATTATCATAAAAAATGGGGGAAGTCAAGGACTTCCCCCATTAATTGTAAAATTAAATATTATCGGATGGAGAATGCAACAGGCGTATCAGCAGGCTCTTCCAGAAGCTCCGGATTTGCCAGCAGTTTTTTCACCAAGGCTGCGGTGCCGGAATAATAATAGCCGTCTGCGATGCGCTCATCCAGCGTAATGCCAAGCGGGATCACCTCATGCACATCGGCATTGCCCCCGCTGTCATAATCCGCTTTCCAGTATTTTTTGCCCAGCACTACAAAGCAGGAGTTGGTACCCCAGTTTACCAGATGGTGGTATCCGCCAGGCAGACCGATGGAGCCCAGGTTGGACAGGAAAATAGAAGCGTGGTTGGGATCAGTGCCGATGAGAAAATCCGGTGCCCAGCCGTGCTTGTCCAGCAGCAGGGTGGTTTTGATTACCAGGTTGATGACCCACTGGGGCAGCTTATTCAGGATATCCATGGCATTGGAGGAGGTGTCCAGCGTATCATCCCGCCGGGTCTGATGGATGACCTTCATGATCTTGCCGTGGTAGGAAGCAAGGGTTTCCTTTTCATCAAATTTCAGAAAAGCAAGTCCCTCTTCTGACTTATCATCAAACTGTTTTTTGACAACGAAGGCCAGCGTCAGATCCCTGTGCTGGTATACCTTATTATTGCAGATGAATCGGTTCATCCGGGGCCGCAGCACAAAAGCCCGGCCAATGGCGGCGCTGATGACATGGAAATAGGTATACTTATCCTGCGTGCGGCCTTCATTCTTTTTGGCAAGGTACGCATCCAGGGGACGCAGGTCAATATCCAAGCTGATGAATGCTTCGTTGTCAGCCCGGTTGGGCATGATCCCGGGCATGATCCGGTTCAGCGGCGGCAGATCTTTCAGCCAGATTCCGTCCTTCCGGTCTCCCCATTTTCTCTTTCTGTTTTCCAAATGTGTTCCCTCCGTGACAGGAATGATAAAAAATACAATCACATCATACCAGAAACCGGGGCTGTATGTAAAGTACAGATTTGACAGGATGTGAAAGAATTGTGTGCTACCATAGCTATGGAGGGATGTACATGAAGCAGATGTGGAAAGATATTGGCTTTTCTCTGGTCATGGGTGTGGTAGTGCCGTATCTGTTTCTCAGCTTTGGCGTGATGCTGCTGAACCGGTACCGGACGCAAACGATGAATGTGCTGCCTACCCAGACGGAGGTAACTTTGGAAACACAGATTTCTCTGCCGGTACTTGTTCGCAAAGACGGTGATACAGCGATGCAGATGGACATGGATGCCTATCTTGTGGGCGTTGTGCTGGCGGAAATGCCGGCATCCTTTGAACTGGAAGCATTGAAAGCCCAGTCCTGTGTGGCAAGAACCTATGCCCGGAAAGCCTGGCGTTCCGGTGGCAAGCATGGGGATGGCAGTGTTTGCGGGGAACCCTCCTGCTGTCAGGGCTATCTTGCAGAGGCGGATTATCTTGCGGCAGGGGGAACGGAAGAAGCTGTCGACAGGATCCGCTCTGCGGTGCTTGCCACTTCCGGGAAGGTTCTGACCTATGATGGTCAGCTGATAGAGGCTACCTATTTTTCCTGTTCCGGCGGCCGGACGGAAGATGCTGTTGCCGTATGGGGAACGGATTTTCCTTATTTACAGGCGGTGGACAGCCCAGGGGAAGAGGGAGCTTCCCATTATACAGATGTGCAGCAGTTCCCTGCAAAGGCATTTGCAGAAGCGCTGGGAATATCCCCGGAGGGGGATCCTGCTTCCTGGCTGGGAAGTGCGACCTTTACGGAAGGCGGCGGCATACATACCATGGTAATCGGCGGGAAGTGTTTTACCGGGATTGAACTTCGCAGTCTGCTGGGACTTCGTTCCACGGCATTTTCCATGGAGGCATCACAATCCGGTATTACGGTCACCACCAGAGGTTACGGCCATCGGGTGGGAATGAGCCAGTATGGTGCCAATGCCATGGCAGCTTCCGGCAGCAGCTGGAATGAGATCCTGGCCCATTATTATCAGGGGGCAGAGGTGACTTTGCTGTCCGATACAGAGTAAAATCCAGTTTCTGTGGAACCGGCAACAGATTATCCGGTTCCTGTTGACAAAGAACCATTGCTTTGCTATATTAAAAGCACTTAGCAATGCTAAATACTAAGGAAGTGATAATCGTGGAGGACAGATTTACCCAACAGCTGAAAAAGGGTATTCTGGAAATGCTGGTGCTCCAGCTGATCTGTGAAAAACCAACCTATGGATATGAACTGTTGTCCAGACTGAAGGAACAATCCCAAAACCGTTTCGTACTGAAAGAGGGGACCCTGTATCCCATTCTATACCGCCTGGAAGATGACGGAATGATCTCTGCCCAGTGGCAGCAGGGAACGGGCCGTGTGGCTCCGAAAAAAATTTACGAAGCCACAGAAAACGGCAGACAGGAGAATGTACGCCGGAAAAGGATTTGGGAAGAATTTTCAGAAACAGTTACAGGCTTTCTGACGGGAGGAGATACAAAATGACCGATGCAGAAAAGAGAATGAAAAAGTATACCAATGGAGTGGAGCGGCGGCTGAATCTGCCGGCATCTGTAAAGCAGCGGGTCATGAGTGATTTTATCAGTTCCATCCAGGCCAGGAGGGAGGCTGGTATGACAGATGAGGAAATTCTGACGGAACTGGGAACCCCTGCGAAAGCTGCAGAAGAGCTCAATGAGCAGATGCAGGAATTTACCTACCGGAAAAGTCCCTGGCGGTTTCTGTTTGCTGTGGGTGCCGTGTATGGTGCGGTAAAGCTTATCAGCTACCTGGTTCATAAGATCCTGTTTTTGTTTCTGGCAGATCCGGTTTTGCGTGTGGGGGAAGCTGCATCCATCGGCATCATCGGCGGTGCGGATGGGCCTACGGCTATTTTTCTTACGACGCCGGATTGGGCAAGGGTTGTTGTTCCGGTACTGCTGGTTGCAGTGGGATTTCTGGGCTACCGGCGGCTCAGCAGATGCAGAAGAAAGCAATAAAAACAGCAGAGGAATTTCCTCTGCTGTTTTAACATATTATTTACAGATTGTCTGGTGAAGAAATATTGCGTTTTTGACAATTCTCTGCTACAATAGTCAAAATATTTTATGCAATCCACCCAAGGAGGTGCGCTTATGTATCTGACGATTGAAGGACACGAAATCAAGCCGCAGCCGGGACAGAGTCTGCTGGATCTGGTGAAGGCACTGAATCTGCAGGGCAGTTCTCTGGCAGACAGACCTTTGGCGGCAAAGATTGCCGGCGAAGTTTTTACTCTGAATTATATTCCGGTGCGGCAGAAGGATGCAGATGCACAGAAGACCTCCCTCCGCCGGGCAATGGCAGCTTCCGGTGGTGCCGTGCGCCTTCTGCGCTATGGCGATGAACTGGGAAAGGAATGCTATATCCGAACGGCGCAGTTTGCCATCTTCCTGGCGCTGCGGCAGCTTTGGCCGGAAGCTTCTGCCAAAATGAACTGCACTCTGGGTTCCAGTGTTTATATTGAAGTGACTGGTGCCGAGAATTTTTCTGTGTCTACGCTGAAGCAGCAGATCCGGCAGATCGTGGCCCAGGACATTCCGCTGATCCGCCGCCGGGTTCCGCTGGCGGCAGCAGTGGAGCGGTATCTGCAGGATGGCCAGCAGGATAAGGCCCGTCTTTTGCAGTGGAGAACAGTGGATTTCTTTGACGAGTATGCCTATGGTGATTTTACAGATTACTATTATGGTGAAATGATGCCGTCCACGGGCTGGCTGACTGTATGGGATGTGGTTGCAGCAGACGGTGGCTTTGTGTTTGTTTATCCCGATGACCGGGAACCCGATACGTTGGCACATATGCCGTCTATGCCTAATTTCTTCCAGGTCTTTACAGAGGGCGAGCGCTGGTGTCAGCTGATGGAGTGTGAAACTGTGGCGGATTTGAATGATCTTACCCAGTCTGGCCGGATCCGGGAATTGATCCGGGTCAATGAAGCCCTCCATGAAAAGCGGTATTCCCAGGTGGCAGATATGGTTTGCAGCCGGGGCGCAAAAGCTGTTATGCTGGCAGGTCCCAGCTCCTCCGGAAAAACCACTTCTGCCAACCGTCTGGCTACCCAGCTTCGGGTCCATGGCAAAAAACCGATCCTCATGAGTCTGGATGATTATTACATTGACCGGGATAAAATTGCGCCCGGCCCCGATGGAAAGCTGGATCTGGAACATATCAATACCATTGATACAGACCTTTTCCGGCAGGATATGGAAAAGCTCTTGGCGGGAGAGGAAGTGGAACTGCCCAGCTTCAACTTCCTTACCGGGCGGAGAGAATGGCGGGGACATAAGCTCCGCCTGCATCCGGATTCTGTGATTATTGTGGAAGGGCTGCATGGATTGAATCCTGCCATGCTGCCTGACAATGTGGATAAGAACCTGATTTTCCGGCTGTATGTCAGTCCCTTGCTGCCGCTGAACCTGGATAATCATAACCGGATCCCCACAAGCTATCTGCGATTGCTGCGGCGGATCGTCCGGGACTATGAGACTCGGGGCGCTTCCGTCCAGCGGACCCTTTCCATGTGGGACAGTGTCCGGGCAGGAGAGAAAAAGTGGATATTCCCTTACCAGGAAAATGCAGACGTGATCTTCAACTCTTCAACCCTCTATGAGCTGGCAGTTCTCAAACGCCATATTTTCCCACTGCTGACGGCAGTGGAACCAGAGGATGCCTGCTATGAGGAAGTCCGGCAGATCGTCAAAATCCTGAATTATGTGCAGGAGGCAGATGTGGACGATGAGATCCCGCCGACCAGCCTCCTGCGGGAGTTTATCGGCGGAAACGCTTTCTACAGGTAAATAAAAAAGAGGTGGCCGGATCCGGTCACCTCTTTCATGATATGTACAGTTACACGATTGCCAGGGGAGGGCAGGGGAAGTTCAGCAGCAGACTTACCAGAGCGCACAGGGCGATGCAGGCAAAAGCGGTAATCATCCACAGACTGCGGCGGCGGGGAAATTCGCCGGTCATATACAGCCAGCCCAGGCATAAAAGGGAACCAAAAATGGTAATAATGGCACTGATCACTTTCACGACGGTCCAGCCCTGTCCGGCGCTGACCAGATAAAGAATGAATACAACCAGATCAGCCAGGATGACCTTGGTCATCAAGCTTTCCATTTCACGATAGCGATTCCGTTTAGCCACGGTACATCCCTCCAAAATCATTATGTAGAGTTATGATAACACGCCGGAAACAAAATTGCAATCATTTCTGAAAGAAATCTCAAAATTTTACTGTGTACTTGCGTTATGGAAAAAAGAATGGTATAATGCACAAAAGCATTTTATTCTGACAGGGAGCCATTATGGGACAACCGCAATACCGTTTGGAGGGCATTGTTCACACAAGAAGTGAACTGATGGAGGATTTTGAAGGCCCTCTGGATGTTATTTTTTTACTTCTGAGCAAAAACAAAATTGAGATACAGGACGTTTCCATCACTGCCATTCTGGAGCAGTATCTTGCTTATCTGGAAGAAATGAAGCGCCTGGATATGGAGATTGCCAGTGAATTCATCACCATGGCTTCCCATCTGATGCTGATCAAAACCAAAATGCTGTTATCTGCCGCCGAACAGGCGGAAGCAGAGAGCGAACTGGATCTTCTGCGCCAATCTCTTGTGGAGCGGCGCCGGAAAGAAGCCATGGAGCAGATCCGCCTGGCCATCGTGGATCTGGAACCGAGAAATGAAATCGGCCGGTGTTTGTTCACCAAGGAACCGGAACCTCTGCGCCGGGATCAGACCTACCGCTATCAGCACGATGTCCGGGATCTTTTGCGGGCACTGGATACCATTTCTGAGCGCAATGCCCGCCAGCTTCCGCCTCCGGCTGTGAATTTCCAGGGAATTGTGGGTAAAGAACCCTATCCTGTTACCAAAAAGGCGGGAGAAGTCCTGCGGCAGCTGGTGCTCCGGGGTGCAGAACGGCTGAAAAACCTGTTCCGGGGAAATAAAAGCCGGTCAGAGATCGTGGCTACTTTCCTTGCCATTCTGGAATTGTGCAAAACCAGTTCCGTTACGCTGGAAGATGATGTAAACGGTGAAAACCCCAATATCCGTCTGCTGGACGAATCCGAAAGAAAGGAGATGCCATAATGGAAACAGAACAGCTGCAGCGTGCCATTGAGGCCATTCTCTTTGCTGCCGGTGAACGGATGGATATTTCCCGGCTGGCCATGGTTCTGGAAACCGATGAGGCAGATATCGAAGCTGCCGCCGATGCTTTAGCCAATGAATTTGCTTTCCAGCGCCGGGGGATCCGTATCGTTAAACTGGAAAAAGGTTACCAGATGGTATCCTCCGGTGAAATGGCAGACTACATCACAAAAGCCCTGGAGACCCGGAAGCCGCCAAAGCTTTCTTCTTCCCAGCTGGAAACCCTGACCATCATTGCCTACTACCAGCCGGCAACCAAAGCCATGGTGGAGCAGATCCGGGGCGTGGACAGTGCTTATTCTGTGGCAGCTCTGCTGAATAAGAAACTGATCGAAGAGGCTGGACGACTGAATGTTCCCGGACGCCCCATCCAATATAAGACAACTCCGGATTTTCTGCGGACCTTTGGCCTTTCCTCTCTGGAGGAACTGCCGCCCATCGATAAGATCGCCTTTGGGGAACCTGTGGAGCTACCGGAGGAATCCCAGCCTCAGGAGGCACAATAATGGGCTGGCTGATCACAGCGGGGATCCTGTTCCTTCTGGCGGTGCTACCTCTGGGTGTCCGCATCCGCTATAATTCTGAAGGTGTGCTGGTAAAAATCATTGCCGGCCCGCTGAAGATCAAAGTATTCCCCCTGGCCCCAAAAGAAAAGAAGGAAAAAAAGAAGATGGCAAAGAAAAAGACACCTTCAGAACCACAGGCAGAAGATGACCTTCCGAAACCACCCCAGCCGCCCAAGCCTCCCAAGGAGAAAAAACCGAAATCGGAAAAAGGCGGCAGCCTGTTGGATTTCCTGCCCCTGGTGAAAACCGCCCTGGACTTCCTTGGAGATTTTCGCCGGAAGCTGCGGCTGAACGATCTTCAGCTGAAGCTGATTCTTGCAGCGGATGATCCCTGCGACCTGGCAGTGAATTACGGACGGGCCTGGGCAGCTGTGGGCAACTTGATGCCACAGCTGGAAAAATGGTTCGTTATCAAAAAAAGAAACATTGAGGTGGAGTGCGATTTTACCGCATCTCAAACTCTGGTGATTGCCCATCTGGATCTGACCATTACGCTGGGCAGACTCCTTGCCGCAGTGCTGAAATTTGCGGTGCGGGCTCTTATTGAATTTTTAAAAATCAAGAAGAAAAGAAAAGGCGGTGCTGTGAAATGAGCCAGAAACTTCCCAACATGCTGGAAAGTACCATTCAGAAGATCCGTGAGATGGTGGATGTGAATTCCGTCATCGGTGAACCCATCACTACTCCCGATGGTGTTACCATCATCCCTGTCAGCAAGGTCAGTGTTGGCTTTGGCGGCGGTGGAAGCGATTTTGTCAACAAAACCGGCGCAGAAAATCCTTTTGGCGGCGGTGTCGGCGGCGGTGTCAAGGTGACCCCCATCTGCTTTTTGATTGTTAAAGACGGCAATGTCCGGATGATGCCTGTGGCGGCACCTGCCAATACCACTGCCGACCGGATTGTAGAAATGCTTCCCGATACCCTGGACAAGCTGACTGCTTATCTGGATGCCAAGAAGAATGTATAATTTCTTTCTTTCCGGAAAAACTGTTTCCGGGTGAAGAATATGAAACGAGTTTTCGCCACAGCGGCGGCTGCATTGCTGGCCGCCGCTGTGTTTTTGCCGGTGCCGGCTCAGGCGGTCTCGGCCAGAAGGGCCTGTGTTATGGATGGCATTACCGGCAATGTTCTCTATGAAAAGAATGGACAGGAACAGAGCCTCATTGCCAGCACAACAAAGATCATGACGGCACTGGTTGTATGTGAGCAGTGCAATGTTCTGGACCGGATGCGGATCCCCAAGGAAGCTGTGGGGATCGAAGGATCTTCCATGTATCTGAAAGAGGGTGAGATCCTTACTCTCCAGGAACTGCTGTATGGTCTGATGCTTGCCTCCGGCAATGATGCTGCTGTAGCGCTGGCGAT
Organism: Oscillospiraceae bacterium; assembly: GCA_017440925.1. GTDB lineage: Bacteria > Bacillota > Clostridia > Oscillospirales > Oscillospiraceae > Faecousia. Next base: position 18,661 of record JAFSAP010000017.1, on the reverse strand, counting down.
CTACTGCGGCGGCACGGTGGAGGGCTTTGCGGAGATGATGAATGACAAGGCCCGCGTCCTGGGATTGACCGGGACTCATTTTGTCAATCCCAATGGTCTGGATGCACCGGATCACTATTCCACAGCGGAGGATCTGGCGAAGCTGTCGGCCTATGCTATGAAGAATCCGGTTTTTTACAAAACAGTTTCTGCCAAAAACGTAAAGGTAGGAGACAGGTATCTGACCAACCACAACAAGCTTTTATGGCGGGTGGAGGGAGCAGACGGCGTAAAGACCGGGTATACAAAGGCGGCGGGTCGGATCCTGGTGTCCAGCGCCACACGGCAGCAGCGGAGAATACTGGCGGTCACCATAGATGATCCTGATGACTGGAATGACCACGGAACCCTGTTGGAGAAACAGTTTTCCCGATTTTCGGTACGCCAGGTGATTTCGAAGGGAGACTGTCTCGGTACTGTTGCTGTGGAGGGTGGAGAGAACAGCCGGGCAGAAGTGCTGGCTGCGGAGGATTTTTCCTTTGCTCTTGCACCGGAGGAGCGGCCTCAGACCATGCTGTCCGGCCCCGGCTTTGTGTTTGCCCCGGTGGTGGAAGGCGCAAAGGGAATGGATGCCTATGTTTTGCTGGAAGGCAATGCCGTCGGAAAAGTTTCCACAGTGTATGGTAAGACTGTGGAACAACTGAAGGAAGAAGAAAAGAGCTTTTTTGATAAACTGTTTCGGAGGTGACCGCCATGACTGAGCGGCTGCAGAAAATACTGTCTGGCCGGGGGGTCGCCTCCCGGCGGAAAGCGGAGGAAATGATCCAAAATGGTCTGGTCACCGTCAACGGCACGGTCGCCGTCCTGGGAGACAGTGCAGACCCGCAGACCGATGAAATTCTGGTGGCGGGAAAGCCGCTTCCAGACAGACAGGAATATGTGTACATCCTTTTGCATAAGCCCCGGGGCTATGTGACCACCCTCTCCGACGAAAAGGGCCGGCCCAATGCTGCCCAGCTGGTGGCAGACTGTGGCGTCCGTGTCTATCCTGTTGGCCGTTTGGATATGGATTCAGAGGGTTTGCTGCTGTTTACCAATGACGGCGATTTTGCAAATGCACTGATGCACCCAAAGCTCGAAGTGAAGAAAACCTACGATACCTGGGTCACAGGCTATGTTCCCGGTGCAGAAATCAGGCTTTCGCAACCCATCATCCTGGATGGTTACAGAATCCGGCCGCCAAAGGTTAAGCTGATCCGTGCCGATGGTAAAAAGGCAAAATTCCAGATCACCATTCACGAGGGCCGGAACCGGCAGGTGCGCCGGATGTGCGAAGCGGCCGGAATGACTGTTACCCGGCTGAAGCGGACAAAAGAGGGAAATCTTTCATTGGGGGACCTGCCGCTTGGGAAATGGCGGTATCTGACACCGGACGAAGTGGCGGCTATGAAATAAATATTGCATGAAGCGGCGATTTATCTTGCAAATCGCCGCTTCATTTGCTAGTATTTACATAGGCGGGATAACAGATATACAGACCGCTGGGAGGCAACCATGAGTTACGATATTCTGACTACTTTACAGGAGAAAGCACCGGGCTTTTCCAAAGGACAGCGCCGGATCGCTCAATATATTACAGAAAGTTATGATAAGGCAGCCTTTATGACTGCAAACCGCCTGGGCAAGACCGTAGGCGTTTCGGAATCCACGGTGGTTCGGTTTGCTGTGGATCTGGGCTTTGACGGCTATCCCAGCATGCAGAAGGCCATGCAGGAAATGGTGCTGAACCGGCTGACTTCTGTTCAGCGCATCGAGGTCGCCAATGACCGCCTGGGTGACCAGGATGTGATCTCCATGGTGCTGCACTCTGATATGGAGAAACTGCGCCAGACGGAGGAAACCATTGACCGGAATGAATTTACCGCGGCGGTAAATGCCATTCTGAAAGCCAAGCGGGTCTATATTCTGGGTGTCCGTTCTGTGGCACCTCTGGCCAATTTCCTGGGATATTATCTGAACTATATGTTCAATAATGTTCATGTGGTGTCCGGCTTCAGTGCAGGAGAGATGTTCGAGAAGATTGTCGGCGTCAATTCCGATGATGTGGTCATCGCCTTTTCATTTCCCCGGTATTCTGCTTCCACCACCAAAGGTGCACAGTATTGCCGTAGTGCCGGTGCCACAGTGATCGGTTTTACCGACAGTAAACTGTCTCCCCTGGGCCAGTGTTGCGATCATACCCTGATCGCTAAGAGCGACATGGTCTCGCTGGTGGATTCCCTGGTAGCACCTTTAAGCATCGTCAATGCCTTGATCGTTGCCATCGCATCCAAGCGGGAGAAAGAGATTTCCCAGACCTTTGCCAATCTGGAACGGATCTGGGATGAATACAATGTCTATGAAAAGCAGGTAGAAGGTGAATGAATTATGATGGTATCGTCATTGGCGGCGGCCCTGCGGGGATATTTGCTGCCATTACGGCAGCCCGGCAGGGAAGCCGTGTACTGCTTCTGGAGCGCAATGACCGGCTGGGAAAGAAGCTGCTGATCACTGGAAAAGGCCGCTGCAATGTGACCAACAACTGCTCTGCCCAGGAAGTACAGCAGAATACACCTCGGAACGGACGGTTTCTTTTCAGTGCACTGGCGGCCTTTCCGCCGGAAAAGACTATGGCATTTTTTGAGGAAAACGGTTGTCCATTGAAGACAGAGCGTGGAAACCGTGTTTTCCCCGTAACAGACAAAGCTATTTCCATTCTGGAATGCCTGCAAAAGGAACTCCGCAGAGCCGGTGTAACAGTGAAAACTGCCCGGGTAAAGCAGATCCTTGCAGAGGCGGGAATTGTAACCGGCGTTCGGACCCAAAATGAAGTCATTTCAGCCAAATGGGTGATCCTTGCCACTGGCGGCGCATCCTATCCCACAACCGGCTCCACTGGCGATGGCTACACTATGGCAGCCCAGCTGGGACATACTGTTGTTCCGGCGGAGGGCAGTCTGGTGCCTCTGGAAACAGCGGGCCAGGATGCCCAGGATATGCAGGGCCTTTCCTTGCGCAATGTGGGTGTGAAGTTGCTGAACGCCAAGGGAAAGGTGCTCTATAAAGACTTTGGGGAACTGCTTTTTACCCATTTCGGCGTTTCCGGCCCAACGGTGCTGTCTGCCAGCTGCCATCTAAAAGGGGATGGCTGCCGTTTGGTCATTGATATGAAGCCGGCTCTGGAGGACAGTAAACTGGATGAGCGTATCCAGCGGGATCTGGAAATGTATAAAAACAGGGCCATGGAAAACGCCCTTATTGATCTTCTGCCCCGGTCTATGATCCCTGTGGTGCTTCGTCGGCTGGAAATTGACCCGACTATGCAGGCCAACAGTCTGACCAAACAAAAACGCCGGGCATTGGTGGAACTTTTAAAAGGCCTTTCTCTGGAAATCACAGGAAAACGTCCCGTGGCAGAGGCCATCATTACCTCCGGAGGTGTCAAGACCGGAGAAATCGATCCCAAGACCATGGAATCGAAAAAAGTAAAAGGTCTGTATTTTGCTGGGGAAGTCATTGACTGCGATGCCTATACCGGCGGCTTCAATCTGCAGATCGCCTGGGCCACGGCTTATGCGGCGGGTATTTCTGCCTGTAAAAACGGAGTTTAAAAATCCATCATTGACAAATAGGATATCCTGTAATAAAATACTTGAAGATAGTGCTAAGAAAGATTTTTTTGGAGGGACTTATCTATGTTTGAGAAACTTGCAAAGTACGCAGCAAAGCAGCTGGAGCTGGATATCGATGACATTACCCCCGATTCCACCTTCGACAGCCTGGGCATTGATTCTCTGGACGTTGTGGAAATGATCATGGATCTGGAGAGCGAGCTGGGCGTGGAACTGGAGATGGAGGATCAGAAGATCGCTACTTTCCAGGAACTGGCTGACTTTATTGAGTCCAAGCTGAACTAAACATTTTGACTTGTTAAAGCTGACCGGCTTATAACAAGGTCGCACTAGTCGGGGAGTTTGCGGTACCCTCTGCCTGCAATCCGCTTCGCAGGGATGAATTCCCACACCCGGGCAAGTGAATACTGAGGCGGTCCTGCGCAATGGGAAACCGTGAACCATGTCAGGTGGGGAACCAAGCAGCATTAAGCGGATCTTCCCGTGTGCCGCAGGGCAACCGCTTCTTAAGGTATTCATCTGCACAAATGTGGGTGTGCGATCTTGTTATGAGCCGGTCTTTATTTTAGGACAATCCCTGAAAGCATCTTATCCGCTGATACCGTATCTGTTTCCATCAGCCGTATGATCTGTTTTTATGGGAATACCATGTATTGCTATCTATGAAAGGGTGGGGAAGATGTCAACTTATCAGGCTTTATACCGGAAATATCGTCCTCAGACTTTCGACGATGTTTCCGGCCAGATGGCAGTGACCCAGACGCTGAAAACCCAGATCACCAGCGGACGGATGAGCCATGCATATCTTTTTACCGGATCCCGGGGTACCGGAAAGACCAGCTGTGCCAAGATCCTGGCGAAAGCGGTCAACTGTCTGCATCCGGACAACGGTAATCCCTGCAACTGCTGTGAGGCCTGCCGTGCCATAGACTCCGGCTCCTGTATGGATGTTCTGGAAATTGATGCAGCGTCCAACAACGGTGTTGACAATGTCCGTGACCTGCGGGATGATGCGGTGTATTCACCCTCCCAGGTGAAAATGCGTGTGTACATCATAGACGAAGTGCACATGCTGTCGATTTCTGCCTTCAATGCTCTGTTGAAAATCATTGAAGAGCCTCCGGAACACCTGCTGTTTATTCTGGCCACCACAGAATTGCATAAGGTTCCAGCAACCATTCTTTCCCGATGCCAGCGGTTTTCTTTCCGCCGGATATCCCAGGAGGATATCGCTGCCCGACTGCAGTATGTTGCCTATCAGGAGAGTATCGACCTGGATGACAGTGCTGCCCGGGTCATTGCCCGGCTTGCCGATGGCGGTATGCGTGACGGCCTCAGTCTGCTTGACCAGTGTGCATCTGCAACCACCGGTGAGTTGACAGCAGAAGGAGTCTACGCCTGCTTGGGAATCGCTGGTGAACAGAAATGCGGGGAACTGATGGGCTACATTGCAGCCCATGACACAAAAAGAGCATTGGAACTCTTTAACCGTCTCTATACAGAAGGCAAAGATCTTTCTGCTCTACTGGATGAGCTTGCTTGTCTTACCCGGGATCTGCTGGTTATGAAAACGGCAGGAAATGCCGGAATCACCATGCTTTCCGGTGTGGCTTCTGACCAGGAAGTACAACAGCTTACCAAAGCTCTTTCCAGCGGAGAACTGGTGCGGATGATGAATCTGATCCAGGGCACCCTTTCCGGTTTCACCCGCAACGCCAGCCGCCGGATGGATGCAGAGCTGTGTATTCTGGAGATGTGCCAGCCGGAACTGAACCTGGATGCAAAGGCGCTGAATGCACGGCTGACCCGTCTGGAGGATCAGTTGAAAAGCGGTGCTTTCGTGGTCTCGGCACCAAAAAAACAGGCAGAAGAATCGGATCCTTATGGAGATGACCGTCCTCCCATGCCGGACGATGCAGATGCCCCTCCCGGTGAGGACGCCATGTATTCCCCTCCGGCACCGCCACAGAGCGATGGTCCCATCGGTTTCTGGGCAGATCTGGTGGATGCTGTCCGTAAGGAACTGAGGCCCCCGACTCTGGGCTTCTTTACCAATTCCCCCAGCGCACCAATTCATGGTGTCCTGCGGGGTAACCGGCTGGAACTGCATTGCAATGGGGCGTTTGTGGCCCAGAGCGTTGATAAGCCTGAGATTCTGGAGATCATTTCCCGGAAAGCAGGGGCCATGTTGGGACAGCCTGTCCGCACCTTTGTGGTGGATATTACGGCGAAAAATGCAGCCAATCCCCGCATGGAACAGCTGATGAAGTTCGGCCGGGAACACAGCGATATTGTAAAAATCAAAAACAATTAAGATAGGAGTATGAATTATGGCAAAAGGTGGATTCCGGGGTATGCCCGGTGGTATGAATCAGGCTGCTATGATGAAGCAGGCACAGAAGATGCAGCAGGAAATGCTGCGCATGCAGGCTGAGCAGGAGGCAAAAACCTTCTCCGCAACCTCTGGCGGCGGTATGGTTACCGCAACTGTCAATGGCAAGCATGAGCTGGTGAATTTGGAAATCAAGCCCGAAGCAGTGGATCCTGATGATGTGGAGATGCTGCAGGATATGATCCTGGCAGCAGTCAATGAAGCAATGCGTGCGGCAGATGCTGAGGCTGCCAATAATATGTCCCGCCTGACCGGCGGTTTGGGTCTGGGCGGCCTGTTTTAATTCAAAATTTTAAATTCAAAATTGTGGTGTCACTTCGTGATGAATTTAAATCATTGCCGAAGGCGATACCATAATTTTGCGTTTCCGATAAAGGAGGGACGATTATGCAGTTTTTTCCTGCAGCACTCCAGAATCTGACTGACCAGTTTGCCCGGCTTCCTGGTATTGGCGGAAAAACAGCCCAGCGGCTTGCCTTTCATGTATTGAGCCTTCCGGTGGAAGATGCACAGGCCTTTGCCGATGCCATTCTGGAAGCCAAAAAAGAAGTACATACCTGTCCCTGCTGCCAGAATCTGACAGACCGGGAGCTATGTCCCATCTGTGACGATGACATGCGGGACCGGAGTGTGATCTGCGTGGTAGCAGAACCCAAGGACGTGATCGCCATGGAACGCAGCCGGGAATTCCGGGGTGTTTACCATGTTCTTCATGGGGTTATTTCCCCGCTGAACCATGTGACCCAGGATGATATCCGGATCAAGGAACTTCTGATCCGGGTGGGCTCCGGTGAGGTGAGGGAAGTCATTATGGCTACCAATCCCGATACCGAAGGTGAGGCCACTGCCATGTATATTTCCCGGCTTCTGCGGCCTATGGAGGTCAAGGTGACGCGCCTTGCCTATGGCGTTCCCGTCGGCAGTCAGCTGGAATATGCAGACGAAGTGACCCTGTCCCGTGCCCTGGAAGGTAGACAGGAGATCTGATTATAACAAAAGCAGGAGACAGCACTCCTGTTTGCTATATTATCGAATCTCTTTGGACTTACATATCCCTTTGTTTTTACCTAAAGTGAATCAAGAAAGCTGGACAATAGGATGAAATAACCCCCTGATGCAGGACAACAACTGCATCAGGGGGTTCTTCTATATGGCATGGAAACATCATTGAACACAGAATTTGGTGCTCAAATTATGGAAATCCTTGCGAGATATGCATTCGCTGACCATTTTCCATTTGCTTTTAGAATATAGAGGAGATCTGTTGAATGTCCCCAATATCCTATTTTATTCTGAAATTTGAATTTCCACCCAATCCCCCAAAATGAGATTTTTCCAATCCTCTATGTCATGGTAAAAAATCATTTTCTCTGTTTTCATTTGCTGGACAGGGCAGGGGAAATGTGCATGAAATTCGGGTTTTATAAACATCATGGCGGTGATTTATAAGGGTTATCCGCCGTTTGCTGCAAAAAAAATAGACCTCAAAGGAAAAATCCTTCAAGGTCTATTCAGCGAAAAATTCTAGGTCAAATCAGCGAAAAGGGGATTGCACCGAAACATAGAATAAACATTGTAACTATAATATAACAGTCTATAAGACGGATTACAACCTAGTTCCAATTTTTTCGAGCAGTTGCTCGAGTACGTTTTATAAGTGATCGATGTGACCAATATTGGACATAATCAGAATGTAGTACTGCATCGTACAAGAATATACTCTGCAGAGTAGGCGCTGCGCACGAATAGTGTCAGAGGATAACCGCCGGAAGCCAGGTGTTCATAGTCTGCAGATTTGGCACGGTCAATGCGGTCAATGGCATAGGCAAATTCTGTGCCCAGCATATCTGTAATCTTTATATGATCACCAGGATTCATGCGATCGAAGAAATCAAATTGCCCAGTCTGATCATTTCCGCCGATGATCATCGTGTTGTCATACACACTACCGTAAAAACGGGCAGGGCAGGAGAATACATGAAAACTGCTCCATTCATTGACAATGGGTACCGAAAGTCCATAGGCGGGAATGTTCAGGAGTCCCACATAATCTTTCCCCTCTACCTGCAGCACAGGCATGACAGGGTCTGAATAATCTCCTGGAAAACCCGGTGTTGTTTCCGGCAAAGCGGCTTCGATTTTACAGGTGATTTCAGCGGCTTTTTTCTTGGTGTACTGGCTATGAAGTTGCGTAAACAGAAGCACACCCAGGCTGCAGACAATCAGCAGAATTCCCAATACTTCAAAAAAGTTTATCCGTTTTTTCATTGTGATTTCCTCTTGTGCCAGATTCCAAAGATCAGCAGCAGGAAGCCGGAAATACTCATGGCAATCACATAATTCCAGAGCGGGAAGGTATCGCCCGTTTTGGGAGGAGACCCCGGAGTGGTTTTAATGCTGTTGGTGATACTGAAAACACTTCCGCTGGAGCTGATGGTTACCGTGTAGCTATCAGGCACATCCTTTTCCGCCACGGTCCACTTGCTGCTGTCCTCCGGTGTCTTCCAGCTATAGCTCCAGTTGTTGGAAGAATCCAGAATAACGGTTTCGTAAAGCACAGCATCCTTGTAAATATCCACGGTGACGGACTTGGGACGCTTGCTTGTATAGCCGGAGTCCTTCCACAGTTTGTTCACGGTATACTCCGTTTTGGGGACAAATTCGCCGGGCTTTGGACGGGCTTCCATGTCATAGGAAAAGCCTTCGCTCTCCAGCGGGGTGGGCAAATATACAAAAAAATCTTCAAAGGTATAGATTCCAATGTCATTTTCCGCAGTATTCCCCAGAACCAGATACAGACCGGTATGAAGATCCGTAAAGGAAGCAGTGCCCTGGGCATCGGACAGTACGGTATGATCCGGCTGGATCTTTCTGTCGACAATGTAGGACAGCAAAGTGACAGCTGCATCATTCCATTCCCGCTGGGACTTTATGCCGTGGATGCTGACGGAAGAGCCTGAGAAGGGCGCAATCAGATCGAAGGTACCGTCCGAATGGGCTTCTGCCACCCGGTAGATCCGGGTCTCAAGGTTGGAGAATCGGTAATCGTCCTTGGTGAAATGAACTTTGAGGCTGCATTTTCGATTCGGTTCCAGCGGTGTGATCGCGTTGGCAGACAGAGGCTGTGCCACCAGGAACGCCAGCAGGATGATCAGAGGCAGAAGGTGTTTTCTCATAGCAAATCCTCTCCAAGAGATTCTTTCTTCACAGGCGCAAACATGACATAAATCATCAGAACTGCAAGCATGGGCAGCGCCACAATGGGCATGACAATCAGCGTATCAATGCGGTAAGCTTCATTGGCGATGTAGATATGACGTTTCTGGGTTTCGTCAATCTGATGTCCCCGAACCAGCAGCCGCTGGGTGTTAATGCCATAGGGGGTGCAGGTGAGCAAGGTGCAGTAGTCTTTGCCTTCTTCAATTTGAATCAGACTGGTATCATGGGGTTCTACAATGCGGATCTGATCCACTTCATAGGTGAATTTCCGGTCCAGAATGGTGAAATAAAACGTATCGCCGATTTCCATACGATCCAGATGGGTGAATAACACGGCTGTCGGCAGACCTCTGTGAGCAGAAACCACACAGTGGGTGTTTTCGCCGCCAATCGGCAGACTGCTGCCTTCAAAGTGACCGCAGGCGGTAGCAAGCACCGATTCAGAGGTGCCATGATACAGTGGGAGTTCCTGATTGATTTTTGGAACGGTGATATAGCCCATCATGCCGGTTCCGCTGACATTTAGTGCATTCTTATATTGGTCATTGAGAGCTTTATACTCAATAAATGGTATTTCCAGCTGTGCAAGAGCGCGGTTATAGGCATCTGCATCTTCAAAAACAGCTGTGTAATCCTCCGGCTTGTAGTTGGCAAGCATGGCTTCATAGTCGACAATGGCTTCCGACTGGGTTTTGGAGTTCCAGTAGCTGCTGATGGATGGGTATAACAGCACGGACAGGCCTATGAAAAAAGATAGTAAAAGAATAAAAGTAGATTTTCTGCTTTGCATAGGTCTCTCCCTGGTGTTATAGATGGGTGACCGGCGGGAGCGGGAAGCTCCCGCCGGACCACTGTTTTAAATAATGATGGGAATAAGAAGAATTAGTCTTCAATCATGGACATTCTCTTCTTGGTCACCAGCAGAACGCCAGCAGCCATCACCATCATGGCACCAATGGTGACAAACAGGGTAGTGCCCATGCCACCGGTTTCAGGCAGCATAGTGCCGGTCTTGTTCACCACGTGGACACCGGAGCCGGTGGAGTAAATGTCACCATTGAAGGTGGCATCCAGATTACCATCGGAAATGATGAATTTTTGGCGTGTAGTCAGCTTGTTGTAACCCTGAGGAGCTACGGTTTCTTCCAGGTAGTATGTACCGTTGTCGAAGCCGACAACACGTACCTTACCATCCTTGACAACAATGGGGATACCGGTCTCATCTTCTCTTGCACGGCGATAAGTTACACCATCATCCATCAGGACAACAGCCACTTCGTTTCCCTTGGTTTCAGCATCATAAATCTTGAACTGAGCGCCGTCCAGCAGGGCGTTCTGAGAGTCGGTTTTTACAATGTCAATACCAAAGGTGTAGGTCTTTACAGTGTCGTGGGTAGTTGTATGGTTTTCGCCATACTGCAGCCATGTTTCGTTGGGATTGCCGTTTTCTGCAACGATGGCATTACGGTTCAGCATTGCCTGATAGTATACGATTACTTTGTCATTGGTTTCCAGAGAATCGCAGAATGCCTTGGAGAAACGAACCTCAAGCGTGCAGTCATCGCTTACGTTATCCGTAGTTACATCGGGTGTAATATCAGGATCCGTAAAGACGGTATAATCAGTACCTGCAACAGCAGTCTTGGTAACGGGAGTGCTGCTGGAGGTGTCGATGTGTTCGACCTTGGTTACCTTATCAAAGGTGAGGCCAGCACTCATAACGTCGTGCAGAACATAGTTTTCAGCACCGGCATGAACATTGATGGTGACACGGTAATGGACAGTCTGACCAACGTCGGCGGTGTTTTCTTCAGCCCACTGGTTGGTGGAATCTTCCTGAACCTGCTTGTCAATGGTGGGTTTGGCGTTCTTGGCATTGATGGAAGCATCGGGATTGGTGGTAGTCAGACCGCACAGTGCACCCATAGTGGAGTCTACCAGATAGTAACCCAGCTCCAGACCGGAGAATTTGCCGGAACCTTCGGTGACCACAAATTCACCGGCATTTGCAGAGGACTTTACAGGAGCGATGCCGTTTGCCTTGGCATATGCAAGTGCATTCTTGGCAAATGCAGCAACGGTGCTGCCGTCTTCGGAAGCAATCCAGGTAGCATAACCGGCATTGTCAATGGCAAAATACTGCAGAGCATCAGATGTCTCAAAGTAATTTTTCCAGGCACTGTTAACTGTGTAGGAGTAAGCACCGGTTTCCTGGTTGTAGCTTTCCAGATCCAGCAGCTTGTAAATTGAGTAAGTAGCCTCAGTGCCGATGCCATTGATAGTGATGGAACCTGTTGCATCATCAGCAAATGCTGTGGTTGCCAGAGTCAGGATCATCATAAGTGCGAGGGTAAAAGAGATAATCTTTTTCATGATCGTTTTTCCTTTCTATAAACAATTATAAAGTACAAATATAGGGGGACGTGACTGCGGCGCAAGGTTTACAGAGAATGGAAGACTGAATGCTATTCGGGCCTCCTTTCTCTTTTGCGTCTCAATCCGATTCCATATACCAGCGAAGCAGCAATTATGCCACTACCGCAGAGTACATACATCATCCGGGCTGCCGAACCCGTAGAGGGGAGCTGTACACCGGTTCCCCAGCGGTTTACGTTGGTGATAACGGTACTGTAGGTGGGCGGATCTCCATCACTGATTTCGATTTCTCCATAATAAGGAATCCAATCATCGGAGGTCCATCGTTCCTCAACGGTGTAGACAATTCTGTTCCCGTTACTGTCTGAATAGGGGAGGCCCTGGAAAGTAGCCGTCCAGCTGTTTTTCAGACTTAGGGTAACTGTGCGTCCGGTATAGTTTCCGTTGGCCAGAAGGGCGACTGTAACCAATTCCTGTTCATGCTCTGTTTGGGGACCAAGGAATCCGTAATCCCAGACTTTATGAACAGTTACGGACGTTTCCTCATCCAGAGGGGTATTGGTAATGCGGAAAGCAAGGTTCTCATCCGAAACGTCCGGTTCTTCCGGCTCAATCGTCACCAGTTTCTGCGGTGTTATAACCATTGCGTTACTGCTGTTTTGGGTGGAATAAAGTATATGGTTATAGGTGATATTATCGACGACATTGCTGTTATCGATCGGGTACTGCGTATCAGACCATGTGCTGTAGTGTGTGGTATAGGAGAATAAACCATTGGAAAAATGCAGATTTTGGGTGGATTGGGGAGAGGAGGATGCCCGGAATGCGTAATTATTGTAATATAGTGTCTGACCGGCTTTGTTTGTCAGAACTATGGTACCATCGCTGTTGTTGGCAGCAATCCACTGGGCATTGTCAGAACCTAAGGCTTCAGCTTCAGTGCTGACAAGCATAAGCTGGTTGTTGGCCGCAGCCAGATAGCCATACGGTGTTTTCAGCAGGTATGTCTGCGCATTTTCAAAACTGCTGACAACAGTACTACTGCTTCCGGAATCGACGGAAGACGAGTCAATAACTGCTACAGTCCCCATATATCCAGGTACACTTACCTCCTGCACACCATATTGAATGGCAGTGCCATCCTGATAGTGCTTGGGTAGATTCTCCCAGGTATATGACCAGTTGTTTTCACTTCCCAGCATCACCTCGCGGATCTGTCTGACTGTACCGTCAGGTTCCGTTATCGTCAGAAAAACGGTTACGTATTCTCCGTTATGGTTGATAGAATCGTTCCATTTTTTCTCGACATGGACACTGGTGAGTTCTTTCACCCAGGAAGGTGCATTGGTCGCAATGATATATGCATTTTGGGTTTGCTCATCGATTCGGAAGCCATGCACAGTAAAGCCGACAGAGACTTCCGAGGAAGTACCATCCTCATTTGGTTCCTCAAGCAGCTCTACATTGTATGAGGCAAGGCCCTGCTTGTCGATGGATACACATATAATACCTTTGGCGTAGGTATATTCGGCATTGTCAGGAGGTTTTGTCTCCCGGATATAATAGGTATTGCCTGCACCCATGCCCCACATGTTGGCAACACCGTTGGTGACGGTGAAAACATTGGTGGGGGTATCGCCTCTGTCATGAGATGCTTTGCTGACCCAAAGCTGGGCAGGAACAGTGCAGTTTCTGTCGGTGTAAACGGAGAATTCTGCGCCATTCAAAACGGCCTGCGTCAGAATATCTTCCTTTTGGATGCTGAAACTGAAGCGAGGTGCCAGATTGAAGTAAATGGCACAATTGGACTGAGAACTGCCGCGTTCCAGATAAAGGATGGTCAGAGTATGATCGCCGGGATTCAGACTGGTAATGGATCCGGTCTGTGTTCCGTTAACTGTGACAACACCGGAGGAAAAATTGATATCACCGCTTTCAATGCCGTGAATGCCGCCGATGTCCAGTACCAACTGACCATCCACCAGCACCCAGACGTCATCGTCACCGGAGAATTTAAAGTGCATTTCCTTACCATAGACGTCACGGTTGCCATAGGAACCACTGTCATCCCGTGTTCCGGGATTGTTTGGCAGATAAAAATCGATATCAATACTCATTCCGAAGAAATAATTGGTTCCGACGTTGTTGGCGGAGCTTTGACCGGAATTGTACTGTGCATCATATCTATAGTGGGTAGTACCACTGTATTCTCCATAATTACCACCATAGCTGTAGGTGGGAATGGCCTGACCGTTGGTGTTGGCGTAAGGAGAATTCAAAGGAAGAAAGTCGGAATACTTATTGTTGGCAGCAGAGTCACTGGTGCACTCCAGATAATCATATACATAGAATCGTCCTGCACTCTGATTATAGGATGCAGCATTCAAACTGGAATCATAATAGTAATAGCCGTAATTGGGATGATTGGGATTGCTTTCATATTGGAACAGGTGATCGCCAGTGCCCAGATACTGCTTGCCGAGGATTCCGGCTCCAGTGTTTGGATCAAAAGAATTGCCAGTGCTGAACAGAATATTTCTCAGATGGCTGGAATAAAGACCGGAGTAGACACCGCCATTGGTATTTTGGTTGCTACTTCCAACAGGATAGGTGATATCCTCATTACGCCGGTCCCAGTCACGGAAAATATAATTCAGTGTGGGTTCGCCGTTGAATGCATTTGCACCGGAGGAAATAATATTCCAGATTTCTTCGTGAGAAGATGCGGACACATTAACGTCTGCATAAGAAGACTGAATATTAAACAGTGCATTGTAGTCAAACATACGGGTTGTGACAAAGTCTCTGGTACTGACAGTATCAGCCACTTTGGAATTATAATGACCGATGTTATAACTGCTGGCGACCCAGTCTGCATAGAAGACGGTATCACCCGTAATCGGCACCTCTGCTCCGGGTGGATAGTAGGCGTTGTTTACGACATCATACCAACCTCTTAACGTGTAGCTGTATTTGTCAGGAGACTGCCACTGCGTGGGAAGAACAATCGTGTCAGCGTTTGATATGTGATAGGCTTCATTGGGAGAACCACCCAAAGACATGATCCCACCGCAGGTACCATCCAGCCAGACAGTGTACATGTTGCGAATGCCGAATTGATATGCCGCAGCCAGATTCTGATTTTGGGTCATGACAAATTGACCTCTGCCTGCATCCAGACGTGCGAATTCCGTATTGCTTCTGATTTTCACACCAGTTCCGGAGGTAATCAGGGAACTGGGATAAGCACCGGATGTGGTAACGCCTGTACCGTTATTGGGGAAAGCATGCATATACCGTCCTGTACTGACGTTTTGAATCAGATAGCTGTTGGAACCGCCGGAGGCAGTAAAGCTCCAGAGCAGTGTCTCGGGGTTTTCTGCATCCGAGGTAATATTGCCTTCCGCATCGATATAAACAGGAATTGCATTGCCGCTGCCATCAAAAGCATAGGTATTGCTGCCGCTGGTGGTATATAGCACAAATACAGCATCATCCGTGAACATATCAGTCCGGTATTGTGTTGTAGTGGCAATTATACTGGTGTCACCGGTGGGAAGCACCATCATCATGGCATCATCGGGAATTATACCGTAACCGAGAATCGTGGGATCGTCCATAGGGATTCTGGTCCGTCCAACGGCATCAAACAGCATTTCTTCCGTTTCCAGAGGAATATCGCCTTCGATTGCAAAAATGGTGGTTACATCATAGTCTTCGATGATTGCGGTGGCATCGGCCTGGCCATCCAGCGTTCTGTCCAGGAACAGTATGTGACCCACCATGGGGGCATATTCCTGAACCGGGATAAACAGACCTTCCTGTTCCCATTCCAGCCGCATGGCTTCAGGGCCGCCGTTGAAGGGGGCATCCACGCCTGCATAATACAGGCAGAAAGAAGTGAACATGGAAGACCAGTCGCCGTAGGGGTTTCCGTACCACTGACCGTACCGGGTAATGCCCCGGCGGATACCGTTTTCATCCACTTCAAAGTTCAGGATGCTTTCGGTATATCCCAGCTGAGCCTGTGCTACGGAAAGAACATTTTTTGCGGTACTGGGACTTCTGGTGATATTCGCCAGTGTCATTTCCCAGTCATCGCTGGTTTCAATATCTGCGTTGATATCGCTGTAGCAGCTTTCGTCGTGGATATGCTCTTCAAGAGGGCATACCTCCAAAGTGTCATAGCAGCTGTCGGCATGGGTATGTCCTTCGGAAATCTCCTTTTCGCAGCCGAACTGGGTTTCGGGCGTAATGCACTCCAGTACATGGACGTGCGCATCTGCTTCTGTTAATCCGCAACCGAAACCAATGCCGAACTGATAACAGACATCCTCGTGACTGTGACCTTCTGTTTCCTCCAGACCGCAGATAAAGTTCCCTTCCTCATACAGATAGCAGGTATCATCGTGCATATGGGGAGGATGCTCCTCCAGACCGCAGATAAAGCCGGGAAGTTCCTGGTAACAAGTATCACTATGGACATGACCTTCAGTTTCAGTCAACAGACAGCTCAAAAGTGTTTCGAAGCAGGCATCTGTATGGGCGTGTCCATCCGTTTCTGCCAGGGTGCAGGTCAGAGTTGTGGATGTACAGCTTTCATCATGGGTATGCAGTTCCGATTCTTCCTGACCACAGATTATTTTGGTTGTGTGGCAGTTGTCATCATGGGTGTGCGGAGCAGTTTCTTCCAGAGGGCAGATCTGCTTTTGGCTGTAGCAGCCCTCTTCGTGGGAATGGGCAGGTTCTTCTGCCAGCTGACAGATTAGCTCTTTTTCAATGCATTCTGTACCGTGGGTGTGCCCCTCGGTTTCCGACAAGGTACAGACGAACGTTTTGTTCAGGCATTCCTTGCTGTGGGTATGGGCGGGAATCTCTTCTTCCTCGCAGATCAACTCCCGCAGAATGCAGGCCTCCGTATGCATGTGCGCCTCGGATTCCTCCAACTCGCAGATCAATGTCTGCAGAGGGCATTCTTCGCTGTGGCTATGCTCTTCCTTGCCACAGAAAGCTTCGCCTGCCATGGTGATACCGGTGAGCTTCAGACCCCAGGATACGGACAGCACCACGACCAGAGAAAGAAGCATCAGACACTGGCGCAGATGCCTGCGGATGGAATTGTCTTTGTTTACTAAGCGCAGATAACGTTCGGCAGATGAGTGCATGCTTCCTCCTCCTTTCATAGTGAAGTGTTAAAATTGAGCGTTTATCCCATCCAAAGGAATTGCTTCAGCGGCCAGACTCGGAAAAGAATCTTACCAATGATCTGATCTTCCGCAATACAGCCGATTACAGAACTGCGGCTGTCAATGGAAGTCTTGCGATGGTCGCCCATCAAAAAATAGTAATTTTCCGGAACCTGATAAGGAAATTCAATGTCGCATTCCCCCAAGCTTTTTTCTGTAATGTAGGGTTCTGTCAATTCCGAGCCATTCAGGTAAACGGTTCCGTCGTCATTGATCCACAGAAGATCCCCTGGGGCGCCGATAATGCGTTTAATCAGTATTTTGTTGGAATAATAGAATGCGCACAAGTCACCTGTGTGCAGGCGATCTGTTTTCATCATTACGACAATGTCGCCGTCGTTCAGATTGGGTTCCATGCTGGTACCTGCAATCTGCAGAACGGGGAGCACCAGCGTAGCGATCAGAGCAGCCACAGCAGCCACGACGATGAGGGCGTTGACTGTGCTGCGAAGAATCCGGCGGAATCGGCGTTTATACCGTTCCCGGTTCAGTTCTTTCTTCAGGATTTCTATAGAAGGAAAATCCTGCGTATTATGATTTCCTTTTTTCATAGTAAACCTGCATTACGGCTTTGAAATCTGATCCAAAGTCTGGAACTGGTGATGGAAAGCTTCCCGGATATTGGAGATGTAGGCATCGACTGCATTTTCCTTTTCCACACATCTGCGGGTGGTTTCATCCAGCAGTATTTTGGCGCTTCTGATATCTGTGTCAGCTTGGTTGCGGGCATTTCGCAGAATGGTATCTGCTTCTGCACGAGCTTGTGCCAGGATCTGATTTGCTGCGGCCTGAGCATTGGCTTCAATCTGGTCGGCATTTTCGGTATGCACCTTTACATTGGCAAGATAGATATCAGCAGCGGACTGGGCTGCTTCAAAAATACCGCTCAGCTGCAAAGCCGCTTCCGCAATGGAGCCTGCCTGAGCGACCTGCGCCTGCTGACTTTCCAGAAGCCGGCGTGTTTCTTCAAGCTGCTTTTCCAGGTCTGCAATCTGTTCGGTCTGAAGAATGATCATCTCCAGCAACTGAAACCGGTTGAGCTTTTTTAGTTCTTTTTCAGTCATGGTAACATCTCCTTAGTAGGCTTGTATGGGAACGCCGGTTCTGCAGAATTTTATATTGCGGAACACAATCAGTACGCAAAAGGGCGTAGTATGTCACAATCAAGTATAACGCTGGTTACAAAAAATGTCAATAATTTACAAAAGAAAACTTAAATAACTCTGAAACTATTAATTATGAAATAATTGTGGAATAAAATGCGGCGATATATTAAGAAAAAACAAAAAACCAGAACAAATAATATTGTATTATACGTTTTGGAAAATTACAGAAAATTACAAAAAACAGGAATGCTGATAAGTTGATATCATTATCACATCCAGATCCGGGGAGAATCCGTATCTGGACGCAAAAAAAATAGACCTCAAAGGAAAATCCTTCAAGGTCTATTCAGCGAAAAATTCTAGGCTAAAACAGCGAAAACAGGTGCCAGCTGTTCTTATGCGTATGGCAGTCTTGGCTGTGGCCCCACTTGCGGTACCCGATGTCTTCGTTGGACAAAAGGCCTTCCTCATCTGTCGACCGCAGCGCAATAAATCATTTTGCTCCTTCCGCCACAGGCGGCGCTCAATGATTTATTCCCACTCGCTTACCAAATCTATCTCTGGTGTCTACAAGTGGCGAATAAAGGTCATTTTCCGGCAGTTTTGGCTATAAATTGTGCCTGATTCTCTCCTGTCTCACTGGTCTCAGTGCTCGTGTCCTCATTTTGACCT
>JAFSAP010000016.1 GCA_017440925.1 Oscillospiraceae bacterium | reverse complement strand
TCTATGTGATGTGGTGCGATGACAATGCAGAAAAGCCTCTGGTCAGAAAAACCTTCATCAATTACCTCCGCAGCAAAGAGCAGAAATACAACCTGGAATACAACAATTACGGTCACAACAGAGAAGGCAGACGAGTATGGGGCTTCCTGGGAATCCGGAGCCTGCTAAAAATATTCTGATGGAACCGAAAACGATCCATACATACGTACACACATACATCCCCCATGTCAGGAGCTGTACACATGTACGTACAGTATGCGTGTTTTGAACCTTATGCATATTTTTCAGCCAAACAAGCCCATGAGGTTCTCAGAATCAGAATGGGAAATATGGCAACTTTTCAGTGCAATATTCTTTTCGCTTGTAACACACAAAATCCGGTTTTGAGGGTTTGCCATATAAAGTGTCGACCCCGACACAAGAAAATACAAAATGCGTTCATCATTGAAAAGATATCTGTTTGGGTGAACTTACTTCGTGAGGTAGTGAAGCTTTTGGAAGCGAAATACTTTCGTTTCCCGGGAAAGAAATTCTCCCAAACATAAACAAATTATGTAAACCGCGAAGGCAGCCACGGCAAACAGGGGCTCAAAACCGTCGACATCGCCCCCTTGCTAACAATGCCGCTGCTGCAAAATACCATGAACTTTTAGGAGGAATTTATATATGACACAAGACAACATTCGAAATTATATCAAAGCCCGGATTACAGAAGAGGGCTATACCATGGATGAAGTGCTGCAGCTCCTGCATGAAGAGTATCAGTGGAGCCGCAGCCTGTCCAACTTCTCTGCCAAGCTGTCCCGGGGTACCCTTCGTTATGCCGAAGCTGTACAGATCGCGGACATCCTTGGCTATGACGTGATCTGGAAGAAGCGAGGTGATCGCTGATGCCGAGACCCAGAAAAGTAAATGATCTTGCATTATTCCAGAATGACCGGTTCAAAGTCCAATTCTGCGAAATGTGCATGGATTGCCAGAAGGACTGCAAACAGAGTTTTCGGGCAGTTATTGTGCGCTGTCCGCGCTTCGAACCCGTTTCCACAACCAAAAGAAGAGGGGCGGTGTTGAGATGAAAGCACAGTATGGAATTCTCAGACTGAAAAAGTACAAGGGCCAGACCGTTTCCTGGATTGAAGCCCATAATGAGCGCCAGAAGGAATCCTACGCCAGCAACCCGGATATTCATCTGGAGCGCAGCAAATTCAACTTTCATCTGGTAGAGCCCCAGGGCAAATACCTGGGAGAAGCAGACCGGATGATCCGGGAGGCTGGCTGCCGTACCCGGAAAGACAGCGTAAAGGTAGTTGAAGCCTTGATCACCGCAAGTCCTGAGTTTTTCGAGGACAAGAGTCAAAAGAAAATTCGTCTGTTTTTCCAGAGGGCTGTAGACTTTATGAAAACCAGACAGGATGAAGCAACGTATATTTCCGCCGTGGTGCATGTGGACGAGAAAACACCCCACATGCACCTTTGTTTTGTTCCCATCACCCCCGATGACCGCCTCAGCGCCAAAGAGATCGTTGGTAATAAAAAGGATCTTACCAAATGGCAGGATGACTTCTGGAGCTACATGGTGAAATTCTATCCGGATCTGGAACGTGGGGAATCTGCCAGCAAGACTGGGCGCGCCCATATCCCGCCTCGGCTCTTCAAGGATGCCGTTCACCTGGGCAAGCTTCAGGATAAAATTCTGGACCTGATTCGGGATCCGAATCCTCTGACAGCCAAAAAGCGGGCTGTTGAGGTTGAAAAGCTCCTTGGAAAGTACATTCCCCGTGCAGAAAACCTGATGAGCAGCATGAAAAAGATCAACCGTGCCATCAAGGAACTGAAGGCAGAAGTCAAAGTCCTGGAAAAAGAGAAAGAGGCATCCCAGGAAAGTGTCCTGAGAAAGATGGAAATCATGCAGCAGCTTCAGGAATTGGAGGAATTGAAAGAATTGATTGAAAATATTCCGGATGAGATTCTGGATACTTACAAAAACAATAAAAATTTGAGAAAGGAAAACGAAATTGCTTATGAATACTGAAAAGAACGTTCAGGCCATGCAGCTGCCTGTCAATAAGCTGCGGCCCTTTGAAGGGCACCCCTTCCAGGTAAAAGATGACGCGGAAATGGAGCAGCTGGTATGGAGCATTCTTACCCAGGGACTGCTGACTCCCATTACAGCCCGCCCCCTGGAAAATAACGAATATGAAGTGATCTCTGGTCACCGGAGACTCTATGCATGCAAAAAGGCAGGAATCGAAACGGTTCCTGCCTTAATTTATGCCCTGGATCGGGATGCTGCCACCATCGCCATGGTAGACAGCAATCTGCACCGGGAGAAGATCCTGCCCAGTGAAAAAGCCTTTGCTTACAAACTGAAGATGGATGCCATGAGCCGCCAGGGACAGCGCACGGATTTAACTTCCACCCAAGTTGGGCGGAAGTTGGAAACTGCCGAAATGATTGGGCAGCAGAGCGGCGAGAGTAAGAATCAGGTACGCCGCTACATCCGACTGACCGAACTGATTCCGGAGATTCTTCAGATGGTGGACGAGGGAAAAATCGCGCTGACTCCGGCTGTGGAACTGTCTTATCTGGCCCGGCAGGAACAGCGGAATTTGCTTGAGACCATGGAGAGTGAGGACTGCACTCCTTCACTCTCCCAGGCAATCCGTATGAAGCGGCTAAGTCAGTCCGGAGAACTGGATATTGACCGTATCTTTGATATTCTCCGGGAACCCAAAGCGAATCAGCATGAGAAGATCAGTCTGGACTATGGGCAGCTCCGCCGCTTCTTTCCTAAGCATTATACCCCTGACAAGATTCAGAGCGCAATTATGCGGCTTGTGGAAGCAGACTTTCAGCGCCGTCAGCGGAACCGCTCCGCAGAAAGATGAGGGCAGATATGGCAGAAATTGTAAAAAGAGACGTTCTGAACATCAAAGAAGCTTCCGCCCGGGCCAAAGCATGCGGCATGAATATCAGCGAGTACACACTGCGCCGCATCATTCGCTCCGGTGAGCTTCCCTGCCGCATTGTAGGCCGTACCTACCTGATCAGCTGGGAAAAACTCGTTGCCTGGGCCACCTGTGCAGATGGTTGCGACAATGCCATCACCCAGTAACTATCACATAATTGTAGAAAAAGCGGTTACGGATTATCTTATCCGTAACCGCTGAATGAAAGGAGAAATTGTTTTATGCCCTATGTTGAACCCCGCCGAAACCAAAACGGCGAAATTACAAGCTATCGTCTGGTAGTATCTGCCGGACTTGACCAGAATGGCAAGCAGATCCGCCGCCGATCCCTTTGGACACCGCCTACCAGAGGCATGTCCGAGGCACAGATGGAGCGGGAGGCCACTGCCGCAGCTTATAAATTTGAAGATCAAATCAAAAAAGGCTACAACTTTGACAACAACCAAACCTTTGCTGAATATGCTCAGTATGTTCTGGAACTAAAGGAACGCACCGGAGTTAAAACCAGCACCATGGACCGCTACCTGGATATGCTGCCCCGGATCAACGAGGCTATCGGCCATCTGAAAATCTGCAATATCCGTCCTCAGCATCTGAATGACTTCTATAAGTACATGACAGAAAATGCCGTCAGAAGTGACAGCGCCAGAGCAATTGCAAAACGTACACTAACCACCAGATTCAAAAGAGAGAAAATTTCCAAGGCTGAGCTGGGCCGTCGTGCCGGAGTTGCCGCAAGTACCATTACGGCTGCCATGCGAGGGGATCCTCTCCGAATTGCCACCGCAGAAGCCATTGCGGCAGCTTTAAATGCCTCCCCGAAGGATTTGTTTACCTTCCAGGATAATACAACACCTCTGGCCACTAAAACCATTATCGAGCACCATCGCCTGATTTCCAGCATTCTGGCACAGGCTGAGAAGGAATTACTCATTCCCTACAATCCTGCCGAGAAGGCAACTCCGCCCAAAGCAAAGCGATCCTCTCCGGACTATTATCAGCCGGAGGAAATGGATGAAATCCTGAATGCCCTGGAAGAAGCTCCAATCAAATGGAAAGCCATCTCCTATTTGCTCATCGACACTGGCTGCCGCAGAGGTGAAATCATGGGATTAAAGTGGAGCCGGGTGAATTTTGACACCAGTGTCATCACCATTGACTCCAACCTCCTCTACTCTGCAAACTGCGGCATCTACGAAGATACCACAAAAACCAACGAAGTCCGGGCCATCAAAATTGCGCCCCAGACCCTGGCTGTTTTACAGCAGTGGAAGGAAACCTATGAGCAGCTGAAAGAGGATAACGGTGACCGGTGGGCAGATTCCCCCTATGTATTTGTTCGGGATGACGGCTCTGCCATGCACCCTGACAGCATCACAGATTGGCTGCGTAACTTCAGCAGGAAACATGATCTTCCTCACATCCATCCCCATGCCTTCCGGCATACAGCAGCCTCTACCATGATTGCCAATGGTGTAGATCTGGTAACGACCGCCGCAGAAATGGGACATGCAAATGCCAATACTACGGCACTGATCTACGCTCACCAGATTGCGGTCGCGCGGGCAACGGCCTCCGAAGTCCGCGCAGGTGTGTTTGCAAACAGGAAATAACATCCAAATTCAGTTATTTTCAGAGGGCACTAACCCCAAATTAACCCCACGGTTTCAAAAAACTACATTTTCCAAACTTTTCGCGATAAAGTGAAATCGCTTCTCTATTCGGTAAAAAACATCAAAAAAGTTCGGTTTTTTCCTTTGTGCAGGTTGCACATAACCCCAAACTAACCCCAATCGAAGGTTTTAGGTCTTCCATTTTGGTCCAAAAAGTTAGAAAAAACACCGGACTTCTTTCGAAATCCGGTGTTTTTTATGGTTGCGGAGGCAGGACTCGAACCTACGACCTCCGGGTTATGAGCCCGACGAGCTTCCAACTGCTCTACTCCGCGATATTG
>JAFSAP010000015.1 GCA_017440925.1 Oscillospiraceae bacterium | reverse complement strand
CGAAGTCTCACGCAGGCCCTTAATGCCGTTACAGTCATACTGCTTCCACTCCGTGGCATTCTCCAAAGGTGCCTGGCCGTTGCGGCCCTTGTAATCTTCCAGTTCAGGCAGGATCAGAGGCAGTTCTTCATCGGGCAGGAAAACAGTCTTGCCGTCTTCCGTATAAACACAGGGAACCGGCTCACCCCAGTAACGCTGGCGGGCAAAGATCCACTCACGGAAGTGGTAATTATTCTTGCGTCTGGCAACGCCCATACCTTCCAGCTTGCAGGTGATGGCTTCCTTGGCTTCTTCCACAGTCAGACCCGTAAACTCCTCGGAATTAACGAGCTTACATCCCTTGCCCAGATAGTCCTGCTTTTCAAAAGCACACTCGTCAGTCTCACGCCCCTCAATGACCTGGATCATCGGGATCTTATGAGCAATGGCATACTCAAAGTCACGCTGGTCATGACTGGGAACCGCCATAACCGCACCGGTACCGTAGTTGCCCAGGACGAAGTCGCCGATAAATACAGGGACTTCTCTGCCGTTGACAGGGTTAATGGCAGAAATACCTTTCAAAACGCAGCCTGTCTTGGTCTTGGTAGCGTCGGTACGGTCGATCTCACTCTTGCTGGCAGCTGCCTTGATATAGGCTTCCACCTCTTCCCGGTTCTGAATGCGATCCATCAGAGACTGGACGATCTTGCCATCGGGAGCCAGAACCATAAAGGTAATGCCGTAGATGGTTTCAATACAGGTGGTATAGATAGAGAACTCACCGCCGCCCACCAGCTTGAAGTCCACCTCCACACCGGTGGACTTGCCGATCCAGTTGCGCTGGATCTCCTTGGTGGATTCCGGCCAGTCGATCTCGTTCAGACCCTCCAGCAGCTTTTCAGCAAAAGCGGGCTGGTCGATGACCCACTGCATCATCATTCTCTTCTCGACGGGATAGCCGCCACGCTCAGACTTACCGTCGATGACCTCGTCATTGGCCAGAACAGTGCCCAGGGCTTCGCACCAGTTTACAGGCATTTCGATACGCTTGGCATAGCCTGCTTCCCACAACTTCTTGAAGATCCACTGGGTCCACTTGTAGAAGTCAGGATCGGAAGTGGCGATGCACTTGGACCAGTCATAGTCAAAGCCCAGCTCCTTCAGCTGACCGGAGAAGGTGTTGATATTCTTCTGGGTAAAACCATTGGGATGGTTGCCGGTATCTACGGCGTACTGCTCAGCAGGCAGGCCAAAGGAGTCATAACCCATGGGGTGCAGAACGTTGTAACCCTGCATGCGCTTCATACGGGACATGATATCGGTAGCGGTATAACCCTCGGGATGGCCTGCATGCAGACCCACGCCGCTCGGGTAGGGGAACATATCCAGAACATAGTACTTGGGCTTGGAGAAATCCCACACATCGGTATGGAAAGTATCATTCTCCTCCCAAAATTTTTGCCATTTTGCCTCAACAGCGGAATGCTCGTAATTCATGACGAATACACCTCTTATTTTATTCGCAAAGTTTACTCTGCGATAATGATATCGGAAATATCAATGGTTTCTGCGTCTGCCCACAGCCGCTCCAGGGAATAGAATTCCCGGGCTTCTTCCGTGAAGACGTGGACAACGATGCTACCGTAGTCCAGCAATTCCCAGCTGTTGCCCCGGTGGCCTTCCCGGCCCAGCATAGCCTCTCCCAGCTGTTCCAGGGTATACTCCGCATAGTCGCAGAGAGTGCGCACATGGGTATTGGAGGTACCGGTGCAGATCAGAAAATAATCAGCCAGGCTGCTGACCCGGTCGATCTTCAGCAGCTTGATATCCATGCCCTTCTTTTCGTCCAGGGCTTTGGTAACTGCATAGGCGATTTCTTTAGGAGTTAACATAACATCTTTCCTTTCTATCTTAAGGGATACGATGATTACTTACATGATTCGTTCAGCCAGGCCAGGGCTTCCCGGGATTCAGGACTTACTTCACTTCCCTGCCGTTTCAAATGTTCCAGGGTCATCTCCAGTCCCAGCTTCAGTGCCGCAGTAATATCGGAATAGGCCAGTTCCCGAAGCTTCTCCACACCGGGAAAATCCCGGTTGGGTTCCATATAGTCTGCCACATAGATGATCTTTTCCAGCAGACTCATATCTGCCTTACCGGTGGTATGGTGCTCAATGGCAGACACCACTGCTGCATTCTCACCGAAAATCCGCTCCGCTACCAGAGAACCGGTAAGCGCATGGAGGGTTTTGGGGTATTTTTTCGAAAAATCACTGAGTATCTTACCATAGGCCTCACACAATGTCAACTGAAGGGGGCCGTCGATGGCTTTTGTAATATCGTGAAGGATACCGGCTCTGGCCGCATCCGTTTCATCTGCTCCCCAGTGCCGGGCCAGATCCACCGCCGTATCCCGGCAACCCAGCACATGGCGTACCCGGTTGGGATTTAAAAGCCGAAGCACAATGGGTTCCAGCTGCTCCATGGGCAGATTTTTCCAGTCAGTACGGGTATCATAGAGCCGGTGTTCCCGGATGTAATCCAGAACGCCATCTGGCAGGAATGCACCCGCACAACGGAATGCCAGCAACCGGCGCAGCTGGGTAGAGGAAATCGGAACCACCTCGTTGTTCACGAGATTAACAACAGCCCCCTGCTGCTCCATTTCCGCCTTTTTCCGGGAAATGGCCTCCACTTCCCCCTTTTCTCCCCGGCAGAAAACACCCAGAGAGGCATTTTCCAGAATGCGCTCCGGATGGCACCAGGTATGGAAGGAAAGGAACATATCGGTGCCCATCAGCAGCACCAGTTCTGCTTCGGGATTTTCTTCCCGAAGCTGAGCCACCGTCTGCCAGGTGTAGCTGACACCTTCCCGCCTGAGTTCGATGTCAGAAACCTCCAATCCGGGACGGTTATTGGCCGCAAGGTGCAGCATGTCCAGTCTCTGCTGCGGCGTGGGCGAATTCTCCGGCAGTTCCTTATGGGGGGCAATCCAGTCCGGTATCAGAAGCACCTTATCCAGCTTCAATGCATCGATGGCCTGCTGCGCTGCCTGGATATGTCCGACATGGGGGGGATTGAAGGTTCCGCCGTAAATTCCGATTCGTTCCATAAACTCCTCTCCTATCCTTTTTCATTTATAGGGGGACGCTGTTTACTCTCCGTTTCTCAGCTGCTTTTCCCGGCTGCGCTCAATAGCGCGCTCCACAGCCTTTTCCTTGAAATAGGCATTGCGCTGTTCCCGTACCTTCTTGGCAGCCGCCCGTCTTGCCCGGGCACCCTTGCCAACAGGATCCGCCTTACTTTTGGGGGTCTCCTTCCGCTTGGCACGGCCAGTTTGATTCCGCTCCTCCTGGCACTTTTCGCTGAAGCGGTAAATCACAAATTTGGAACCGACACAGGAAACACCATCCGCACCGGTGGCCTCGCAGAGGGCCTCACTGACTTCCCTGGCGCTCATAAGGGCGCTTTCCAGCACCTTGCCCTTCACCAGTTCCCGGGCAGTCAGCAGACGGTCTGCTTCTGCAACCACATTTTCGGTAACGCCTTCCTTGCCCACCATGAGGGTGGTTTCCAGAACATTTGCCTGGGCACGAAGTTCTGCACGCTCTTTACTTGTCAGCATATCCTGCCTCCTTTAACTTATCATAAAATACATTCAGTGCATTTGCACGGTGGGACACCTTATTCTTTTCTTCACTGCTCAGCTCTGCAGTGGTCTTGCCCAGCGGAGGATAATAGAAAATAGGATCATAGCCGAAGCCATTTTCACCCCGGGCTTCCCGGGTCAGTTCTCCGTGGATCTCACCCCGGGCCTGGATGGTTTGTCCCTCCGGTGTGACCATAGTGATGACACAGACAAACTGTGCCTGCCGCTGTCCATCCGGCACATGCTCTGTATTTTTCAGTAACAGCAGCAGCCGTCCCCAGTCGTCCAGGCTTTCATCAAAGCCATACCGGGCGGAATAGATGCCGGGTTCCCCGTTCAGTGCATCCACGGCGATACCGGAATCATCTGCCAGGGCAGGCAGTCCGGTTGCCTTCATAACCGCCTCTGCCTTGAGAAAGGAATTCTCCTCAAAGGTGGTGCCCGTTTCTTCCACATCGATGTCTACGCCCAGTTCAGACTGCAGTACCAGATCAAAGCCGAATTTTTCGGTGATCTTACTGATCTCCACCAGCTTGTGGGGGTTCTTGCTTGCCAGTACAACCTTCATCAGATCAGCGCCTCCACAAAATCCTTGGCAACGAATGGCATCAGATCCTCCGCCTGCTCGCCCACACCTACAAATTTGACAGGCACCTTCAGCGCATCTGCCACAGCAATGACGATGCCGCCCTTGGCAGTGCCATCCAGTTTGGTAATGGCGATGGCAGTAACACCGGCGATCTCCTTGAACTGTTTTGCCTGGATCAAACCGTTCTGTCCGGTGGTGCCGTCCAGAACCAGCAGAACCTCCTTGGCTGCGCCAGGCAGTTCCCGGTCAACCACACGGCTGATCTTATTCAGCTCGTTCATCAGATTGGTCTTATTATGCAGCCGGCCTGCGGTATCGATGATGATCACATCACTGCCCTTTGCCTTGGCAGACTGGATGCCGTCAAAAACCACTGCAGCAGGATCTGCGCCCTCATTCTGGCGGACGATTCCGGCGCCGCTGCGGTCTGCCCAGATCTCCAGTTGGTCAGCCGCCGCTGCACGGAAAGTATCACCGGCAACCAATGTCACCTGCTTACCCTGGTCTACCAGCTGTTTGGCGATCTTGCCAATGGTGGTAGTCTTGCCAACGCCATTGACACCGATCACCAGCATGACCGAAGGTTTTGTAGACAGGTTCAGTTCGCTGCTTCCCACATTCAGCATATCGTTCAATATGAGCTTCAGATTGAAGCGGACATGCTCCGTAGTGGTAAGGCCCCGGTTGACCACACGGCGGCGGAGTTCTTCCATCAGCCGGTTCACCGTATCCATACCCAGGTCTGCCAGGATCAGCGTTTCTTCCAGTTCTTCAAAGAAATCCTCATCGATGGCATCGGCGTTGGTGAACACCTCATCCAGGGTGTTGGTGAAAGAAGCACGGGTCTTTGCCAGGCCCTGCTTGATCTTATCAAAAAATCCCATGATTTGTCTCCTTTATTCTACAATACCCAGATACTGCTCCATCTGGTTCAGGTCCAGCCGCAGCAGCTTGGAAACACCCTGCTCCTGCATCGTTACGCCGTAAAGCACATCGGAGGCTTCCATGGTGCCACGACGGTGGGTGATAACAATAAACTGGGTCTTTTTGCTTAAATTATGCAGATAATTGGCAAACCGCTCCACATTCCGGTCATCCAGTGCCGCATCGATCTCGTCCAGGATGCAGAAGGGTGTGGGACGGACTTTCAGAATGGCAAAGTACAGTGCCGTTGCCACGAAAGCCTTCTCACCGCCGGAGAGCAATGTAATAGTCTTGACCTGCTTTCCGGGGGGCTGCACCCGGATCTCAATGCCACAGGTCAGGGGATTCTCCGGATCCTCCAGGATCAGCTGGCCCTTGCCGCCGCCGAACATTTCCTCAAAGACCTGGCCAAAGTAATGGTCGATCTTCTGGAATTCGGAGACGAAAATCACCGTCATTTCCCTGGTGATATCCCGGATGATGCTTTCCAACTCCCGTTTGGAGTTCAGCACATCATCCCGCTGCTCTGCCAGATAACTGTAACGCTCGTTAACACGGGCATATTCTTCAATGGCACCCAGGTTGGGGGTACCCAAAGCGGCAATTTTCCGCTTCAGTTCACCGATCCGGCGGTTACCGGCTGTGACATTCTCGATCTGTCCCATATGCTCCGATGCCGTACCGGGGGTCAGATTATAGGAATCCCAGAGCTTGTCAATGATCTGCTTTTCCTCCATGGATGTGGTGACTTTTTTCTGCTCCAGCAGAGCACAAGCCCGCTCCATATTCAGAATATCCTTATTCTTCTCCTGGGCTTCCCGCTCACTGCGGGTCTTGGCAGCTTCCGCATCTGCACGCCGGGTCAGCAGATCCTGCATTTGCTGATTCTGCTTTTCCGCATCTGCATCGTTTTCCTGCTGACGCTGCAGGAGCTGTTCCAGCTCCTTCTCAATCCGAAGATTTTCCTGCCGGATAGAATCCATCAGTGCCAGTTTCTTCTCCCGGTCACCTTCCATTGCTCCCCGCAGATCCTGCATATCGGCAATATGGGCCCGGGCCGTGGCTGTCTCTGCTTCCAGTGCAGCTTCCTCGGTTTTCAGCACAGTCATTTCGTCAGTGATGGCAGCAGTTGCTTCGGCAGTTTCTGTCTGGCTGCCTTCCAGTTCCTCCAGACGGCATCTGGTTTCCATCAACTGCTGGGTATAAATCTGGATCTTAGCCTGCTGGGATGCATACCGCTCCCGGTCAGAAGCATCTCTGGCTTCCAGTGTCTCCTTTTCCCGATGGGCAGCATTTTCTGCCTCCTGCACTGCATTCAACAGGATCTCATGCTGCTTTTCAATTCCCTGGAGCCGAAGGACCTGGTCTTCTGCCTCTCTCAGCTGATCCCGTGCGGCACTCATCTGGAACTCCACCTGGTCACAAAGGCGCTGAGCCTCCTGCAGATCAGCCTCGCAGACCATGCGTTCCTGCTGCAGTTTCTTTTCCTGGGCAGTCAGCTTTTCCAGCTCATTGGCCCGGGACAGAATTCCCGCTTCCTTATTGGTACTGCCGCCGGTCATGGAACCGCCGGGATTCATGACCTGGCCGTCCAGGGTAACGATCTTAAACCGGTTTTTATATTTCTGGGACATATGGATGGCCGCATCCATATCTGACACGATCACCGTTCTGCCCAGCAAGTTTTCCACGATCCCACGGTACCGGGGATCTGCGCTGACAAGTTCCGAAGCAATGCCCACAAAGCCGCGGCAATTCTCCAGGCCGCTTTCCTGCAGGCTCCTTCCCTGGATGGTATTCATGGGCAGGAAGGTAGCACGTCCGCCGCCGGTTCGCTTCAGGTAGGAAATGGCAGCTTTGCCATCCGCCTCGCTGCCCACAATGATCTGCTGCATGGCAGCACCCAGAGCGATTTCAATGGCAACGGTATAGTCATCCTCTGTCCGGATCAGCCGGGAGACCGGGCCGTGAATATTTCGCAGGCTGCCGCGCTGGGCCTCCTGCATGATCATCTTAACAGATTTCTGATAGCTTTCAAAATCCCGTTCCATGGCCCGGAACACCTTTGCTTTGGCCGCAACCGCGTCCAGTTTTGCTGTCAGTTCCCGAACCTTTTCCGCCAGTCCATCCCGGCGCTTGACACGGCCGTTCTGCCGCAGAAGATAGCCGGAAATGGTATTGTTGGCAGCTGTCACGTCTTCCTGGGCTTTGCGCAGTTCCTTGCGGCAGTTCTGCAGATTCATCTCCGCCTCATGATGGCGGGATGCACCGGAGGACAGGTCGCCGGTAAGCTGTTCCAAGCGTTCCCGGGTCTGCACCATGCTCTCTTCCAGGCCCCGGACATCCGCCTGCCGGCCGGCAATATCTGCTGCTAAGGAGGATTCTTTCCCCCGCAGTTCCAGATACTGTTTGGTCAGCCCCTGGGCATTGGCTGTCATAGCCGCCAGCTTCAGCTGCAGCTTTTCCAGATCCGCCTTCTTTGCTGCCAGCATATGCTCAATTTCTGCGATTCGCTGGGCAGTCTGATCGATCTGGGCCACGATACCACCGGAGCGGTCATCCTGACCCTGGAGTTCCTCTTCGATCCGGGCAATATTGGCGGCATTGTTCTGCGCATTTCCCCGGAGAACCGCCATCTGTCCCTCCAGCTGCTGGTGGGTTGCACTCAGCATGTTGCTTTTCAGCCGGACGGTTTCCAATTCACCATCCCGGCTGCGAAGCGCTTCTCCCAGTTCTTCCGCCTGCCGGTACAGGTTGTCCAGGTCATCATGGGCCTGCTGCAGCACAAAGGATGCGGATTTGTAATCTTCTTCCGCCTTCTTAGCAGCAGCGGACAGTTTTTCCAAACTTTCCATCCAAACCGCCACTTCTACGCCCCGGAGCTCATCTTTCAGTTCCAGATACTGCTTTGCTTTTTCAGACTGGACTTTCAGCGGTTCCAGCTGCAGCTCCAGTTCTGAAACCTTGTCGCCAATACGCAGGAGATTGTCCTCTGTATGCATCAGTTTCCGTTCGGTTTCTTCCTTGCGGTGGCGGTATTTGGAGATACCTGCTGCCTCTTCAAAAATCTCCCGACGGTCTGCACTTTTCAGAGAAAGGATCTCATCGATCCTGCCCTGGCCGATATTGGAGTAACCTTCCCGGCCCAGGCCGGTATCCATAAACATCTCATGGATATCCCGCAGGCGGGAGGACTGTTTGTTGATATAGTATTCGCTGTCACCACTGCGGTAAAACCGGCGGGTAACCATAACTTCATCCGCATCATAGGCTAAGGCCCGGTCGGAATTGTCCAGTGTCAGTGTTGCTTCCGCAAAACCCACAGCACTGCGCTTCTGGGTGCCGCCGAAAATGACGTCCTCCATTTTCGCACCCCGGAGGGTCTTGGTGCTCTGCTCGCCCATGACCCACAGGATGGCGTCGGAAATATTGGATTTACCGGAGCCGTTGGGGCCAACGATCGCAGTGATGTCATCGCCAAACCGGATCAGCGTCTTGTCCGGAAAGGACTTGAATCCCTGCAGTTCCAAACTTTTTAAGTACACAATGTAACCTCATGTCAAAAGATAATAATTCAGTTTATTATACGGCAAAACGGACGAGAATGCAAGGGGTTTGTTATTTCTGATCTTCTCCGGGAAGAAAAACCGCTGTCTCTAAAAAGACAGCGGTTTTTCTTCTATTGTTTACAGATCCTTGAGTTTCCGTGCCGGCGAACCCGCAATCACGCAGTGTCCCTCCGGAAAGCTTTTGGTAACAACCGAACCTGCACCGACGATAGTATGATCACCGAGTACAACACCTGGCAGAATCACGCTGTTCATTCCGACCCAGCAGGATTTTCCCAGAACAACATCTTTTCCGGGCAAATGCGCATCCAAATTGTAGAGATCGTGATTCGATGTGATAATTCCCACATTGGGTGCAATGTAGGTTCCTTTTCCTATGGTTATCGTACCATCCATTGCCTGATAGTAGTTTCCAAAGCTGTTCATATTGTTCAAATCATCCGGATCAAAAATTATATTCTCTCCTACTTTGATATCCGGAGAAACTGGCCATTTGATATGCATATTCTGTAGGGTGTGCAATCTGTGGTGGATGTCTCTTGCAGCCCAGAGCCATCCGGGAGAACTGATTCCGTCTGCAAACCATCTTCCTTTAAGATATTTCGGATCGTAGAATATCCACGCAAAAATATGCACATAAAGCCATTTCCAAAAAAAGAGAATCTTTTTAATGTGTTTCATGAATCTTCCCTTTTCGCACTAAAACTGTTACATATCCAAAACTTAAGGCAGCTGTTATCATGTCCACAAGAAGTGTTGCGTAAGCTGCACCGATCATCCCGAACCGTCCGATAAATATATAGTTAAAAACGACATCTGATACGCAGGATACAATACTGATAAACAGGCCAAAGTGTACCCGCCTAAAAGCAGCCAGAATATTCACACTCAACGTTCTGAAGGTCCCTGAAAAAAAGTATCCAAATGCCAAAACCCGCAAAACCGGAACTGCCGGCAAATATTGTTCACCTGAAACAATCCATATTCCCAAGGGAGCCAGTACATACAGTATTCCACATATCAATCCATTTGCACCAGCCAAAGCCAGATAAATCTTTTTCAGATTTATTTTTATCCAATCAGCATCTTCCCTATGATATATGATCGACGGAAGAATCGCTGTGACCACACTGGATGGGATGAACTGCAGCGCATTGGGGATCAGCGTACCTACTTGGTATATACTTATTTCCGTTGCACTTTTAATCAACACTGCAATTAGAGTTACATCCAGCGAATATACCAAGCAATTCATTGCAGAACTGGCACCTGTAAACAGCGAATAGTGCCATAACTGTTTCTTCTCCGAGACTTTAAGCTCACCAGAATGTCTGGCATTATTTATCTCGCTTACCAGCAAGCTCCCTTCATAGAGAATTGAAGCCACATTTGCCAAATATCTTCCTGCAAGAACGCCGTTTAGTCCCCAGAAAGCGCCACCGCATGTGCCTAAAGCTATCAGAATTGTATTGATATTCAAAACATGGGCATATTCTTTTATTCGGTTTTGTGCGCGCAGCACAGTCTGCCCCATGGAAACAATAAATTCCAGCAGCAGAATCGGAAGAATCGTAAGAACATACGGCTTCGCGCCCGTGATAGGAAGCTCCATTGCTGCAATGACGATACTCACTGCAGCAACCAGTGCAACATTGATTAACAGTCCTTTTTGTGTACAATAGCGAAAAAAAGCAAACGCATCGCCGCTTCCCCTGTTCTCCGTTCCAAACTGCAGCGCTCCGGAAATCAGTCCAAAACCGGTAGCAAGGAGAAGGTAGGAATAGATATTCAGCGCATAACTCCAGATTCCATACTCATTCGGGGTCAGCAATCGGGTAATAACCATTGTACTAACCATACCAATCATCCTGTTTATGACATTGGCACTGAGTATGCTAAAAAGGCCTGTCCGAAGCTTTTCTACAAGGTCACGTATCCCATGCTTCATTCAGATATCACCCCGATGTCTCCCCTCTTTTTCCACAGATCACATATAAATATTTATAGTCTCCAGAAGCGCATTCCGGAAGCCTTCAGTTCATCCATTCGGTACAAGCTCTTAACATCGATCAAAACCTTTTCCTTGTCCGGCAGGTCGTCCTTGAAGAACTTCTTCAGCTGCATCATGGACATGGAGCGAAACTCCTTATGCCCAACTGCAACAATCACACAGTCTGCCTTAGGAAGCTGTTCCATGGGAACAAGATCCACTCCATACTCATGTTTTGCAACTGCAGCATCCGCCCATGCATCTGCAACAACAGGCTCGATCTCATACTCTTTCAGTCTGGAAACAATGTCCACGATTTTACTATTTCTGGTATCCGGGCAGTTTTCCTTAAAGGTAATACCCAGGATCACGACTGTTGCCTTTTTGGGGGCCATGCCAGCTTCTATCATTTCTTTGATAGCTGCATCAGCAACAAATGCGCCCATACTGTCATTGACCTTGCGGCCATTGAGAATGATCTGGCTGTGATAACCCAGTTTCTCCGCCGCATTGGTCAGATAGTAAGGGTCAACACCAATACAGTGGCCACCCACAAGACCAGGACGGAAGCCCAGCGCATTCCACTTTGTGTTCATGCCAGCCAGCACTTCATCCGTATCAATATGCATACGGTCGCAGATCATGGCGATCTCGTTCATAAAGGCAATATTGATATCTCGCTGGCTGTTTTCCACCACCTTGACCGCTTCCGCTGTCTTGATGGTAGACACAGGGAACGTACCGGCCTTGATGACAATATCATATACCTTTTTGATCTCTCTGCAGGATTCCTCGTCCATACCGGAAACGATCTTGCAGATATTGGTCAGGGTATGTACCCGGTCACCGGGGTTGATCCGTTCAGGGCTGTATCCGATCTTCCAGTCCACACCGCACTTCAGTCCGGATTCCTTCTCAATAATGGGAACACAGATATCCTCGGTAACACCGGGATATACGGTAGATTCAAACACCACAATGCTTCCGGGAGTCAGATTCTGACCGACTGTACGGGAAGCACCCTCCACAGGCCGCAGATCCGGCGTATTATCCTTATTGACGGGAGTGGGAACTGCCACGATAATAAACTTTGCCTCTTTCAGCTTTGTGGGGTCAGCTGTAAACTCTACAGCAGTGGTCTTGATGGCGTCACCCACTTCATTGGTGGAATCGATGCCGTTTTTATATTCATTGATCCGGCGCTCATTGATATCAAAACCGATAACCTTAACATGCTTGGCAAACTCCACAGCTATGGGCATGCCCACATAACCCAGTCCTACCAGCGCCAGCTTAGTCTCTCCGGAGATCAGATCCTGATAAACTTTATTGAAATTCATTATATCATACTCCCTCTCTGTGTAATAGCAGCGCAATCACATTATCACAGATGAACTTTATCTGATCATCCTCCAAATAAGGATGCATCGGTAATGAAAGCACCGTATTCCGCAGCTGCTCAGCAGCAGGACACTCTCCATTATAGGAAAAATGTTCAAACGCACCTTGTTCGTGCATACACCTGGGATAATATACCATTGTGGGAATCCCTATCTCTTTCAGTTCAGCCTGCAGTGCATTGCGCATCTCTCTGGAGGGTAACTGAATCGTATACTGAGCCCAACTGGAGTAATAGTGTTCTGGAACTACAGGTGTTTTTACCTTGTCTGCAAGGTAACTGTTATACATAGCTGCTACATGGTTTACTGCATCCAACTCATACTTCACAAAGGCATCCAGTTTGACATTCAAAATTGCTGCCTGAATAGTATCCAGCCGGGAATTCATACCAATCTGAACATTATTGTATTTATCGTTGCCGCTTTTGCCATGAACACACAAAGACCTGAGCTGTGCAGCTATAGCGTCGTCGTTTGTGAAAATAGCTCCTCCATCTCCATAGCAGCCCAGTGGTTTTGCCGGGAAGAAAGAGGTAGTGGCAATATCACCAAACGCGCAGGCTTTTTTTTCGCCGATACGGCCGCCGAAGCCTTGCGCACCATCCTCAATCAGGATCAGTCCGTATTCTTTCGCAACAGCACTGATGGCAGGATAATCCGCAGGCAAACCAAACAGATCCACTGCTACAATCGCTCTGGGAATCAGTTTTCCCTCTTCCTGTGTCCGCTTGATAGCCGCTTCCAGGGCTACGGGGGACATATTATAGGTGTCTGGATCCACATCCACAAAAACATTAACTGCGCCCAGATCTGCCACCGTCTCAGCGGTGGAGAAAAAAGTAAAATCCGGAACAAATACCGCATGTCCTTTTCCGATCCCATAGGCCATCTCTGCCAGTTTCAGCGCATCCGTTCCATTAGCACAAGTAATGCAGTGCTTTACACCTACATAATCTGCCAGTTTTCTTTCCAGGTCCTTTACCTGTGCTCCGGAAATAAAATTGCAGTCTGTCATAACCTGCATGACCGCAGCATCGATCTGCGGTTTTAACATCTGGTATTGCTTTTGCAGATCCCGAAATTGCACGCTCATTTCACCTCTATAAGTCCATTCTCTTCTTCCATATATTGTCTTCCGCAGTCAGCGCAGTATAATCCATTTTTCATAACCGCACCGCACTCGCAAACCCAGCCTATCTGTTTTGCAGGAATCCCTGCCACCAGCGCATGGTCTTTTACATCCTTTGTCACAACGGCTCCGGATGCGATCATTGCCCACCTCCCAATGGTATGACCGCATACAATGGTTGCATTGGCACCGATGGAAGCGCCTGTTTTCACATGGGTTCTTTTATAACCGGCTGTTCCCTTGGGGTACTTTGCACGGGGGGTAAGGTCATTGGTAAACACACAGGAAGGACCACAAAACACATAATCCTCCAACTCCACACCCTCGTAAACAGACACATTGTTTTGGAGTTTACAGCCGTTTCCGATAATTACATTGTTGGAAACATTCACATTCTGCCCCATGGAGCACTTTTTTCCAACCACAGCCCCTTTTTGAATGTGGCAGAAGTGCCAGATCTTCGTCCCGTCTCCGATCCGGGCCCCCTCATCCACATAGCTGCTTTCATGTACAAAATAATCC
The DNA here is from genome assembly GCA_017440925.1 of Oscillospiraceae bacterium. Classification (GTDB taxonomy): domain Bacteria; phylum Bacillota; class Clostridia; order Oscillospirales; family Oscillospiraceae; genus Faecousia. Next base: position 54,163 of record JAFSAP010000015.1, on the reverse strand, counting down.
GACATCAGAATGTACCTTTCATATCTGTACTGGAAAAATCTGTCAGCGGTAATTTCACCGGCATACCGGTTTTCTGACTCTTGTAAATCGCAAGGATCATTTCCAGTGCATTTCTGCCAGCAACCGCATCCACATAAGGCTTTCTGTCATTCTGAATTGCATCCATCATATCCGCAAACAGACTGGTATGACCGTTTCCGTAAACATTGCTGGTAACTTCTTTCAGATTTTTATTGGCAGCATCTGCTTCCGTCTCATCTGCAAAATCCCACACATCAATATTGTTGGTAGAAGTTCCGCCAATTTTTACAGTGCCCTTTTCGCCAAACAGATACAGTGTTTCCTCCAGATTCTTGGGATAGACATTGGTAGTGCCCTCAATGGTCCCAATAGTACCATTTTTAAATTTCACAACAGCCACACCCACATCTTCCGCTTCCAGATAGTCGTGGAACTGCTGACGGGTAGTACCGTAGACTTCCTCTACCTCATCTCCCATCATCCACCGCAGCAGATCAATGCCGTGGATACACTGGTTCATCAGGCAGCCTCCATCCTGTGCCCAGGTTCCACGCCAGGGAGCCTGGGTGTAGTATCCTTCATTCCGGTTCCACCGGACATGGATAGAACCATGAGAAAGCTGTCCAAAACGGCCAGCTTCCAACGCAGTCCGCATCTTCTGCACTGCAACATTGAATCGATTCTGGTGGCATGCACAGACCTTCACGCGCTTTTCTTCGCTGCGGCGAATAATCTTGTCCGCATCCTCCATAGACATGGCCATGGGTTTTTCGATAATTACATGGATACCCCGTTCAATGCATGCAAGCGCAATCTGTGCATGGATTCCAGATTCCGTTGCAATGCTGACCAGTTCCGGTCTGATTTCATCCAGCATCTGAATGTAATCCGTATACCGGGAAATAGATTCCTCCTGCTCTAACGCATGCTTCGCCAAAAGGCTTTCCATCGCCTCCGGAAGTATATCACAAACAGCTGCAATCTTCAGTTGATTATTAACAGCGGCTTTTATATGGTTGGTCGCAATTCGCCCGCAGCCAATCAGCGCATATTTCATAGTCTATTTCCCTCCACCATAGTGCTGCTCCATTGCTTCTACAATTTTTACTGCGGAGTGTCCATCACCAAACGGTTGATAAGTATCGTCAACAAACTGTTCATGTTCCAGTTTTTTTATGATCTCCTCGGCATTGGGACTGCTCAGTTCATTTCGACCGGACACCATAGTTTCCGGCCAGCAGACAAAGTCAAGGATTGTAACGCATTTCTTGCCAGCAAAGAATGCCTCACGCTGCAGTCCACCGGAATCTGTGACAATTTTCTTCGCATTCTTCACAAGACATGCGCTTTCCAAATAACCTACGGGTTCTGTCAACAGGATTTTGCCAAACTGATACGCTTCTTGCAGCCGAAGTGCACGGGCCTTATTTCGGGGATGTACCGGATAGATCGTTGGTGCATCCAACATTTCTGTCGCTTTGAATATCTCTAGAAGATCCTTGTCTTCTCGGGTATTCTCTTCCCTGTGACATGTCAGATAATAAAAGACAGGTGGTACCTTCGCCTCTCCGCCGGCCAGCAACTTCAGTGTGATGTTCTGAATGCTCAACTTGCTGCTATACTCCAAAAATGCATCGTACATAGGATCGCCTACTACCACTCCTCGATCCTGCAATCCTTCATAAGCCATTTCTTCATATCCACTCAGGGTGCTGGCCAACAACAGCGTAGAAATGTGATCCGTGCAGATTCGGTTCAGTTCTTCCGGATTGGTCCTGTTATGAACCCGCGCACCTGCTTCAACATGACATACCGGGATATGCAGTTTCGCAGCCGCAAGCGCTGCTGCCAGTGTGGAATTAGTATCTCCATAAACCAACAACCAATCAGGCTGCTCTTTCATCAGTACTTCCTCAATACCGATCATCATTTTGCCTGTCATCTGTGCATGGGTTCCGCCGGAAATACCCAGATTATAGTCAGGAGTAGGAATCTCTAGTTCCTCAAAGAACTGCTCCGACATATTGTAATCATAATGCTGACCGGTATGTACCAGTATTTCCTGATGTCTCTTACGCAATTCGTGAGATACCACCGCCGCTTTGATAAACTGCGGTCTGGCACCAACAACTGTCACAACTTTCATAGTTACCTCATCATCTCTTATTGATTTCCAAGATACTCCATAACCGGAGCAAACGTTTTCTTCCACGTTACATTTTCTTCCGCATATTTCCGAATACGCTGTACAACTTCTTCGTATGTTTCATCGTTTCTGTAGACCTGGTTATAAAAGGCAATTATCCGTTCCATATCCAGATTGGATGCATCATTTGGAAATTCCAAATAATAAGGAAATGTTTCTTCCGTAAACAGATCCTGTCTCGAGCCTCCAATAACAGGAAGTCCCCGAGCCAGATACTCACGGAGTTTCAGGGAAGAAGCTACCGTAAGCCCAATTTTATAGAAGCCAAAGGAACCTAAGCCAATATCCGCCTGATCAAATACCTGCTTTAGTTTCTCTCCGTGCTTGGGCCCCCAAAAGACAACATGTTCCTGCAGATTCAGCAATTCAGTAAGTTTCCTGTATTCCGCAAGTTCATCTCCACCGCCAACCATATCCAGGACAATTTTTCGGGTTCCATTGTGTCTATAATACTCTGCAAGTCCATTTATCACGCGCTCATAGCCATGGTATTTCTGAAAAGAAGCCACTGCAATCAGATGGATTTCATCTGTATTCGCTTTCGTTTCCCGAATCGGATGCTCTGTAACATTCACACCGTTTTGGATGCATATTGTCGGAATACCGAATATTGTTTTATCATCGGAATATGTCACAACCCGATCAACAAACTGTTGCAGCTTATTTCTGTATATCAGTTCTTTCCAATATAAGGGGTAGTCCTTGACGCCTGTAATCATTTCCTTATCATACGGATAAGTAGGAATCTCCAGAAGAATTTTCGTTTTTGGATATTTCTTTCTAAATTGCTTCAAAAACTTATGTAAGCCGTTATCCAACAATGGCTTTCTTATATATATGTAAGCCGGATCAACAATCTGATCAATAATTTCATCCCAGTAATATGTATTTGAGCCCCATGGTAATCGCCTCAGCAATTTGTTCATAGTGGTGTTAGGTTTTGGATTAAGAAGCACTTCCTGAACTGAAAAATCCAATCCCATTATTTTTATCTGTTCCCCAACCTTTTTATGCACGCCAGGAACTGTTATGACCCCATCTTCAATATAATTCTCATGAATATAATAACCAGTCATAACATATTCTCCTGTCTACAGAACTAGTGGCACAAATAAATAAAAAATTTACTGTATATTATATACCCAAGAGGGTGCAAATCCCTCATTTTCTCCTGTAAAGAATACCACATTCAGATAACAAAATCAACCAAAACAATTTGGCTTATAAAATGGTTACTAGCTGGTAAAAGTAAATATCCAGAAAGCAGAGAATCGAAACCCCAAATAGGATTTCGATTCCAAAAATCACTGCACAACTTCTTGGTATAATTGTTCCAACCGCTTCACCGCAACGCGAATATCCAGGCCATGCTGCTTTGGCTCCTGCTGACGCTGTACACGGTTTTCATCCCGCACCCAGCACAGTACCGCCTGTACCCAGGTATCCGGTTCATCAAGAGAAAGATATGTTACCGCCGTTCCGAACGCCAGTTCCCGGGTAATGGCATCTGACAGTAATACAGGCAGTCCGCTGGACATGGCTTCCACTGCTGCCACGGGGAATCCCTCTGTAAAAGAAGGCAGCAAGTACACATCAAAGGCCTGGTACAGACGATCCACATCGCTGCGCCTGCCAAGCTGTCTGACATAGCGTTCCAGCTGCATTTCTTTTATTTTTGTTCGGAATTTTTCCTCATCCGGGCCATTTCCTGCCACGACAAGCACCGCATTGGGAATCACCTGCAAAATCCGGGGCATCAAATCCAGCGCATACATGTTGTTTTTTTCTTCCGAAAGGCGGCCCACCATGCCAATCACAAAGCAGTCTGTCACATCAAGTTCTGCACGAGCTTCCCGGCGAACCTGTTCGTTATAAGCAAACCGCTCTGTCTCCACTGCATTGGGCAAAACCAAAGCTTTGGGTCGGCGCATGTTCCATTTGCCAAATACCCGCTCTCCTGCTTTTTGTCCGCAGCCAATAACATGAGTAGCAAAATGATAGTTCAGTACGCAGCCAGACAGACGGCGCAACTCACTTTTTAATCCCTCATATGGAGAAGACGTGTGAGAATGGGCCAGGCGGCAGGGAATACCCATTTGCTTTGCAATCTGCAATGCAACATAGCTGGTTTCATTTTCATGCACATGAACAGCATCATACTTTTCCTCGGCCAGCAATTCAGAAAGGGCCTTTCGGAATGTGCCAATCCCCTCCGACTTCAAGGGCAAGAAGTAAATATCCGCCCCCAGTTCCTGCAACGCTTTTGCATTTTGGCCAATTTCCGGTACCGTAAGGGCAATATCAAAATGGATTTCGGAACGGTCAATAAACCGGTAAAAGTTCAGTACAACAGATGAGATGCCGCCGGCATCTGAACATCCCATGATATGCAAAACGCGAATCATACGCCCTCCTGTTCTGCCGATATCCTGCTGGAATCAGCGTCTGCGCATATAAAGATCCAGCAGTCTGGCCGTTCCCCGAATTCCAAAGGCGAAAACCGCCATATGGATCATCCGGGTCTTTCCACTTTGCCCGTACCGTAGCACCCAGCGATATTCCTTCAAAAAAAGTCCCGCCCGTTTCCGGTCTTCCGTCTGCAAAAGAACGCTCTGCCATAGAAGAATGGAAAACTCATAAGCAGCAAAAGACAGAGCACATACCGCATCTGTATTCAACGGTTTTTCATTTTCAGAAAAACGCTGCACAACTTCTGTTACAAACAAAGATGTATCAAAATAATACTTTGCTGTAACCGTATTGGTGATGGAACCAGTTCTTGACTGTCGGTAGCAGTAATAGGGAAAATCCAGATAATCAAAGCTTTCCGCTGCCAAATATGCATTCAGGCAGAAGATAAGATCTTCCGAAAGCCGACGGTCATCCGGGAACCACAGCTCGTTTTTCTCCAGAAATGCCCTTCGAAACAGCTTTCCACAGGCACTACCGGGGAATTTGGGTCTGCCTGCCAAAAAGGAAAGCACCTGTTCCCGGGGTTTATGCTGAATTTCAGAACGGATCATCCGCTCTCCCATAGGCTCCGAACTGCCATCCAGATCAACCTTTGCCAGCTCAAGAAAACAGACATCCGCCGGTTCATCATCGATCCAGTGAAGCAATCTGGAAACCGTTCCTGGTTCGATGTAATCATCCGAGTCCACAAAGGCGACATACTCCCCTTCCGCCTGTGCTATACCTGCATTCCGGGCAGAGGCAAGACCGCCATTGGGCTTGTGAATAACTTTTATATCCGGATATTCCCGCCGGTAGCAGTCACAGATCTCACCGGAACGATCTGGGGAACCGTCATCCACCAGAACCAGTTCGCAGCAACTCGTTGCTTGGGACAGGATACTGTCCAGACACTGGGGAAGATAGGCTTCCACGTTATAGACTGGAATCACAAATGTCAGTTTTTTATCCATTGTTTTCCCCGTTTTCCAGACGTTGGGCAGCCTCTTTCATGTTGAGGCTTTCCATACCGTATTTTTCTTTCAATTCCAGATAGTAGGAAAAGATCTCCTCCAGCTGCTGCAGATGAGCATCTGTCATCACGCCAATGTTATGGGGATGCCACCACAGGTGGAAGGTCAGACCGTGCTTTGCCGCGTGCAGCATCTGCCCCTTGATCCGCCGAAGCTTCCATCCTTCCAGAAACTTAAGCGGCATCAAAATCGGCTTATACATTCTGGAACCTACCAGATTCCAGATTCCATCTTCCTTCTTGGGAGCATACCCGCCAAAGCCTGTCAACGGCAGATACACATCCGCCAGCCGAAGCAGCCGCAACAGGGGGCGGAAATGGATCTTCTCATGGATCCAGTCGTTTTCCTCGTCCCGGTAGGCGGTGAAGCCCAGCTCCCGAAAAACCCGGGTATACTCCGGCTCACACTGGTTCCGGGGCAGGATAACAGAGGTCACATCGTAACCATGGTCAGCCGCAATTTTCTTTGCTGCTTCCATGTCCGCCCGAAACTGCTCCACGGTCTGTCCCTTTTCCCGGCAGTAGTAGTGCGAAAAGGTATGGCTGCCGATTTCCTGCCCCGGCGTCTCCGCCACCATACGGATCAAAGACGGCCCAAAGAAACAGGGTGCACACTCTTCATCACCGCCAATACGAGAAAACCAGTCATAAGGCGTCAGCTTCTGGTTTTCATAGGCAGGCAGCTTTTCCTTACAGGGAAAGAAAGCAGACAGTTCTTCGAAGTTCTCCGCAAACAGGAATCCCACGGTTGCCCAGGTCGCGTGGATGCCATACTTCTCAAAAAGTTCCAACAGACGGGGAATGGCCTTCCGCCCTCCCAGCACATTCTCCTGGTAAGCATCCAGACTGCATACATCCAGCATGCCCCAGAACAATTCAAAATCCAGGGATACAAGCAGCGTACCACCCATCTGTTTTCACCTCCGGTTTCTATTTTTCAACACTTGTGTATATCTCTTTCATAATGCGGTGGACATTTTCTGCGTCAAACAGCTTCACCTTTTCCGCTGCTGCCACGCCATAACGACGCCGCAGTTCCGGATCCCGGTACAGTTTCAGGATCCCCTCTGCTACCGCCTGAGGGGTATTATCCACGATCATACCCTGCGCCCCGTCATCTATCAGATCGGTGTTGCCCCGGATCCGGGAGCAAATCACCGCAAGTCCGCTGCTCATGGCCTCCATCAATGCAACCGGCAATCCCTCCCGGAAGGACATAAAAGCAAACAGATCGCTGCACCGCAGCAGATCCGGCACATCCTGCCGGTATCCCAGGAATACCACATGCTCCGAAACACCAAGTTCCTGCGCTTCCTGCCGCAGATTCCCTTCGTTGTCTCCCCTGCCGCAGATCAGATACTGCATAGAGGCAAATTCTTCGGTATCCTTCAATAACGCCAATGCTTTCAGCACTGTGGAATGGTTTTTGTTTTTTGTCATTTCTGCCACAGTAAGGATCAGAAAATCTGTTTCCGAAAAACCCAGCTCCCGCCGTTTTTCTTCGCGCCCGGCACTTCCTGCCTGAAACTTTCCCGTGTCGATTCCCACGCCGGGAATGTATTCGATCCGCTTTGCATGCATTTTTTTCTGTGCCAGTGCAAAATCTTCCCTGTTCATAGTGATCAGCACATCTGTCACATGCGCAAGGACCCACTCCACAGGATAATAGGCCAACCAGTGCACCAGAGATGCGCCTTTGTAAAAATGGAATCCATGGGCCGTATAGAGTACCTTTGTTCCCTTTTTCCGGGCACCGATGGCTGCAAGCCGGGCGATCATTGCACCCATGGGCGTGTGGCAATGGATCACATCATAGCTTTCCCGGTCGATCAGCTGTTTCATCTGCCGGTAAGCACCGATATTGCCCAATTTCCAGGGCAACCGTTCTATGGGAATATCGTAGTAAGCATCGCAATACGGAATCAGGCAGTCCGCAGGATCTTCATAGTCATTCCGGGCTGCTACAGCAGTCTCCCAGCCCATTTCCCGGAACATTTTCAGATAGGGAATATGAAATTCCATGATATGGGTCTTAACCACTGTGGCTGCAAACAAAACTTTCTTTTTCATCGCATCTCAACCGAACCTTATCCCGAAAACCGCCTCCGCAGGCAGCACATCGTTCTGTAAAATGATACTATTTCATATGCATTATACACCATCTCGGTTTCCTTTGCAACCCCTGCCACAAGATATGGCTGTCCCCTAGCAGAAAACAGCGGAGCTGGAAAACCAGCTCCGCCGGATATTCTTTTAAAGCAGAACCTTTCGGCCTCTGATCCGCCACAGTTCCCACAAACCAATGGCTGCACCAAGACCCCAGCGCACAAACCATGCATTGGGTGTCAGATACACCAGCACCAGTGCCAGCGCATAAACGACAACATATTTCGCCCAGATGCGGATACCAAAGGGATAATCTCCTTTTTTCAGGATATACCGCACATAAACATAGTGCATAAACAGCTGCAGTCCGTGGGAAACAGCCGTTGCCATTGCAGCACCCATCATGCCAATATTCAGGATCAGCACATAGTTCAGCACAATATTGACCAGCGCAGCCAGAACTGTAACGATGGCGACCACTTTGGTTTTCTTGTGGTAATACTCATAGTTTACCGGGAATGTGCACAGGAAGTTCAGGAAGTAGCCGGTGACAAAAACAGGAATCAACATGGTGCCGGGCCAGAAATCCTGGCTGGCAAACACATGATATACTTCAATGGACAGCAGATTGAATCCCACGCAAAGCACAGTGAACAATTCCAGAAAGTTCTTCGCCTGATCATGGATATGTTCACTCCGTCCCGCCTTGAAATCTTCAAAGAAGAAGGGAACCCAGCTGTTGTTCAGTGCCATGAAAATGGTCAGCATGATACCGCCAAAATTAAAGGCAAGGCTATACTGGCCAACCATGGATTCATTCATCATATGCTGCAGCATGAGCCGGTCAAAGTGGCCCAGCAGCACATCAGAAAGGCTATGAAATACTACCGGCAGGGCCAAGGTGAGCGCCAGCTTCCAATAGTCACGGTTATAGAAGGTTCTGCCCTTTCCCAGAATATAGGCACAGATCACAACACCCATGGTTCCATAAGTCAGTGCCATACCCAGGATCCGGCCGTAGTAGTTGATTTCTTCCGGCATGACCAGAATCAGAATAACTGACAGGATCAGCGTTGCAAGGGTCACACCAACGGACAGCACCATATTGGTGCCAGCCTTAAATTCATAGGTAAATTTGCTGTTGAGGAAATTAAAACAGAAATTGCCAAAGGCATGAAACAGCAGCAGCAGGATCAATGCCTTGCTCAGTTGCAGCAACGAGGATATCTGCGGCAGAAAGAGCATCACAACAGCACTGCACAGCAGGAAAGACAGCAGTGACAAGCTCATTACCGAAGATTGATATTTAATCTGCTGCCCTTCATCATATTCCACCCGTGCGTTGACCAGAGTTCCATTGGTCTGCAAGGTAAAGGCAATGGCCACAACTCCCATCCAGATGGTATAAATGGATAACACACCATAACCATTTGTTCCCAGCATACGGGAAAACAAAGGGGCTGTAAACAGAGAAATACCTCTCAATAGAATCGTACTCAGAATATTAAATAGCGCAATGCGGTTTTGTTTTCTCATGTAAATAACTCCATTGGCTTAGGTCAAGTTTTTCATCGAAAAACATGATAGACCCGCCGCATGAAAGGATACAGCTGCAAACCCAGCAGCAGATCAGTAAGCCTTTCCTTTTTTCCAAACAGAGGACTTTTCAAAACGAATCCGGCATGTCCAAGCAGCTCTCTACAGCAGCGTCGATAAATGTCGCCATACTGTTCCCGGGCTGTTTTTCCAGCAACTTCAATAGACAGGGCAGAATATGCCAGCGCCCGGATGCGCAGATACTGTGCCTGTTCTGCAATAGCAGGGTGGTGTTCCAGGATGTAGGGATAAATTGTTTCCGTATGTTCCAGAAAATGAAATGTCTTATCCGATACCGCTGCTGTCGTAATGCTGCCATGTCGGTGATAGTAGTTATAAACCGGCTGTCCACACATTGCAACCCAGTCAGTACCAAGAATGATCCGGTACATGACCGGAACATCCTCCACAATTTTCCCTTCCGGAAACCTCCAGTGTTCCAAAAGAGAACGGTGGAACATTTTGTCACAGGCAGAGGAATCACAATGATCCCAGGTGAAGATTCTGCCCACCATCTCTTCCGATGATATTCTCTCTGTTTTTACCGGACACAAGCCAAGTTTCTTTTCTCCGGTTTTGCCATCCACATCATACCGTCCGCCGCAGACCAACTTTACATCCAGATCCAAAGCCAGCTGCAGCATACTTTCATAGGCGTCCGGTTCGATCCAGTCATCGCTGTCCACGAAGGTGATATATTCACCGGTTGCCATGTCAATACCCGCATTACGGGCAGAGCTGAGGCCACCGTTTTCCTTATGGATCACACGGACACGGGGATCTTTTTCCAGATAGGCATCACAAATGGCACCAGAGGAATCCTTGGCACCATCGTCCACAAGGATCACTTCCAGATTTCTGTAGGTCTGGGACAGGATGGAATCTACACACCGTGCAAGATAGGCTTCCACATTGTATACTGGGACGATCACGCTCAGCAACGGAATATCTTTCATTGTGATTCCTCCTTTCTCGTTACGCAAGTTCGGTATAGATATCCAGAAGATCCTGCAGATTCTTCTGGGGATCATGGGTAACGGAAGCATGCAGTTTCGCCGCCTGTCCCATGTCCTGTGCCTGTTCTTCCATGGCAAAAACCTTGCAGATATAATGCGCCAACATGTAAGGCGCTGTGGATTGGTATACAAATCCTTCTTTTTCGTGAGTCATCATAGTGGTGACACCACCCACATCTGCCGCCACGCAGGGCACGCCCAGGAGCATGGCCTCACCCAGAGAGTTGGGAGAATTCTCGATGGTGGAAGGTAATGCAAATACGTTTGCTTCCAGATAAGCGTTCTTCATTTCTTCCGCAGAAAGACTGCCAAGGAACTGCACCTTATTTTCCAGCCCATGCCGTTTCATCAGCGTCATCAGATATTTCTGATAGCTGCTGACACGCATGGGATTTTGCTGAAATGGATCCTTACCCGGAACGGCAATCGTTGCATCGGGATACCGTTTCAGCACTTCTGCCATTGCTTCCAGCAGATAGTGGAAGCCTTTCACAGGATAAACACAGCTGGATGCAAAAATACGGTGTTTGCAGCATTTTTCATATTCCCATTTCTGTTCATAGAACGTTGTTCGTAGAGTCTCCCGGCATACATGATACCGACACATAGGATTAATCAGCATAGAACAGGCCTTGTCCCAGAAAGTTCTCCCAATGACATGACCTACCTTTTTCAACGTCTGTTGCTCCAATTCACCCCTGTAAACAAATTTTTTCTGTTGCTGGACAAGATTATCCTGCCGAATAATATCTCGGAAAGTAAACTGATTCTGAACGCCTACAGGGATTCCTTCCAGATAATGCTTTGCAATAAAACCACACAGCCCTTGGATACTTACGACTGTGTGATTCAGCAATTCTTCCTGCTCTGCAGCATTTACCATAGCGAAAGAATGTGCAAACTCCGTTCCCCAAATATGAACAACATCCGGTCGAAATGATTCCAGTTCCTTACGAAACTTCTGTTCAAGGTCAGGAAGATATTCATATGGCCGTTTTGTCTGAAACGTTGCATAGCTACATGTCAAATCCAATGTTCCCTGCATCGTACTGGAATAGGGACACAGGATCCGGATGAAGACATTTTCCATTTTTCGCAAATCACTAAGTACATGATCCATCCACAAGCCGCTTCCAGCCGTTCCAGTTACTTCTTCTTTCACCACACCTGGCATAATGTTACAAAGCCACAGCAGCTTCATTTTTTCACATCCTTCTCCATTTCCAGCATATCCAACAGTTTTCTGGCCTGAACCACATTGTTCCGGCTCTCCAGCACAAATTCCCTGGCCGCCTTACCCATCTGAAAAAGGTCTTCATCCGGCATAGCCAGAACCGCTTTCAGTGCCGCCGCAATTCCTTCTGCAGTTTCTTCATCAATAAAAGAAACATACGGATAGTATTCTTTGGGCATACCGGGAAGCCGGGTGGTCAAAACCGGGGTGCCCGAGGCCATGTATTCCATCGTTTTGGAGGGAAAAGAGTATTTTACAAATTCCTCATGGGTGGGCCGTGGATTCACCAGCAGAGTCGCCTGCTGCTCCCGCTCCACGATTTCGGAATTCATCAGCATGCCGCCATAGAAGATCCGGCTGTCCTCCTCTGCGATTTTCTGCAGCTCCGGCACATAGTCACCGGGGCCATAGATTTCCAGCCGGGCATTGGGAAGATCCGCCAGGCGGAAGCCTTCCACCAGATCTGCAAGGCCATACTGCTTACTGACGCCTCCAGCATAAAACACAGATCTTGGAGATGTCTTCTTTTCCAAGCCAGGACGAAGATCCCGCATGGAAATATCAGAATGTCCTTCCAGCACCACATAGGGTTTTCCGTTGTTTTGAATATAATCATTCATCGCCTCTGTCAGCAGCACATAATCCGTGCAGTGGCGGATCACATAATTTGCCATTTTTACAGAAAAGCTTCCACCGCTCAGCATATCCGGCAAGTCCGTAATAATACCCACGCACCGGCACCCCCTTACTTTTGCAGCCAACAGTGCAAAAAAGGCAGTGGTGCGGTTCAGGCAGTCTACAACAACAGCAGAATCTTTCCGGCTGTAGCGGAGCGTTTTCCAAAAGGTTCCAGCCGCCACAGCCGCCAGCTTGACAAGCGGATTGCGAATGGCCGGAATATAGTGATATCGGGCTCCGCCTTCTGTTTCCTCCGGCAGTCTGACAAAGGCGCTGTTCAGCACAGATCGGTTCACAGGCGGACTTGCCGCCACATCCACTTCTGTGTGGGCAGCCAAACCTTCGATCAGAAGGCGGTGATACTTCTGGGACTGAAAGGCAGGCTTAACTCTTGTCTCAGAAAATAACTGCTTATATACTTTGTCTGAGCAGGTGGTCACTGCATATACAATATGCATATCAAATCTCCTGTCTGAAAATCTCCGCATGGACTTTTGCCATGTTTTCAATGGTATAAGGACGCACTTTTTCCAATGCCGCTGCACCCATCTTATTCAAATCTGCACAAAGTGCTTCATTCATTTTACAGGCAAGCGCATTTTCATCTCCGACAGGAACAATATAGCCTGTAACACCCTCTTCAACCAGCTCAAGTCCTGCAACACAGCGGTCTGTTGTAACAACTGGAAGGCCAAAAGCCATGGCTTCGTTTATGACCAGGCCCCAGATATCTTCCCGTGTAGGCAGAACAAACAAGTCTGCCGCCTTATAATACTCTATCAGCTTTTCCTTCTTCATAAAGCCAAGGAAATGCACATTGGTCAGCGACAAATCCTTGCAAAGCTGCAGGTACTCTTCTGTAGGCTCTCCACCCACAATATAAATATCTGCACCGTCCTGTAATTTATCAGCTGCTTTTAAGAGCACATCAAAGCCCTTCCGATGGATAAACTGGCCAATGGAGAGAATAATCTTTCCATCCTGCAGATTCAGTTTCTGTCGCAATGCCTGCTTTTCTTCCCGGGATACCGGTTGTGGCAAAAGGTCCTTCTCACAAAGAGACGTGAAGGGATACTCCCAGACCTGCTCCCGCTTTGCACCGTAATGCACCAGATAGTCGGTGGTTGCCTTACCGCTACTTAAGTAAGCAGCGGCGGAACTTACCAGCAACCGCTTGATCCGATATCGCAGAGGGGTGTCCTGCCGGATCAGACCACCATCCACTTCCATCCAGAAAGGAATCCGCATCAATCGCAGATATATCATGGCAAGAATGACGGTAGGTGAAGAATAGCCGCAGAGCACAATGGCATCCCAGTCTTTTTTCAGCCAGTTAAGCACATCAATGCAAAAATCACGTCCCCCAAAGGATGCCATTCTTTTTTTTAGCTGTACAGAATGACATGTTTCCTGACTGGATACAAACCAGTCTGCACTACGATGGGTCTTCTTTTCAATGCGATCTGCATACAGAACCGTTGTATCCAGTTCCTGCCCAAGCATATCAAAAAAAGCCACTCGATAGGGAGATGGGTAGTTTGTCAAAAATAATGCTTTTTTCATGGATAACCTCCAGATTTGATTCCTAATCGCCAAAGCTTAGTTCAATAATCTGATGACGGTTTTCTCGTTGATCTTCCGGTGGCAGTTCAAAATAATTTCCGTACAGTGATGATAAAAAGCTATCATAGTCTTCTGGTCCCAGAAAAGCTACATCATCAAATGTATATTCTGCAAGATTCTCACACCACTCCCGCTTAAAGAATGGTACATGAGGCAATGCACTCTGCTCATAAACGCAGCTACTCTCTGGTATAGACATAACAATCTGTTCATATTTTTCTACCAACCAGGCTTGACTGACAAACAGAGCCGCTATCTGATACAACATGTAGCCAATCCGTTTTTTCCAAATGGTCCTTTCTTCCTCTTTCCATGGGGTGTAGTGGCATTTCATCAGCTTGATCCGATAAAGATGAAGCAATTTACGATTCAACATACGCTGCTGTTCCACAGTCTCAGGAGCAAAGTCAATGGGATAAATATCAATATAAAAGCCATTTTCCTGCAACCTGCAGCATTTTGCCTCCACATAAACTGTGCCGCGTTTACGAACTTTTCCAAAGGGATGTGCATAGTTTTCGTCAGTATGCCAGTTCTGAAAGCAATAGGAAGAACTCAGTTTTTCTGGTGCAATTCTGCAAAAACGTTCATAATCCTGCCGCAACATTGCAATATCCATGTCATCATCCCACGGAATGAATCCCTTATGTCGCACTGCGCCCAGGAATGTACCTCGGTACAGAAAATACCGGATGCCGTTTTCATCACAAACCCTCCGAATGTCTTTCAGCATATTCAGCAAAACTGGCTGTACTCTCTTCAGCACTTCCTGCTCCATCGTTATACCTTCCTGTTCTGAATTAATTCTGTAAAAACAAGCAATCCCTTTTCCAGCAAAGCCATTGTCGGGAAAAGCCAGAAGAAGATATCATGCACAACATTCTGGGTATTGAAGGGGATGAAGAGGATCACCATTAAGATTAGATTCATCAGAACGCTGCGTTCTTTCTTCCATACCAACGCCACCCAGGATGCCACATGCAGACAGCCGCCAACAACTCCAAAACCTGCAAACATAATGGCCGACGAAGCAGTATTACTGGCAATGGAATACACAACAGTGGATATTTTCTCACCAACAATCGGATGATTCAAAAAATGCTTCGCGTTTACAAAAATGGAACCGACTCTGTCACGGATAGATTCGTTATCTGTAACCAGCTTTTCCACCATTCCCACCAGTTCAACAGCCAGAACGCCGCCTTTCATCAGTGCAGCCAGAATCATTATTGCCCCGACTGCCACAGACACAATTGCAGCAAGGCACAGCCATTTATTTTTATAGAGTTTCTTATCAAAAAATAAAAATACGATATACAGGCCCAGGGCAAGAACACCACCGGTGGCAAAAGTCACCATCAGTGCCGAAAACAACACCGCATTCACTGCCCACATATGCCATTTTTTTCCCCACTGAACAGTGTAATTATTCAGCTGGATCGCAACAAACAGAAAAATCTGATACAGGCCCGGTTCTCTGAATATGCCGAAGGCCCGCATGGTTTCGACCTGCGCATCGTTCAGATAGGATGTAAAGGTAAGTCCAAAATTGTACATGGACCAGCCATTAATCGCCTTAAACGTATGGCAGGCAATCATACCGGCTTCCACCAATGGTTTCAGAAGGAAGGAACCTACCAATGTCCATGCGCCCAGCAAACACATTAATCCAACATAATATCCTGCCACTTCCTGCATTGGCATAAAATAGTTAACAAATACAGCGAACAGCATATACAGCATAATGCTGATATAGATAGCCTGATAGTCCTGCTTCACAAGCATCAGTGCAAGCAAAAGCGCAACGATGCAAATCACTGCAATCATACGCTTATCTGTAAATACCTCTTTTATCCGCTTCCTGTTTACCCCCAAAAACAGAATACCCATCACGAGGATCAAGCCGATCGTCGCAAAATAGGTCGGATAGAAAATATCGAATGCAGAAGGGATCATTGCACTTCTCGAAATCATCTGCAGCGCCAGCAGAAACAGGAAAAAGCTGATTTTAAACAGCTTTGTATCCGGAAAACGATAATATTTCATTTGCAGAATCCTTTCTATTTCCGATTCTCTTCAACAGCTTTCAAAATGCTTTTCCAGCCTTTCTCTACAGCTATGCCACCAAACTGTCGTGTAACCTCTTCACAGGCTGTGCCCCGGTAAACAACAGGCTTTGTACCACAGCAGATTGCCTCCAGAGTGGTCATTCCAAAGGTTTCCTCTACGCTGGGATTGATGTACAGGTCTGCTGCAGAATAAATCTCCACCAACTTTTGTATACTGTCCGTTCTTGGCAGACACAAAATATTGGCAGGCAGGTTTTTGCTCTGCTCTGGTGTCAGTCCCACCAGAACGATCCGGTAGCTGTCATCCAAATGCTTTGCCAATTCCACGAAATCCTTAAGGCCCTTGCGTTCTTCCCAAATGTTGGCAACGCCCAGAAGCACCGTTTTTTCCTCCAGACCATATCTCTGCCGGAAATCACTGGGAGTAGGCTTGAAAACGGTGGGATCTACGGTATTATATACAACTTCCACAGGATATTCTCCCAAAAAGCTTTCCTTGACACGACCGGCAAGCCATTGGGAGGGAACCACCAGCGTCAGATTGGGAATCCCGGTAAAATGATATTTTTTGGCCTCGTAATTTTCCTTACTGTTGTCCATCAGAAGGCTGGCAGGGTAACTCTTCTTCTGTGGGCAATCGTGGCAGCCAGTCTTCCATCTGTCGCAGCCCACATAGTCAAAATAGGCGCAGTGGCCGGTAAAACTCCAGCAGTCATGGAGGGTCCAGATGATCTTTTTGCCGCAAAACCGCAGATATTCAAACAGAAGCCCCACGTGGATATAGTAACCGTGGATGTTGTGCAGCCAGATCACATCGGGATCATATGCCTTTACCTGCTTCAGGAATTTCCGGGTTGCAGAAGCGGAATTAAAACCATGGTTGTCAAACACCCGGTTGATAACACCATGGCATTTGAAATCCAGATCAGAGCCGATGCGGATGGTGGGAATATCCGCACAGTTTGCACATTTTCGGCCATAGGCAAGCCTGCACGTATGGCCTTCCGCCATCAGTTCCCGGCATTTTTCAGCAGCAATCCGTCCGGTGCTGCCAACCCCGGCAACGGAATTGATAAACAAATATTTCACAGGCTCACCTCTTTTTTAACAACAACGTTTATTGGTTAGTATTTACGCCACACCATCTTATCGACAACACCGGTATAAGACTGAATGATTTTGACAACTTTTGTAGAGACATTTTCCTCCACATAGTCCGGAACGGGGATGCCATGGTCGCCATCCAGATTCATCTGCACAGCCGTATCCACCGCCTGGAGCAAATGTCCCTCGTCAATACCCGCCAGAATAAAGCAGGCCTTGTCCAGGGCCTCGGGCCGCTCCGTAGAGGTGCGGATGCAGACCGCCGGGAAGGGATGCCCAACAGATGCGAAGAAGCTGCTTTCCTCCGGCAGGGTGCCGGAATCGGACACCACCGCAAAAGCATTCATCTGCAGGCAGTTATAGTCGTGGAAGCCCAGAGGTTCATTCATGCGCACCCGGGAATCCAGTTGGAAACCGGTAGCTTCCAGACGCTTCCGGCTGCGGGGATGGCAGGAATAGAGAATGGGCATATCGTACTTCTCTGCCATAGCATTGATGGCTGTGAACAGAGAAACAAAATTCTTTTCCGTATCGATATTCTCCTCCCGGTGGGCAGACAGAAGGATATATTTTCCCTTCTCCAGTCCCAGGCGGGCATGAACATCGGAAGCCTCGATAGACGCAAGGTTCTGGTGCAGCACCTCTGCCATGGGGCTGCCGGTAACGTAGGTCCGTTCCTTGGGCAGGCCACAGTCATGCAGATACTTCCGGGCATGCTCGGAATAAGCCAGATTCACGTCAGAAATGATATCCACGATCCGGCGGTTGGTCTCCTCCGGCAGACATTCATCCTTGCAGCGGTTGCCGGCTTCCATGTGGAAAATGGGGATGTGCAGCCGCTTGGCGGGAATTGCCGACAGGCAGGAATTGGTATCACCCAGGATCAGCATGGCATCAGGCTTTGTTGCTGCCATCAGCTTATAAGAACAGTTGATGATGTTGCCCACAGTGGCGCCCAGATCATCACCAACCGCATTCATATAGACATCCGGATCCGCAAGGCCCAGATCCCGGAAGAAAATGCCGTTGAGCGTATAGTCATAGTTCTGTCCCGTATGGGCCAGGATGCAGTCAAAGTACTTACGGCACTTATTGATCACCGCTGCCAGCCGGATGATCTCCGGCCGGGTACCGACAATGATCAGCAGTTTCAGCTTGCCGTTGTTTTGAAAGGAAATATCGGAATAATCCAACTTCATTTCCATAATTCTTACTCCTTTACAGGGGATATTCCCGGTTTTCAACAACTCTGCCGGAATCGATCTTACTTCCGGCAGGGATCCGGTTTTCTGCCTTGACAATAGCACCGGGAGCCAAATGCGTACCTGCTTCGATCACACTGTCATGGTCAATCAGCACACCAATATTGATGATACAGCCAGCCTCCACTGTCACACCCGTATTCAGAACGGCCATTGGAAGTACAACACTTCCGATGCCCACAGATGCCATAGGACTGACGTAAGCACGCGGATGCACCAACGCAGGGACCGCAATCCCGGCAGTACACAGTGTTTCCATCCAGTGCATCCGTATCTCGTTATTTCCGAAAGCCGGATACATATGGGTATCCGGATCTGCAAACAACACATATTCCGCACAAGTTCCCAGAATGTTTTCTCCGCTACGGCCATCATCCAGAAAGGCGATCTTGCCGTAGCATCCTAACTGAGCAGCCAGGTCTGCGACGGTTTTTCCGTAGCCGCCAGCACCCAGGATCAGCAGTTTTTTCATTGCTCCACCTTCTCGAAGAATGTATCCGGCTTATTGGGGTCAAAGCATTCATTGGCCCACATGACAGTCACAAGGTTCTCTGTCTCAGAGAGGTTAATAATATTGTGGGTATATCCGGGAAGCATATGGACAGCTTCGATTTTATCGCCGCTGACTTCAAAATTCAGAACCTCATCGCTTCCCACTTTCCGCTGCTGGATAAGGCCATGGCCTGCCACAACGATGAAAAATTCCCATTTGGTGTGATGCCAGTGCTGGCCCTTGGTAATTCCGGGAAGGGACACATTGACACTGAACTGACCACACTTCTCCGTTCGCAGCAGCTCTGTAAAGCTGCCCCGGGCATCGCAGTTCATTTTCAGAGGGAAGGCTGCCTTTTCTTTGGGCAGATAGGAAAGATAGGTAGAATACAGCTTTTTTGCAAAACTGTTATGGGGAATCTCCGGCATCAGCAGAGTCTGGGGCTGTGCCTTAAAATCATCCAAAAGGGCAACGATCTCGCCCAGCGTAACCTTGTGGGTCACTGGTGCAGCACAGTATCGGCCATCCTCTGTCAGAACCGTATCCACACCGTCAAATTCGCAACGGTGTTCTCTGCCCTCCAGTGCTGCAATCATTTCCTCCACCAGGTCGTCAATATACAGCAGTTCCAGCTGAACAGAAGCATCATTTACGGTAATGGGCAGATCATTGGCATAGTTATGACAGAAGGTTGCCACTGCAGAATTATAATTCGGACGGCACCATTTGCCGAAAAGATTCGGGAAGCGGTAAACCAGTACCTTTGCACCGGTCTGCTGCCCATAGGCAAAGAACAGATCTTCGCCTGCCTTTTTGCTCTTCCCGTATTCCCCGGATGCATAGCGGCCGATAAGGGTTGCCTGGATGGAAGAGGACAGCATTACGGGGCAGGTATTGCGATATTTTTTCAGAGTATCCAGCAGTTTGGATGCAAAGCCGAAGTTGCCATCCATAAACTCTTCCTGGGTCTGGGGACGGTTTACACCAGCCATGTTAAACACGAAATCCGCCTTGCTGCATGCTTCCTCCAGAAGTTCTTCCGGGGAATCAATGTCATACAGATAAAGCTCACCAATGGAAAGACCCGGATGGGTTCTGTCTTTTCCGTCCTTAATACATTGCAGCGCTGCTGTCAGATTTTTACCCACAAATCCGGCAGCACCGGTAATCAGAATGTTCACTATGCATTCTCCTTCGGGATCTGGTAGAATTCCTCCGCCACACTGCCCACAGGAATCCGGGGCGTGCACCATTCGACACCCTTTTTGATGACTTTACCGGGAACACCACCGATGATGCAGTTAGGTTCCATAAACTTTCCGGATACCACAGCGCCGGCAGCAATAATGCTGTTGCGGGACACATGGGTGCCCTTCATGCAGATAACCTTCAGGCCAACCCACACATGGTCCTCCAGAATAATATCCTTGGAGGCATTGAACCGTCTGCCTTCCATATCCAGAATGGAATGGGAGTCACCGGTGCGCATGATGATGTCGGTAGAGAAGCCACATTCGCTGCCGATGAGAATCTTGGTTCCTTCCATGGTAGCCATCTGGGTATTGCCCATAATTTTGGTATGGTTGCCGATGGACACTTCATTACCGTCATCTTCCATGCAGATCTCGGAGTTCCAGAAAGAAGTCCATTTGCCCACACGGACAGTATTGTTGTTGCCGTGGATATAGATATTAGTATTCTTCAGAGTTGTGAAATCATCGATAAAGACTGTATTGCCTGTACCGGAAATCCGGATATTCACATTTTTCAGCATAGCCCGGGGTGCTTCCACCCGGTTTCCCTTTCCCTTTTTGATGCGCAGGCAGTTGGGCAGATTGTATACCGTGCATCCCAGCTTCACCAGGAAAGGATATTTTTGAACCAATTCTTTTTTGTTCATAGGAAATCTCCTGTGTTCTTACGGTTTCTTCCAGGCAGCCAATTCATCTCGGATGTAGGAAAGGCTCAGCAGCTTCTGCTGCACCTGCTCCACATTCAGAAGCTCCGTATTGCTGCTGTTGAATTCTGTAAGGACGTTACGCTCAGTATCGCCTTCCTTGAAATACTTATCGTAGTTCAGATCCCGCTTGTCAGAGGGCACCCGGTAGAAATTACCCAGATCCACGGCATTTGCACATTCTTCATTGGTCAGCAGGGTTTCATACATTTTTTCGCCATGACGGATACCGATGACCTTGATCTCATGGCCGGGGGCAAACAGGCCGGTAACGGCCTTTGCCAGAGTCTCAATGGTGCAGGCAGGCGCCTTCTGAACCAGAATATCACCGCTGATGCCGTTTTCGAAAGCAAACAGCACCAGATCCACCGCCTCTTCCAAGCTCATAATGAAACGGGTCATGGAAGGTTCCGTAATGGTAATGGGATTGCCCGCCTTGATCTGCTCGATCCACAGAGGGATAACACTGCCCCGGCTGCACATAACATTACCGTAGCGGGTGCAGCAGATCTTGGTTTCTTCGGGAGCCACGGTACGGGACTTGGCAACGATGACCTTTTCCATCATGGCCTTGGAGGTACCCATGGCGTTGACTGGATAGGCAGCCTTGTCTGTGGACAGGCAGATTACGGCTTTCACGCCGGCATCAATGGCAGCCGTCAGCACATTGTCTGTGCCAATCACATTGGTCTTGACCGCTTCCATGGGGAAGAACTCACAGGAGGGCACCTGCTTCAGCGCTGCTGCATGGAAAATATAGTCCACACCATGCATGGCATTTTTTACAGAAGAAATGTCCCGGACATCGCCGATGAAGAACTTGATCTTTCCGGCTGCCTGGGGCAGCTTTGCCTGGAACTCATGGCGCATATCGTCCTGCTTTTTTTCATCACGGGAGAATACACGGATCTCCTTGATGTCTGTATCCAGAAAACGGTTCAGCACCGCATTGCCAAAGGAACCGGTGCCGCCGGTAATCATAAGGGTCTTGTCTGCAAAAATACTCATTGCTCAACGCTCCTGTTTTTTGATTTCTTCTGTTATCATTTCTTCCAGTTCCGTCACAAGACGGTCCATGGTGAAGTGGGCTTCATAATAGTTTCTGGCGGCTGTAGATTTTTCCTGCCGTTCCTGTGCCGTCATGGCAGCAACTTTTTTTGCCGCCTCCACCAGAGCCGTTTTCTCCGGCGGACATACAAAGCCAAGGCCCTGGCTCCCTACCAGCTGGGCGCTTTCGCCGCCAGCTGCTGCCAGAATAGGGGTTCCGCAGGCCAGATAGGTCTGCAGCTTGGCGGGCAGGGTCATATTGAAAATTTTGTTATTCTGAAAAGAAAGATAGGCGCAGTCCGCAAAATGTACATACCGGTCAGCTTCTGCCGTGTCCACACGTCCAAGAAAAAAGACCGTACTTTCCAGACCGGATTCCTTCACTTTCTGTTCCAACCGCGTCCTTGCCCGGCCATCGCCCACCAGATACCAACGGATATTTGTATCAAGCAGTTCCCGGGCGGCATCCACCACCAGGTCCAGTCCCTGGGCATCTCCCAGATTACCCGCAAACACAATATTGCAGGTATCGTCAGAGTACACTTCCGGTTTCACCGCTTCTGACAGATCCGGTTCCGGGCAGAACTGGGGCCAGAATACCAGTTTCTCCTCCGACACGCCCCTCTGGCGCAAATTATCCACGAAGCCGTTGGAGGTACACAAGATTTTATCACTGGCAGCATAAATCTTATCCACAATCCGGTTGATGAGCCAGGTCAGCGGGGCGAAGCGGATTCCCAGAACTTCCTCCACATTCTCCGGCCACAGGTCCTGCAGGTTGAAAAACATGGGGACGCCAAATTTCTGTTTGTAGGAAACAGCAGGAAGTCCCACCGTCACCGGAGAAACTTCAAATACATAAACAGCGTCAAATTGTTCTTCGCAGTCTTTGACCCATCTGTTTGCAGCCACAACATAATCCACGGTATTACGCAGCATACCCAGAAGTCCCCTGCCACGGGGATGCACCTTAATGCGGCAGATTGTGATACCGTTCCAGGATCGCTCATAGGGCACATCAAAGCCATACCCCTCATAAATTCTGCCGATAGGATACTGGGGGTAACCGGTTACCACCGTTACGGAATGGCCACGGCTGACAAGCTCCCGGCACAAGGTATTGATCCGGAAATTCTCCGGATAGAAATATTGGGAAAAAACAAGAATCTTCACGCGATCCCCTCGGTTTCCTCAATGGATTCTTTCAATGTTTTTTTACAGTAGTTCTGTTTGTACCGGCTCAGTTCCATATCATAACACAGGCTGCCGAAAGCCTTGTTCACCAGGCCGGTCACATGGGACAGCAGCTTCAGCGCCCAGGAGAAGCCGGGAACCAAAATCATCTTCTTCCCGTGGGCAGCAGCGATCAGTGCCACCAGCCGGGAAGTATTGGAGTATTCTGCATTCTGAGGCCAAAAAATCCCCTGCTCCTCATTGTCCACCATAAGCCGCACAAATTCCAGCAGATTTTCAATATAAATCATGGAACGCCGGTTTTCCACCAGGGGAAACAGAGGCAGCTTTCTTGCCAGTTTGGAAAGGATAGGATAATTTCCCTTGCTTCCTTTTCCGTAGACCATAGGCGGACGGAGAACAACGACCTTAAACGCATCATCCTGCAGCGGCAAAATACCATTTTCTGCCTGGAGTTTGCTGTCGCCATAGCTGTTGGCAGGCGCAGGAATCGTCTCCCGTGTAATCCGTTTGTCTTTCCCCACAGGGGCACTGTCACCGTAAACAATGGCAGAACTCATGAACACAAACTGCTTTATGCCTTCCCGTTTTGCCTTTTGAGCAGTTTCTACCGTCAGATCTGTATTGACCCGGTAGTAGAGTTTTGCCCGTTCGGGACTGATGGGGCCGCTGTCAGAGTGGGCAATGCCTGCCACATGATACACAGTATCGAAACCAGCAAAGCTTTTTTCCCGCCAGCTGTCCTCCAGCATATCCAGGGTATCCACTTGGTAACTTTCCGGCCATTGGGAAAGATACTGTGCAAAGGCGGTTCCGATATAACTCCCGGCGCCGGTAATCAGGATCTTTTTCATTTCTGCTTTTTCTCCTTTTCCAGCTGGCCGGTTCCGCCTTCCACCACACCATCATGTTTCAGCACAGAGGTAATGGTTCCGAAGAAGCATTTGCAGTCAAATCCGAAACTGATATTCTTCACATATTCCCCATCGAGGCGGGCCTTTACATCAATGGGCAGTTCATCGCGGCCATTGATCTGTGCCCAGCCGGTCAGACCGGGACGGACATCATTGGCACCGTACTTATCCCGCTCTTCAATCAGATCAAACTGATTCCAGAGGGCGGGACGGGGGCCGATGATGGACATATCTCCGGTAAAAATCTGAAAAATCTGGGGCAGTTCATCCAAAGATGCCTTCCGAAGGAACTTGCCTACCCGGGTAATATACTGCTCGGGATTTTCCAGCAGATGAGTAGGCGTATCCTTGGGTGTGTCCATCTTCATGGTGCGGAATTTCAGAATCTGAAAATGGGTTTTATGAATGCCGACACGCTTCTGACGAAAAAACACCGGGCCGGGGTCATCGATCTTGATGGCTGCCGCGACCAACAGATACACCGGTGCCAGCACCACAATGCCGCAGCCGGACAGCAGAATGTCGATCAGCCGCTTTCCATATTTCTGATACATAATGACCCCTCCGGTAATTTACTCTTCTGTCTTTCTCTTATAAGTGGGCACGATCTCTGCCACAATGTCCTTCATGTTGGAAACTTCTGCCTTGCTGGCCTTGTTCAGCCGCTCCAGCTGTTCCTTGAACTTTTCATCGTCCATTTCAATGGGCTTTCCAATGTGGATCAGCTTATTGGCCGTATCCTGCATACCTTCTTCCCGCATCAGAAGCTCCTCATAGAGCTTTTCACCGGGACGCAGGCCGGTATACTCGATTTTAATGTCCACATCCGGTTCAAAACCAGACAGCCGGATCATATTCCGGGCCATGGTATCGATCTTTACCGGCTCACCCATGTCCAGAACAAAAATCTCACCGCCCTTGGCATAGTAGCCCGCCTGGAGCACCAGGCTTACCGCCTCAGGTATGGTCATGAAATAACGGATAATGTCGGGGTGGGTAACCGTCACAGGGCCGCCAGCCTCGATCTGTTTTTTGAACAGGGGGATGACGCTGCCGTTGCTGCCCAGAACATTGCCGAACCGCACTGCCACAAATTCTGTATCAGATTCCCGGTTCATCATCTGAACCACCATTTCGCACAGGCGCTTGGAAGCACCCATGATATTGGTGGGATTAACTGCCTTGTCAGTAGAAATCAGAACAAAACGCTTTACACCATATTTTGCCGCAGCCTTTGCCATTTTATAGGTGCCCAGCACATTGTTTTTGATAGCCTCGTTGGGACTGTCCTCCATGAGAGGAACATGCTTGTGGGCTGCTGCATGGAACACCAGATCCGGATGATACAGATTCATAATCTGATTGACCCGGTTGGTATTGCGGACAGAACCGATCAGCACCAGCAGATTCAGTTCCGGATAGGTGCGCTGCAGCTCCATCTGAATGTCATAGGCATTATTCTCATAGATTTCCAGAATGATCAGCTGGGCAGGCTCCTTATGGGCGATCTGCCGGCAAAGTTCGCTGCCAATGCTGCCGCCGCCGCCAGTGACCAGAACCACCTTACCGGATACGTAACCCATGATCTCTTCTGTATTGACCCGGATAGGTTCCCGGCCCAGCAGATCCTGGGGATCGACTTTGCGCAGCTTACTGACGCTGACCTCACCATTGACCATCTGGTAAATGCCGGGAAGCATCTGCACTTCGCAGCCGGTGGTAGAGCAGATATCCAGAATTTCCTTCCGGGCAGCTGCGCTGCAGCTGGGAACTGCAAAGATGATCTTGCTGATCTTATAGCGTTTCACTGCCTCGGGAATATCATTCCGGTTGCCTACGATGGGCACACCGCATAACCGCTTTCCCAATTTTACCGGATTATCATCAATAACACAGACAAGGTTGTCCCTGACATATTCACTGTTTACAAATTCTGTAGCCAGTGCCCGGCCAGCATCTCCCGCACCGATCAGAAGCACATTTTTCATCTGGGATGCATGAACCATGTGAGAAAGCTTCATCTGTGCCGTTTTGATCATTCTGTAGGAGAACCGGATGCCTACCGTACAGACGCAGCTCATAATCAAGCCAATGATACAGCTGGAACGGGGCAGGGCCACACCATAAATATGGAATACCACACCAATCACTGCCAGCACAATGTAGGCTGCCAGAATACGGAACACCTCATAGGTTCCCACATATACCCATATGCTGTTGTACAGATTGAAGAAAAACAGCACTGCAACTGTAATGGCGCACCAAAGTCCGATGGTCGATGTAAATCCATCCAGATGATACTGGGCAATATCACCAAATACAAATTCATACCGCAGCCAAAGGCCAAAGAAGAAGGAAAAAGCTGTGGCGAATACGTCCAGAATCATAATCAACAGCACTTTGGACAGTACCGTAAAATTCAGTTTATTGTATTTAAAACGGTTCATTATGTCACTTCCTGTATTGTTTTCCGCCCAGTGGGCAGAGTGCTACCAGCATAGTTCATTTTATTATAGCACAATGCGACACATTCAGCAAGGGAAAGTTTCAATTTGTCGGCAACATAGCAGTATGCCACAAAAAATACCCGCAGCATAAGCTGCGGGTATGGGTATTTATTTGGCTGCGCTGACACAGTCCCGGACGATTTTTTCCATCTCAGGCATTTTCTTCAGCATATCCTTTGCCAGTGCGATCTGGCAGCGGGTGCGCACCAGATTGTGGCCGGGATACTTGGTATGGAAATACAGGTCTCCGTCCAGATAATCCGCCAGGAACCGGGTGGCCAGCTCTGCCGTCAGAACGAAGCAGCTCAGTGCCAGCGTCTCCACTTCCATTTCCGTCAATGTCTTTGCTGTCTGGGACAGGAAGCCCTCTGCAAAGGCACGGAACACTTCCAGATCCACACCGGCCTTTTCTGCCTCGGGACAGTCCTCCTCCACAAAGTTGGCAGCAAACCGGATGGCATCTCCAAAGTCATGGCCGATAAGACCGGGCATAACCGTATCCAGATCGATAACGATCATGGCACTGTTATCCTTGGGGCTGAACAGCACATTGTTGATCTTGGTATCGTTGTGGGTGACACGCAGGGGCAGCTTTCCGGCGCTGTGCAGGTCCGTCAGACGGCAGGCAATATCCCGCACATTCATAAGGAAGTTGATTTCTTCCTGCACCTCTTCTGCCCGGCCGGCTTTATTTTCCTTGATGGAAGCCGCCAGTGTCTCATAACGCTTACGGGTATTGTGGAAGTTGGGAATGGTCTCATACAGGCTGCTGATGTCAAAATCCGCCAGCTGCATCTGGAATTCGCCGAATGCCATGCCGGCATTCCGGACGATATCCATATCATGGACGCTGTTATAAGTCACAGAAGGCACATAGTTGGTCATTCGCCAGAAATTGTCGCCGTCAATGACATAGGTCTTCCGGTCCACCGTATGGTGAAAATGCAGTGCGACCTGACCGGGCTTCTTTTCCCGGATATGCTCTGTAACATGGTCGATGTTGTCCATCAATGCTACAGGATTCCGGAATGCATAGGTGTTAACATTCTGAACCAGGAAGGACTTGGGATTTCCATCTGCAAGACGAAAATTGACCTTATATGTACGGTTTACATTACCCATCTGAATGGTCTCATAGCCCAGAAACTCATCGTAGATCCGGAACTGTTTGCAGACCTCATGTAATTTTTCATGCAAATCCATAGTTTGGGGTTCCTCTCATATCATATGGCCCAAAGGCCGCAGTATCACATATAACGTTACATATTCTAACCGATTTTGTCTGATTTGTCAATCCAATCAGAAAATACCGTCAAAATGCACCCCAACTCGCCTGTTTTCTCCTTTTTAAAGATAAAATTTCTAAAAATCAGACAAACCCGGCACATCTTTCACATGCCGGGTTTGCAGTATTATCTGTGATCCGGGAAGAGTTTTTCAATAGCCGCCTTCGCCGCCATCTGCTCTGCCCGCTTCTTGCTGCGTCCGCTGCCGGTTCCCACAACACTGCCATTGAGCGAAACCGCCACATCAAACAGCTTGTCATGATCAGGGCCGGACTGTCCTACCAGTGCATAGCTCAGCACCTGGTTTTTCTTCTGCTGCACCAGTTCCTGCAGCGCTGTCTTATAGTCCATATTGTTCAGCCGGGTAACGGGAACTTCCACTAGGATGAACTTCTGTACAAACTGCTCCGCTGCTTCCAGACCGCCGTCCAGGAAGCAGGCTGCGATCACCGATTCCGTGGCATCCGCCAGAATGGACTCCCGGCTGCGGCCACCGAGCCGCTCCTCGCCATGTCCCAGCATCAAATGCTCTCCCAGACCGATTTTATTGGCAACTGCTGCCAGAGTGTGCTCGCAGACCATGTCTGCACGCATCCTGGTCAATTCCCCTTCGGGCCGGTCAGGAAAGGTCTTGTACAGGTATTCCGCCACCAGCATGCCCAGTACGCTGTCTCCCAGGAATTCCAGCCGTTCATTGCTGAGCAGGCTGTTGTGCCAGCGTTCATTGGCATAGGAGGAATGGGTCAGTGCATTCTGCAGCAGCTGAATATTCCGGAACCGGTAGCCGATGGCCATTTCCAGATTTTTGATCATTGAGCCATCTCCTTCATTTTCGCCAGGTCTTCTGCCAGCTGCTCCGTAAAATCTCCCCGGGCTGCATCCATGGCCTGCTTCACTGCGTTGCGGAATGCCAGTGCATCGGAGGAGCCATGTGCTTTGATCACAGGCTTTTTAATTCCCAGGAACTGGGTACCGCCGATCTCCCGGTAGTCCATCATTTTCATCATTTCCTTCACACCAGAGGAGCACAGCAGATAGCCAACTTTGGTGAGGGCATTCTTCTTAAAAATCCGCTTCAGCATACTGCCCATGAACATGGCAGTGCCCTCAATGGACTTGATCAGCACATTACCAGAGAAGCCATCGCAGACCACCACATCCACTTCTCCCAGAGGTACCCCTCTGGCTTCCACATTGCCCGTAAAGTTCAGCAGGCCCTCTTCTCCTGCCTGCTTCAGCAGTGCATAGGCATCCTTTTGCAGCTGACCGCCCTTGCTGTCCTCTGTGCCGATATTCAGCAGCCCAACTCTGGGATTTTCCACCCCCAGCACCTTTTTTGCGTAGGCAGAGCCCACAATACCAAACTGGAGCAAAAACTCCGGGGTGCATTCCGCATTGGCACCACAGTCCACAATCACTGTTTTGCCGCCCTTCTTATTGGGCATGGAGGGTGCCATTGCAGCCCGGCGGATACCCTTTACCCGTTTGACCAGCAGTGTGGCGCCGGTCAGCAGGGCCCCGGTGGAACCGGCAGACACAAAGGCATCGCCCTGTCCATCGGAGAGCATTTTCAAACCGATCACCATGGAAGAGTTCTTCCGCTGATGGATCACTCTTGCAGGATCATCGTGCATATCCACCACATCATCGGCATGGGCGATCTCCACACCGGCAGGCAGATTTTCAATACCACGCTGGCGCAGAACCTCCAGAATGGCTTCCCCCCGGCCAACCAGGGTGATTTCCGTACCATAAGCCTTTGCCGCCTCGATGGCACCCATCACCGGTGCCTCCGGAGCCAGGTCACCGCCCATCGCATCCAGAATGATCTTCACTGTCGCCACCTCTTTCTCTTTAAATACCTGCGGCAATCAGTTCTTCGATCACAGCCAGAGACCGGTTGGCGATTGCCAGATTCTTTTCTGCTTTCTTGCGGATCCGCTGCTCCAGCGGCTGAATGATGCTGAAATTGATATTCATTGGCTGGAAATTTTCCACTGTAGAATCGCTGATGTACAGTCCCAGCGCGCCAATGGCCGTGGTCTTGGGAAACTCCGGTACCGTCTTTCCCTGCACCTTGGCTGCCATGGCGACTGCCGCCAGGAAACCGGAGGCAGTGGACTCCACGTAGCCCTCCACACCGGTCATCTGTCCGGCAAAGGCAACCATGGGATTCCGACGGTCTGCATAATACTTATCCAGCAGTCTGGGACTCTGGAGGAAGGTATTGCGGTGCATCACACCATAACGAACGAATTCTGCATTGCGCAGAGCCGGGATCATGGAGAATACCCGTTTCTGCTCGCCGAATTTCAGATGGGTCTGGAATCCCACCAGGTTGAAAATGGTCTTTTCCGCATTGTCCTGCCGCAGCTGCACAACAGCATAGGGCTCTTTGCCCGTATTGGGATCTGTCAGACCCACGGGCTTCAGTGGGCCATAGCGCAGGGTATCAAAGCCGCGGCGGGCCATGACTTCCACAGGCATGCAGCCTTCGAAAACATTCTTATCTTCAAATCCGTGAACTTCTGCTTCCTCCGCAGTGGTCAGTTCCCGGATGAATGCTTCGTACTGCTCCCGGTTCAGTGCACAGTTGATATAGTCCGGGGTGCCCCGGTCATAGCGGGACTGCCACCAGGCGAGATCCATATCAATGGATTCTGCCGTAACAAGAGGGGCCGCAGCATCGAAGAAATGCAAGTAACCTGTTTCCCCGAAATATCTGCCGATGGCCTCGCTGAGGGCATCGGAGGTCAGAGGGCCGGAAGCAATGATCACAGGGCCATCCGGCACTTCCGTCACTTCTTCCTCGATCACCTTAATATTGGGGTGATTGCGGATCTTTTCCGTAACCAGCCGGGCAAAGCCATCCCGGTCCACCGCCAGGCAGCCGCCAGCTTCCACCCGGGTAGCTTCCGCACAACTGAGGATCAGGCTGCCGCAGCGGCGCAGTTCTTCCTTCAGAAGCCCCACTGCATTTTCCAGCCGGTCTCCCCGGAGGGAATTGGAGCATACCAACTCCGCAAAATATTCACTTTTATGGGCAGGGCTCATTTTGTGGGGCTTCATTTCGTAAAGCTCCACAGCAATTCCCCGCTGCGCCAGCTGCCAGGCCGCTTCTGAGCCAGCCAGGCCTGCGCCGATTACTTTTACTGTCATGCTCAGGCCTCCTTACTTGTTTTTGCCTTGGCAGTGGTTTTTTTCGCTGTTGTTTTCTTCGCTGCCGTCTTCTTTGCAGCAGGTTTCTTCCCTGCTGTTTTCTTTGCAGCAGTCTTTTTTACAGCAGGCTTCTTCTCTGCTGCCGGGGAACCGGGTTCACCGGCAGGTTCCCCCTCGGTGCCTTCCGTGGCGGTTTTCTTCTTATAATAACCCCGCTGGTCTTCCGGCAGGAACCTGGAGCAGGTCTCATTGACGCAGAAAGGCTTCATTCTGCCCTTGCCGCCCTTTTTGAACAGGGTAAAGCCGCACTCGGGGCAATCCTCCGCGGTGGGGACATCCCAGGTCATGAATCCGCATTCGGCGCCCTTCTCACAGGCATAGTAGGCATACCCCCGCTTAGATTTGCGCTTTAGCATACCGCTGCCGCACTTGGGACAGCGGCCAGGCATCCGTTCTACCAGTGCCTTGGTGTTCTTACACTCCGGGAAGCCGGGACAAGCCATAAATTTACCGAATCGGCCCATTTTGATGACCATTTTCCGGCCGCAGAGCTCACAAACCTCGTCCGTTTCTTCCTCCGGCACCTTCAGGCGGACGCCCTCCAGAGCGGTTTCTGCCTCCTTCAGTTCCTGGCTGAAACCCTGATAGAATTCTGCCAGCAGATCTTTCCAGTGCTGCTTGCCTTCTTCCACCTCGTCCAGACGGGTCTCCATATTGGCGGTGAATTCCACATCGATGATATCATTGAACCGTTCCAGCATCAATCCGGTAACGATCTCGCCCAGAGGAGTCGGATGCAGGCGCTTATCCTGCTTGACCACATATTCCCGGTCCTCAATGGTGGAGATGGTAGCGGCGTAGGTAGAGGGGCGGCCAACACCCTTTTCTTCCATAGCCTTGACCAGGGTTGCCTCTGTGTACCGGGCAGGGGGCTGGGTGAAATGCTGTTCCTTTTTCAGATCGGATGCTCTGGCGGTTTCTCCCTCCATGAGATCCGGCAGCGGAGAGCCCATAGCCTCTCCCTCTTCATCCCGGCCTTCTTCGTAAACCGCAATGAAGCCGGCAAAACGCATGCTCTGATGGGTGCTGCGGAACACATGTCCGGCGCACTCTGTATCGATGGAAACCGCATCAAACAGGGCATTTGCCATCTGGGAAGCCAGGAAGCGGCTCCAGATCAGCTTATACAGCTTATACTGATCCGGTGTCAGACTGCCCCGGATCTGCTCAGGATCCAGCTCCACATGGGTGGGGCGGATAGCTTCGTGAGCATCCTGGGCATTTCCTTTGGTCTTGTAAACATGGAATTTTCCATAATAATAGCTGTCACCATAGCGGCTGCAGATAAACCGGGCAGCGGCTGCCATGGCTTCATCGGAAAGCCGCAGGGAGTCGGTACGCATATAGGTGATCAGACCCAGCGTGCCCTCACCGGCCACATCCACACCTTCATACAGCTGCTGAGCAACCATCATGGTTTTCTTGGGTGTGAAGCCAAGTTTCCGGGATGCCTCCTGCTGCAATGTGGAGGTGGTAAAGGGAGGTGCGGAAGAACGCTTTTTCTCTGTCTTTTTCACATTGGTAACGGTAAAGTCCCTGCCTGTGATGTCTTTGATCACGGACTGCACCATGGCTTCGTTTTCCAGCTCCTGCTTTTTGGGGCTGCCGTAATAGTGGGCAACAAAGCTTCCGGGCTTTGCCGTCCGGTTCAGCGTCACATCCAGCGACCAGTATTCCCGGGGCTGGAAGGCCCGGATCTCATTTTCCCGGTCCACCACCATGCGGGTGGCAACACTCTGAACCCGTCCGGCAGACAGGCCCCGGCGCACCTTTTTCCAAAGCAGCGGGGATAACTGATAGCCCACGATCCGGTCCAGGATCCGCCGTGCCTGCTGGGCATCCACCAGGTCATAATCGATGCCCCGGGGGTTGGCGATGGATTCCCGGACTACCTTCTGGGTGATTTCATTAAATGTGACACGCCGGGCCTTCTCATCCGGAAGATCCAGCAGCTCCTTTAAGTGCCAGGAGATGGCTTCGCCCTCCCGGTCAGGGTCCGTTGCCAGATAGACCATATCGGCCTTGGCAGCATTCTTTTTCAGTTCCTTGATCAGGTCTTCCTTACCCCGGACAGGAATGTAGTGGGGTTCAAAGTTCCCCTCCAGATCCACGCCCATGGTACTTTTGGGAAGATCCCGCAGATGGCCCATACTGGCCTTGACTGTATAACTGGGGCCAAGATATTTTCCGATGGTCTTGGCCTTGGAGGGCGACTCCACGATCACAAGATTGTTAAGATTGCCCATGTAAAATCTCCGTTTCGTTACTTTAGGGATATGCGTTTTCCCGGATGCCGCTGGACAATACCTTTCAGTTCCAGCATGGTAAGCAGGGCAAGCACCCTGCCCGTGGACATAGCCGTTTCGGCGATCACATCGTCCACCAGCCGCTGTCCGTCTTTCAGCGCAGCAACGATGGCCGTTTCCTCCGCCGACAGCTTGGGAAGCACAGTATTTACGTCACTATACGGCGCATTCTCCGGCTTGTCAATGGTTTCTTGGAAACTTTTTTCTTCCTTTGGTGCTTTCTTCGCCGGTTTCTTTACCTTTTGCGCCACCTTTGCAGATATTTTTTCCTGCTGCGCACATGTTTCCACTTCCTCAGGATATGCCGTCTGGCGGGCAGGATCATCCTCCCTGTGGATTTTATCCGGGTACAAGGCCGCATATTCACTGAGTACATCCCAGCCGGAACGCACCGGTATGGCACCCTCCCGCAGAAGATTGTTGCTGCCCTCAAAGGTGGGGACGTCAATATTTCCGGGAACCACAAACACATCCCGGCCCTGATCCAGCGCCTGATGTGCAGTGATCAGAGCGCCGCTTTTTTCCGGTGCTTCCACCACCAGCACACCGCAGCTAAGTCCTGCAATGATCCGGTTTCGCTTCGGAAACGTCCATTTGGCCGGCTGTGTCCCCGGTGCAAACTCGCTTAAAATGCAGCCGTAGCTTTCTGTGTCCCGAAACAGCGCCCGGTTGGACAGCGGATATACAATATCCACACCGCAGCCCAGGACACCTACTGTAGGCTGGCCTGCTGTAAGGCAGCCCGCCATGGCCATTCCGTCAATGCCATAGGCCATGCCGGAAACCACAATGCCGCCGCAGCGGCCGATCTGGTAACCCATTCGTTTGGCCGTAGTCAGACCATAGGCCGAGGCTTTTCGGGTACCCACCACACCAATGACAGCGTTTCCATCCAGATCCGGCAGCGTTCCCTTGTAATACAGCAGCACCGGCGGATCTGCAATGTTTTTCAGCCGGGCGGGATAGGCCG
The DNA here is from genome assembly GCA_017440925.1 of Oscillospiraceae bacterium. Classification (GTDB taxonomy): domain Bacteria; phylum Bacillota; class Clostridia; order Oscillospirales; family Oscillospiraceae; genus Faecousia. The sequence continues at coordinate 19,871 of JAFSAP010000015.1, read as the reverse complement.
CATCCCGGCAGGTCAGAAGATGGATCCTTTCCCGGCGGCAATGTTCCAGAATATGCTCTGCCTGGGCCAGATCCTTGTCCTGCAGCGAAGCCTTTGCCTCTGCTGTCACGCCGGACACCAGGTCATATGCACTGCTGTCTGCAAAATAGAGTTCTTCCGGTTCCTGAAAATGCTCCAAAAGTGCCAGCTTCATCCGGTCTGTCAGACCGGGCCTGTGGGCAAGCCATATCCAGTGTACCAGCATTTTGAGCCTTCTTTCTCTACATTATAATTGGGTCATCTGCCACATGACGATAGCAGCCGCAACTGCCGCATTGAGCGATTCACAGTGGGCTGTCATAGGAATGATCAGCTCTGCATCCGCTGCATCCAGGATCTCTCTCCGCACGCCCTGGCCCTCACTGCCAATGACCACCGCCATAGCCTTCACATCCGCGTTACGGATATCTTTGGCCCGGTCGCTGAGGGCCGTCACCGCCACCGGGATCCCGGCTGCGGTGCAGCTACGGGAGACCTCTTCCCAGGATGTCTGCACCACAGGGGTGCGGAACACCGCTCCCATGGAGGAGCGAACCACTTTATGGCTGTAGGGATCGGCACAGCCCTCCAGCAGTGCAACCGGGATCCCCAGGGCATCCGCCGTGCGGAGCATGGTGCCCAGGTTGCCAGGATCCTGGATGCCATCCAGCAGCAGCATTCCCGGTTTGGGGATAAACTTTGTTTTTTCCGGCAGGCGGCACAGAAACAGTGCTCCCTGGGGGGTCTGCATGGGGGAAATGGATTCCATCACATCTCCGGGGACCCGAATCAACCGGACAGCCGCAGGCACTTCCGCCTCCACACCTTCGGACAGGATCACCGTTTCAAGACCGGGAAAGTATTTTACTGCTTCCTGGAGAAGCTTCGTGCCATCCGCCACAAAAAGTCCCGCCTCTTCCCTTGCCTTTTTGGAAGAAAGCAGCTTTTTCACCTGCTGCAGCAGAGGATTCTTCCGGGAGGTAATTTTCTCTTCCATCATAGCTTCTGCACTGCCTCCAGAGCAAAATTATCGCCAAGCACCACCATAGTATCCGCTTCCCGAATCAGATAGTCCGCTGCGGGAGAGACATTGGTTTCCGTTCCATTTTCCACTGCAATGATATTGACGCCCAGCTTGGCCCGGACATTCAGTTCCTTCAGGGTTTTTCCTACCCAGCTTTTGGGGGCAGGCACTTCCAGAATGCCATAATCCTTGGAAAGCTCAATGTATTCCAGCACATTGTGGGAATGCAGGCTTCTGCCCAGCCGCTGGGCATGCTCCTGCTCCGGGATCACCACCCGGTCTGCACCCAGCTTTTCCAGCACACGGCGGTGAGTCTCATCATGGGCTTTGCAGACAATATAAGGAACACCCAGTTCCTTCAGATTCATGGTGATCAGCACGGAAGCTGCCAGATCATCGCCAATGGCAAGGATGGCGCAGTCAAACTCCCGGGCGCCCAATGCGCGGAGCACTTCCTTGTCCTGGGCATCTCCCACCACAGCATGGGTCACATCATTTGACACCTGCTGCACCAGATCACTGCGCATATCCATAGCCAGAACTTCTGCACCCAGCATACACAGCTGCCGGGCAATGGCCTGTCCGAAAAGGCCAAGACCGATAACGATATATGATTTCATAGCTTCCTCCTATCCGATCAGCAGGTCGGTCTTTGCGTAGTGGAACCGTTCCTCTGCCCGGTTGCCCACCAAAAAGCCCAGGCTGATGGTCAGTACGCCAACGCGGCCGAAATACATGTACAAAATGATCAATATCTGTGCCGGGATGCTTAAACTGCCGGTAACGCCTGCCGTGAGGCCAACGGTGGCCAAAGCAGAAACTGCCTCAAACAGCGCATCCGTAAATCCGACGGGAGAGGTGGCACTGATGAAAATACCACCGAACACAGCCAAAAACAGCATCACCAGAGCAATGGTCATGGCGTCCAGGATCTGCTCCTGGGGAATGGTGCGTTTAAAAACACAGACGGTGTTTTTCCCCCGGGCACGGGCTCCTACAAACAACAGCATCACCACAAAGGTCACGGTTTTCAGACCGCCGGCTGTGGAGCCGGAGGAACCGCCGATCATCATCAGCACCAGAGAAACCGCTTTGCCGCCCTCTGTCAGCATTGCCTGGTCAAAGGAGGCAAACCCGGCAGTGCGAAGCGTGACCGATTGGAACAGGGCGTTCAGAAGCTTGTCTTTCACAGACAGCTGCCCCAGGGTTGCTGGATTGTACCATTCCAGCAGCAATGTCAAAATCCAACCGGCCAGGATCAAGCCCAGGGAGGTCAGCAGAACCAGCCGGGTATACACAGACAGTCTGGAAAATTTTCGTTTTTCCGCGATTTCCTGCCAGACAAGAAAGCCCAGACCGCCAACCACCACAAGCGCGCCAAGGGTCAGCAGCACAACAGGATCCGACTGAAATTCCAACAGGCTGACACCGGGTGTGATACATCCGAAAATATCAAAGCCTGCATTGCAGAATGCAGAAACAGAATGGAATATGCCCCATTTCAATGCGGTCTGAAAGCCATACTCCGGCCAGAACCGCAGGGTAAGGAGCCCTGCGCCGATGGCTTCAACACTGAAGCTTCCCACCAGCACAGTCTTCTGAAGTTTTACAATGCCGTCCATATCGCTGACGCTGAGGGCCTGGGCCATTACCAGCCGCTGTTTCAGTCCAATGCGCCGCCGCAGTGCAAAAACCACCAGTGTTGCTGCAGACATGAATCCCAGTCCGCCAATCTCAATCAGAGAAAGGATCACGATCTGCCCAAAACCACTCCACTGGGTATAGGTATCAAACAGGGAAAGCCCCGTCACACAGGTGGCGGATGTAGCCGTGAACAAAGCCGGTAAAAATCCGCAGGAAACACCATTCCGGGACGAACAAGGCAGCATCAGCAGTCCTGCGCCCATGAGAATGATCAGCACAAACGCAACTGCGATCACCTTCGTTGCGCTGATACTTTTAGGCCGTTTGGTCATCCAGAAGGCATATAGTCTGGAACGCAGTGGCATAGTCGCCGCTCCTTTCTGCAGAATAGACTTATCCAATATACAATACTTTTTCATTATAGCAAGTTTATGCGCTTTTTCAAGCCTCTTTTCCGGTATCAGATATTTCCCCTTTTCCTTTACTTCTTCTGCAAATTATGTTATGATACCCAAAATAATGTATACCGATGGGATACGGCAACAGTGTTCCGCCTTTCTTGACATTGCCCGATTCCTGTATTACTATAAACAAATTACATAATTCGGAGGATTTTTCATGGATAAAATCGCAGTATTGATTCCCTGCTATAATGAAGCACTCACTGTTGAAAAGGTCGTCAAGGACTGGCAGGCAGCACTTCCCGAAGCCGTGATCTATGTATATAACAACAATTCAAAAGATAACACTGCTGAAATTGCGGAGAAGGCCGGTGCCGTTGTCCGCAACGAGTACAAGCAGGGCAAAGGCAACGTGATCCGCCGCATGTTCCGGGAAATCGATGCCGAATGCTATATTATGGTAGACGGCGACGATACCTACCCTGCCGACTGCGCCAGAGAGATGGTAAACCTGGTTCTGGAGCGGAATGTGGACATGGTCATTGGTGACCGTCTGTCCTCCACCTATTTCTCCGAAAACAAGCGTCCTTTCCATAATCTGGGCAACAGCGTTGTCCGGGGCAGCATCAATCTGCTGTTCAAGAGTGATATCAAGGATATCATGACCGGCTGCCGCGCATTCAGCTACCAGTTTGTCAAGAGTTTCCCCGTTCTGTCCAAGGGCTTTGAGATCGAAACAGAAATGAGCATCTATGCCATCGACCGGAACATGTTTCTGGCCAACGTGGTCATTCCTTACCGGGACCGTCCTGAAGGCAGCGAATCCAAGCTGAATACCTACTCTGACGGCATTAAGGTTCTGCTGACCATTGCCAAGCTGTTCCGTGTCTACAAACCCCTGGCATTTTTCGGCTCCATTGCCGCCGTTCTGCTGTTGGTTGCCGTTGGCTTCTTTATCCCTGTTCTGGCAGAATACCTGGCCACCGGTCTGGTTCCTAAGTTCCCCACCCTGATTGTCTGTGGTTTCGTTGCCATTGCGGCAATCCAGTCCTTCTTCTCCGGCCTGATCCTGGAAAGCATCCGCCACAAGAACAAGCAGGACTTTGAAATGGATCTGATCCACATTCAGAACCAGTTCAACCGGCTGAAGGCTGAATAATATGAAACAGATCGGTCATTTCCTCACATTCCTTGCTTCCCTTCTCATCAGAGTTCTTGCTGCTGTTCTGGCTGGTGTGCTGCTTTTGACCTTGGTTTACTGTATCCCCACAGAGCCAATCGAGCAGAATCTTGCCCTTTCCGCCGAAGTCTTTGCTGCAGAGGGTGTAATGCCGGAACTGTTTCCCTGGTGTACCAGTTTCCTTGATAATTTCACCGATGCAATCATTCTTTCCAATGCGGCACATTCCGGAACCGATTCTGCTATCATACAGGCCATGACTGCAGCCAGGAATCAGATAGATGGTCTGGATCCTGCTACGTCTATAGCTGCCCATTACATAGAAGGAATTCCCTTTAACCAGGAGGTTCCTTACTATCAGTATTGGCACGGATACTTGCTGCTGGTCAAGCCGCTGTTGTTTCTGACTTCCTACCAAAATATCCGCATCATCAACGCCATCGCACAGTTTGCATTACTGGTTGTATTGGTGTATCTGATGTACCGCAAAGGTCTGAAGGCATACATTATCCCTTACCTTTTGGGCATTGCCTTTCTCATGCCCGTTGTCATGGCATTGAGCCTGCAATTTGCCCCTTGCTATTACATCATGACCATCGGCGGTATTGTGGTTCTTCTTGCTAAAGAACGCCTGGATTCTGCCGATTGTGTGCTTTTTTTGTATTTGGGCATTGCCACCTCATATTTTGACTTTTTAACTTATCCCATGGCAACTTTGGGCGTTCCTGCAGTTTTTTACTTTTTGCTGCACAAAACTTCTCCCATTCGCGAGACTTTTCAGCGCGGATTTCGGATCTGCTTCTCCTGGGGATTTGGCTATGTGACCATGTGGGCCGGAAAGTGGATCGTGGGCAGTCTTGTCACTGGAACCAACGTCCTGCTGAAAGCCTCTGACAAAATTGCTGAACGCTCTTCCGCTAACATCTCTATCAATGAGAATCTTCTGCTAAATATGTATGCCGCGGTATCGGTAAATGTAAAATACTTCATACAGACCCCCGCGATGCTCCTCTTATGCGTTTTTCTTCTGATTGTGCTGATTTATCTGATTCGTCAGTGGAAAAATGTGCACATAGCTCCGGTATATATTACGCAGACCACATTTCCATTTTTTGTTCTTGCTATAATGCCTGTTGTATGGTATATGGCAACAACTAACCACTCCACCATTCATTATTGGTTTACTGGTAAAGCACTGATTGTCTCTGTCTTTTCTGCATCCTGCGCTTTGATCAGGCTTTACCAAGACACTTCAAAAAAACAATAAGAAAAACCCAGCTGCACATTTCGGTTCTGCAGCTGGGTTTCTTCTGTTTTTACATTTACATCAGTGGTGCAAAAAGGCGGAGAATATAGTGGCCTGTACGCAGTGCAGCCGAACGGCCTTCCCGGTACTGCTGCGTGACTTCTTTGCACTGGGGAAACAGTGCTTCAAAATCCTGCGCCATCTGTTCCACCGCTTTTCCTCCATAAAGCAGCACATTGTTTTCAAAATGCAGATACAGACTGCGGTAATCCAGATTGGAGGTGCCAATGGAGGCTGTTTTACCATCGCAAAGCACCTGCTTTGCATGGCAGAAGCCCGGTGTGTACTCAAAGATGCGCACACCCTGTCTGGCAAGGCCCGCATAATAGGAGCGGGTGACTGCATACACAGTCTTTTTATCCGGTATGCCCGGTGTAATGATCCGCACATCCACACCCCGCTTGGCTGCCAGGGCAAGCGCATTGGTCATTTCATCGGTAATGATCAGATATGGTGTGGTGATATACAGCGTTTTCTGCGCTGAATAGATCAGATTCAGATATACACTCTCCGCCACACGCTCTCCACCCAGGGGATTATCTTCATATGGCTGTACAAAGCCTTCTGCGTCCGGAACCTTATGGGAAATCCGCAGGAACCGGTCATCCGGCTCCTTTGACCGGGCGCAGGTATTCCACATCTCCAGAAAGACTGCCGTAAGGCTCTGCACCGCTTGGCCCTCCAGCCGCACGCCGCTGTCCTTCCATTTTCCGTAGGGATGTCTTCTGTCAAAGTATTCATCGGCCAGATTATACCCTCCGGTATAGCCCACTTTTCCATCAATAATGGTCATTTTCCGATGATCCCGGTGATTCATAAAAAGATTCAGCACCGGCATGGCAGGGTTGAAAATCAGGCAGTGGATGCCAGCGTCTGCCAGCTTTTTCGCAAAAAACATATTGACACCCACGCTGCCCATATCATCATACATAAGGCGCACATCTACGCCCTGTTCTGCCTTGCGGATCAGGATCTCGCACAACTCCGAGAAAGAGGTATCGGCAGAAACAATAAAATACTCCAGGAAAATGAAGGATTCCGCTTTTTCCAGATCCTCCTTCATGGAAGAAAAAGCATCTGCCGTTTGCCCATAATACCGCACTGCCGTGTTTGCATAAACCGGACATTCCGCATATTCCGCAAGGTATCGGCACAGTGCCGCAGAAGGCAGCTCCTGCTGCATCAGTTTTTCCGAAACTTCTTTATTATCCGGCATCCGGCAGCGGATCCCTGCCCGGATGGCCCGCATCCGCTTTCCTGTATTGCCCATATCACCAAATATGACCAGCATCAGATACAGGCTCAGTCCCATCACAGGGAGTGCCAGAATCAGCATGATCCAGGGCATTTTAAAAGCTGCGTTGCTGTGCTTGCTGTTCATCTGCAGAATCACGATCACAGACAAAATCCGTGTGACCATCTCTACCCAGGGATAGCTTTCATTCAGCACCTGAATCGTCAGCACCAACCAGCCCAGCTGGAACAAAATGGAAAGTCCCACAAATACAAATCTGGGTATGGAATTTCCAATATGCAGTTTTTTGTTCTGACTCATCTGCCAAAAAGCCTCCCTTATACTGATATTCAACGAAAACCGTTAAGCCAAGGGGCCAAAGATTCTCATATGAAAAGAGTATTACAGAAAGCCATTATATCGCAGCGTGCCAAAAAAATCCAGATTATTTCCAATCCGGCTGACAGGATTTCTCAAATTTTACAAAAAGTTCAAAGAAAAACAGCCGCATCCATTGCGGCTGTTTTCACTGTTTATTCTTTTGGATTCTCCGTGTTATGGATCTGCTGCAGAAGTTCCTCTGCCTTGCGCTGATTTTCTTCTGCCACATCCACGCCTTCGGTGCTATCTTTGCTGAAAATGATCCGCAGCGTGAGAATAATCAGCTTGATATCCAGCAGCAGCGAATAGTTCTCAATATACATCATATCCAGCCGCAGCTTGTCATAGGCGCTGGTATTGTATTTGCCATAGATCTGGGCATAGCCGGTCAATCCACCACGAACCTTCAGCCGGTAGGCAAACTCCGGCATATCCTCATAATACGCTTCGGCAAAGCACTTCCGTTCCGGACGGGGGCCCACGATGCTCATGTCGCCTTTCAGAATATTGAGGATCTGGGGCAGTTCGTCCAGACGGGTAGCCCGGATAATCTTACCGACTTTGGTGATTCTGGGATCGTTCCCCGCCGCCAGAACAGCACCCGCATATTTTTCCGCATCCACGATCATACTGCGGAATTTCAGGATCTCAAACTCCACGCCATTTCTGGTAAGCCGCTTCTGCTTATAGAACACCGGGCCGCCATCCTCCAACTTGATGGCAGCAGCCACTACCAGCATCACCGGAGCCGCAAAGACCATAGCAATGGCACAAAGCACAATGTCCATGGTGCGTTTGGCGATCCGCTGGGTAGGGGTCAGACCGGTTCCGCGCACCAGCAAAAGGGGCGTATCAAACAGATTATTGTCCTTTGCACCCCGCAGGATCACATCCGTCAGCTTCGGCGCAACATAGGCCCGGATCCGTTTCAGATAGCAGAATTTCAGAATATCATTGCGAAGCTGGGCCGGAATATCGTTAAGGATCACCGCATCAAACTTCTGTGCTTCCTGGCAGACCGCTTCATAGCCAGCATCCGCAGACATCAGCTTCGTGATTTTGTATTTATCCTGCCGGGAATCCATTTTGATTTTCAGCCCAATACCTTGGTCGTTTCCATAGACAAGCAGCATGTTGTGCGGTGCATAGAGTTTCCGGTAAATGGCTGTAAACCCGATGACCAGAAGCAAAGCCACAAAAATTTCCAGCACAAAAACCAGGATCATCGGGCCGGGGCTGAGCATACGGTTTGCAATCAGGCACAGCTGAAAATAGGTGACAAAATTCACCAGCAGCAGCGCAATTACCTGTCCGATCATCAGATCTGCCTTGCGCAGCTGGCCGAAAAGCGTGCAATCCGAGTTCTGAAAAAACACCAGCATCAGCATTGCATAAACACCCATCAGAACATATTTACCTTTGTATAGGAAACCGCCGTCCGGATAACTGTTCCTCCAGATGATGTAATACAACACAGTCAAAATCAACACTTCCAGCAGTGTTTCCACAAGGCGGACAAAGCCCTTGGTGTCCTCATATGCGCCACGGCTCAGTTTTCTCATCTATCTCACACATCCTTTTTATTTTGGGTAGCGGTCAGGTCAATCGCTTCCCCAGGATATTTGTTCGCATACTTTATAACATGGTATCATAATTTTCGTATAATTGCAACCCTGGAATCCAACCTCCGCCGTTTCTGTGCCTTTTGCGGCAAGAATCTTCGCAGAAATAGTTGCCCGGAAATAACCGTTTTGCTATAATAAAAGAAAAATTCTCCGGAGGAATCCCATGAAGCTGATTCATCTGTCTGACCTGCATCTGGGCAAGCGGGTCAATGACATATCCATGCTGGACGACCAAAAATATATTCTGGAGCAGATCCTGCATATCCTCGATACCGAGCAGCCGGATGCCGTCTGGAAGAATCAAAAACAGCACGCGCAGCGCAAGAGCAGCGTCTAGACCGGTTTTCCGAAGAACTGATCGCACAAAAGGAAACTGTCTTCCGGTCCATGGAAGAAACCTGCCGCAAGGCAGGAGAACGGACAGCCTCCCTCTGCGCATCTTTGGAAGAGACACGAAAGCAGATCGACCTGCACGCCCAAAAACTCGTCCATGGCTCCCGCGCTGATGCAGAGACAGAGATCCGCAGCATGAAAAAGCAGCTTTCCTATATGCAACTGGCACTCCAGTCTGCTCAGAAAAATGCCGCTGAATGTGATAAAGCAGTGGCATCCCTAACCGCCGGGATACAGCAGCTGCAACAAAAGCTGCAATCTGCTCCGGAATTGGATATAACCGCCCTGAATCTGAAAAAACTGGAACTGGCAGAAGAAAAAAGCAGGCAGAATGCCGCCCTGAAGCAGATCCACACCCGTCTGATGGTAAACAGCACTGCCCTAAAAAACATCCTTACAAAATCCGTAGAACTAACGGCTCTGGAGGAGAAAATGTCCTGGCTTCGGGCGCTTTCCAACACCGCAAACGGTACAGTCTCCGGCAAAGAAAAGATCATGCTGGAAACTTACATCCAGACCACTTATTTCGACCGGATCATTGCCCGGGCCAATGTTCGGCTGATGAAAATGACTGGAGGCCAGTACGATCTGAAACGGCGAAAAACAGCGCAGAACAATCAGAGCCAAAGCGGTTTGGAACTGGATGTCATCGACCACTACAATGGCACAGAACGAAGTGGACGAACCCTTTCCGGCGGCGAATGCTTCAAAGCCTCCCTTGCCCTTGCATTAGGTCTTTCTGATGAGGTGCAGATGTCCACCGGAATTCATATCGACACGCTGTTTGAGGATGAAGGCTTCGGATCCCTTGATCCGGAATCTCTGGAATAGGCTTACCGGACACTGGCCGATTTGACAGAAGGCAACCGGCTTGTAGGCATCATTTCCCATGTGGCTGATCTGAAAGAAAAAATCGACAAGCAGATCGTGGTAACAAAAGCAAAATCCGGCGGCAGCAATGCTGTTCTGGTACTGTAATGTAAAAAGGCTTATCCCAAAAGGGATAAGCCTTTTAATGGTACGGCGAAAGGGACTCGAAACACTAAGGATTCGCTCGGTCAAGTCCTCGCGAGCGGCGCTCACCCGCGCCGCATTTAATTGTTCGAGTCTTTTTGCAGATATAAAAATAATCCGAACCCGCAGATGTGGTTCGGATTATTCTTCTTTGGGTTTCGTGGTAATTATGGATACAATTTACGGTGACCACCGGATAAATGTAACCATGACCTTGAAAATGTAACCTTGGTACTTTCAATGTAACCCAGTCCCCAAAAATGTAACCGCATAGGTGAAATGTACTCCAAGGAGTTTTGACGATCCCTGTGGTAACAATTCGTCCTGTCGGAATTTGACTGCTGGTTATTCTAATTCTATTTTCATTCCAAGAAACCTTTTTTTCGTCCGAACACTGTACTTCAAAGTATATGTTGCAACCCCATTAACGATTGCATCGTTAATTTCTGCGATTTCTTTTGAAATATCATTTTCGTTCGCATACCAACCTAAAAAAGTCGTTGGTTCTTCACCGAACATTCCTTTTCCTTCACTTTTTCCGAAAAGTGCATACTGCGGCGATGATTTTCCACTAGACATTTTTTGAGAAGACATAACCTTATGACATGTGGCAATTACATGTTCAATCGGTGATGTTAGCGTGATTGTTCCTGTTACGTTCTGCGTTTGGGGATTGAGCTTTTGTGTAATCTCCGTATCCATTAGGCTATCCAGGGAAATATTCAGTTTACTTGAAAGCAACAGCAACTTTTCCACTTCTGGGTATCCAATTCCTTGTTCCCATTTTGAGACTGCTTGACGGCTTACATCAAGAATCTCTGCCAAGTCCTCTTGTGATAATTGTTTTGATTTTCTTAGTTGTTTCAGATTTTCTGCGAAACTCATACAGATACCTCCTTGCACAACTAATTATAATCACATACCAAGCGAAATCTACCAACCACTATTTGCTTTTGCGCAACGTGAAGTTGCAAATAATTCAATTATGGAGGTATCATACAAATTCCTATTTGTCTAATGGAATTATACTACAAGGGAATTCGTTTTTCTATCCGAAAAACAAAAATCCCTATGGAACCATGTATCCATGATTCCATAGGGAGATGGTACGGCGAAAGGGACTCGAAACACTAAGGATTCGCTCGGTCAAGCCCTCGCGAGTGGCGCTCACCCGCGCCGCATTTAATTGTTCGAGTCTTTTTGCAGATATAAAAATAATCCGAACCCGTAATGTGGTTCGGATTATTCTTCTTTGGTACGGCGAAAGGGACTCGAACCCCCGACCTACTGATTCGTAGTCAGTCACTCTATCCAACTGAGCTATCGCCGCATGTGCTAATTCCTTAGCGCCAAAGTATAATAGCACACTCCTCCAAAAAAAGCAAGTACTTTTTTGAAAAAACCATAATTTTTTTATTTTTTCTTTTTTGTCAGGTATTTTCCCACCGCTGCCATCAGCATCAGAAGCACAGATGCAGCTGTCAGAACCGGAAGCGCACCGTACAGCTCACCTTTTTCCTCCGAGACTGTTGCGGCAGCAGCCTGCGCTGACTGCTGTGCTGCCACACTTTCCTGAATTGCCGCTTCCTCTGCCTGCCGTGCTGCTTCCTCCGCTTCCTTGCGGGCAGCTTCTTCCCGGAGGATCACATCCTCCTCATGGGTAGTCACATTTTCCAGGAAATCGTTCTTTTCCACATCCTCGCCCACGGTGGTGCGGTAGAGGCCAAACTCCCGGGGGGAATACTTTGTGATATCCTCAGCTGTTTTCTTTCCATCAAAATACCAGCTGTAATAGGTCTGCTGACTGTCATGGGCAGGGAAACCCAGCTGCTTTGTAACTTCAAAGGGAGTCATGCCGTCAAAGCTTTCCATCGGCTGGTCCCAGTCCATAATAACAGGATTCTCGGGATACAGGTGCAGATAGGTTTTGGGTACATCCCAGACGCCGTATTCCGCCGCAGAGTCCGGAAAGGCCTCCGGATCCATGGAAACCGCCACTGCATTGCACAGATTCTCCGCATATACCATATGCATGCCGTGGCCATATTCACCCTCAAGATCGTGTCCCACAGCCACCTTCGGCTTGAAGCGGCGGATATTCTCCACCACAAAGGACAGAATATCCTCTTCCGTGATTCCCTTCTGCTGATACCGGCGATAGGTTTCCGCCACAGATTTGGTGTTATAATCTCCAAATGCACCGAAAACAGGATAGCTTCGGATACCCACTGCCCACAGGCCGTCCAACATTTCATGGCTGCGGCGCATCGCCATATTCCGGTGTCCCGTCATATAGACCACCTGCACCTGACAATCCCGTTCCACAGCGTAGTAAGGCAGAAGCCCCGCAAAAAACAGCTGCTCATCATCGCCGTGGGTGGAAAACAGGACGATATCTGTTTCTCCATCCTTGGGATGCTCCCATTTCTGCACAAAATCCGGTGTCTGGCCGGAGGTAAACGCATAAAGCTCATTGAGTTTTCCCTCGCCGTTCTCAAAGGACAGGATCACCCGGGAAGGCGCTTTTCCGAATACCGTTTCCAGGTCCAGAAATTCATGGAGAAAACCGTCGGTGCCCGCTGTGTAGGTTTTCTGGGTCTCCGGTTCGGTTACGGTGTATTCGCCATATTCTTTGTCAAAGACCAGATACAGCGAGCCAATGCCTTCCTCATGAAAAAGGGTCAGCTGTGTATTTTCCCGAAATTTGACCGGTTCTTTGGTGCGCTTGTCAAACAGCTGGTTTACGCCGGAAAAGCCTTTCTGATGTTCCACCAGCGATTTTCCGGAAATATTTTCTGCCATCTGAACGGTTTCTGCTGCATATGCAGCAGGTTCTGCTGAACAAAACAAAATCATGACGCAGCAAAGCGCCGAAAACATTCTGATAAATCCACGAAGCATGGATGTCCCTCCCAGGATCATAGTAATCCAATTATACACACGATGGCAAAGCTTGTCAAAGAGAAAACCATCCGCCTTGACATGATAAACGGCCATATAGTAAAATAAGAAAAATAGGAAAGGAGGGATCTCTTTGGAAACAGCACCCCTGGCTTCCCTGCCGGAACTTCTGCTGCCCTGGTACCGGGAACACAAACGTGACCTGCCCTGGCGTGCTGACCGGGAGCCCTACCACATCTGGCTTTCCGAGATCATGCTCCAGCAGACCCGGGTGGAAGCCGTCAGAGGATACTATACCCGTTTTCTTTCTGTATTGCCCGCCATTGAAGCACTGGCTTCCTGTGAGGATGAAGTGCTGCACAAGCTGTGGGAGGGACTGGGCTATTACAGCCGGGTACGGAATCTGAAAAAAGCGGCCCAGGTCATTATGGCACAGCATGGCGGTGTATTTCCCCGGAAATACGAAGAAGTCATCGCCCTTCCCGGCATTGGAGAATACACTGCAGGTGCCATCTGTTCCATCGCTTTTGGTCAGAAAACACCGGCTGTGGACGGAAATGTACTGCGGGTGCTTTCCCGGCTGCGCAATGACCCCACTCCCATCGACCAGCCAGAGACAAAAAGGGCTGTCCGGGAACTGCTTTGCACCATATATCCAACAGATGCCGGAGACTTTACCCAGGCACTGATGGAACTGGGTGCAACAGTCTGCGGCCCCAACAGAAAGCCTGACTGCAAAAACTGCCCCTGTGCTTCCATCTGCAAAGGATACATGGCAGGCACAGCAGAATCCCTGCCTGTGAAATCTCCCAAAAAAGAAAAGCGCCAGGAAATGCGGACGGTCTTTATCTTCCATTGCGATGGACGGTATGCACTGGAAAAGCGTCCCGGCAAAGGACTGCTGGCAGGGTTGTGGCAGTTTCCCAACACTGGCCGCCACCTGAACACTGCCGAAGCAGTGGCTGCCGCAGAAGCGATGGGCCTCCTGCCCAGAAATGTGCACAAGGAGATTTACAGAAAGCATATCTTTACCCACATCATCTGGGATATGAAGGGTATTTATCTGGATGTATCCCAATGTTCCGGAAAATTGCACTGGTTTACAGAAGAAGAAATCAACACCCAGGCGGCACTGCCCACCGCATTCCGCCTGTTCTGGGAGGAAAAAGAAGATGTTTGACTATCATATGCATTCCCGTGTATCCTTCGACGGGCATGATACCGGCGAAGCTATGGCAAAGGCTGCCCTTTCTGCCGGATTGAAGGAGATCTGTTTTACCGACCATCTGGACTACGATCCTCTGGGGCAGATGGGAAAACTGGATTTTGATACCGCTGCCTACAATGCAGAATACGACCATCTGGAGATCCCCGGACTGAAGATCCGCCGGGGCGCAGAGTTCGGCATGGATATCCACAATGTGGAACAATTTCAGAAAGATCTCCTGCGGCGGCCCTTTGACTTTGTGTTGGGCTCCATTCATTTCGTGGATGATCTGGATGTGTATTTTGAGCCCTACTGGAGCGGTAAGTCTGTATTCCAGGCGGAGCGGCGGTATCTGGAGGCCACACTGGAAAGTGTGAAGCTGCACAATGATTTCGATGTTCTGGCCCATCTGACCTACATCAGCAAGACCAAGTGCCATCCTGCACCCCGTCCCCTGCCCTATGCAGAGCACCATGAGATCGTTGACGAAATCCTGCGTGTTCTGGTTCAAAAAGGCAAGGGTATGGAGGTGAACACCAGCGGTATGGACCGCTGCGGCGGGTATCTTCCCACCATGGATATCATCCGCCGTTTCAAAGAGTTGGGCGGAGAAATCGTAACAGTGGGATCTGACGCCCATACCTGCAGCCGGGTGGGACAGTACACCTTCCAGGTCTGTGATATCTTAAAAGATATTTTCGGATATGTCTGCACCTTTGCAGAACGGCAGCCTGTTTTTCACAAACTTTAAACAGCAATGGCATGGGGAGCTCCGGTTTTCCATGTCATTTTGCATATATTCCGTAAACTATGTATTCTATCCCACTGTATTTTTGAGAAAAACTCCAATTTCTGCCGGAAATGTTGACAATTTATGAATTCAAAGGTATACTGTATGTTATCTTATTCATTACTGTATGTTTATCGGAGGTTTTTCATACATGTTGAAAAAGTGGAATGTCACCATTCCAGAGCTCTCCGGGGATACCCCCCGCAAAGCCTATATTTACCTTCCCGATTCCTGGGAGGAAAACACGGAAATGCGCTACCCCGTCCTCTATATGTTCGACAGTCACAATATCTTTCTGGATGAAGATGCCACCTTCGGCAAATCCTGGGGCATGAAAAAATTCCTGGATGAAACCGAAAAAGAACTGATCGTCGTTGCCGTAGAATGCAACCACCAGGGAAACCGGCGGCTTTGTGAATATGCCCCCTTCTCCTACCGGAACAAAGAGCACGGTCATATCCAGGGCACAGCCCCCATCCTGATGGACTGGCTGGTAAACAAACTAAAGCCCTATATCGATGTAAATTATCCCACCCTTCCCGACCGGGAACATACGGCTATTGCCGGTTCCTCCATGGGCGGTCTGATCGCCCTGTACGGCAGTCTGACGTATAACCATGTATTCCAGCGGGCTGCCTGCCTCAGCCCCAGCCTGTGGGTCTGTCCCCGGAAAGTACTTGCCATGATCGCCGGAAGCGCCATGGCACCGGACAGCACCATCTATCTGGATTACGGTGAACATGAACTTTGTAATCACCGCGGCAACCTGCGCATTCTTCGCCGCACTGCCGGCGCACTGCTGAAAAAGGAGGCCAACCTGACCTTCCGCATCATCCCCAATGGAAATCATTCCGAAGCCTCCTGGGAAAAGCAAATTCCCGTGTTTATGGAGTGTTTGGGATTATAAGTATACAAAGTTAAGAGGAGTTAGAAAATGGAAATTCGCTACGAAAAGCATTGGAGCAGCCATCTGAACCGGGAGATGGAGTTCAAGGTCTACGGCCACAGCGGCAGACCTGTCATGTTCATCCCCTGCCAGGCAGGCCGCTTCTGGGATTTTGAAGGCTTCAACATGGATAAGACCTGGGCCCCCTGGATCGAATCCGGTGAAGTGATGGTCTTTGCCTGCGATTCTATCGACAATGAAGCCTGGGCTGCTCTGGGCGCTGATAACCGCTGGCGCATCGAAAACCATGAGAAGTGGGTCAATTACATCTGCTACGAGCTGGTTCCCGCCATCAACCACATCGCAGGCACCGCCAATGGCTTCCACCAGGGCATCATGACCTTCGGCTGCTCCATGGGTGCCATGCATGCTGCAAACCTGTACTACCGCCGTCCCGACCTGTTTAGCAGCTGTTTTGCCATCTCCGGTCTGTATGACAACAAGGAGTTCTTCGGCGACTACTGCGATGATCTGGTTTACAACAACTGCCCCGCTTTCTATCTGGCCAACATGCCTGAGGACCACTTCTACATGGATATGTACCGCAGCCAGAAGAGCCTTATCGTCATCGGCCAGGGTGCCTGGGAAGAGCCCCTGCTGGAATCCACCCGGATGCTGGACACCGTCTGCTGCCGCAAGGGTATCCCCACCCGGTTTGAATACTGGGGCCACGACGTAAACCATGACTGGCCCTGGTGGCACAAGATGGTTCCCACCTACCTACCCTGGCTGCTGGGATAATCAAAAATCTGTATTTTCCATCCACATTCTGATATAAGGAGAGAAAAACATGAAAAATTTCGTATTCATTTCCCCCAACTTTCCCCTGACCTACTGGAAGTTCTGCCGCGAACTGAAGTACAACGGCATGCGTGTGCTGGGTATCGGCGACTGCCCCTACGATGATCTGATGCCCGAGCTGAAGGAGAGCCTCCACGAGTATTACAAGGTCACTTCTCTGGAAAACTATGACGAGGTCTTTAAGGCTGTTGCCTTCTTCACCTTCAAGTACGGCAAGATCGACTGGCTGGAATCCAACAACGAATATTGGCTGATGCGTGACGCTGCTCTGCGTACCGAGTTCAATATCACCACCGGCCCCAAGCTGGATGAGATGGACAAGATCAAGTATAAGTCTGCTATGAAGGCTTACTACGAGAAGGCCGGTCTGCCCGTTGCCCGTTACCACCTGGTGGAGGGTCTGGAGGACGCTCTGGAGTTTGCCCACACTGTCGGTTATCCCGTTGTTGTTAAGCCCGACAATGGCGTTGGCGCTTCCAACACCTATAAGCTGAAGTGCGACGAGGATGTCCAGTGGTTCATCGATACCAAGGACGATAACATCTACATCATGGAAGAGTTCGTCAACGGCTATGTTCAGACCTATGACGGCATTGTGGATTCCCAGGGCAACATGCTGTTCGAATCCGGCAACATCACCCCTCATTCTCTGATGGACATCGTCAATGACAACGGCGACTCCGTCTACTACCTGGTCAAGGAGCTGCCCGAGAAGATCCGCCAGGCAGGTCTGGCTACTGTCAAGTCCTTCGGTGTCAAGAGCCGCTTCATCCACCTGGAGTTCTTCGTTCTGAATGAGGATCAGGAAGGCCTGGGCAAGAAGGGGGACGTTTTGGGTCTGGAAGTCAACATGCGTCCTGCAGGCGGTTTCACCCCCGAGATGTACAACTACTCTCAGGAGACTGACGTTTACAAGATCTGGGCCGACATGATCGCTTTCGACACCAACACCAAGTCCATCGGCAACTCCCACTACACCGCTTTCTTCGGCCGCCGCGACGGCAAGCAGTACAAGCTGGATGACTATGAAGTCATGCTGAAGTACGGCGAGAAGATGGTCATGTGGGGCCGTATCCCCGATGCCCTGTCCGGTGCTATGGCAAACCAGATGTATGTTGCCAACTTCGACACCGAAGAGGAAATGATGCAGTATTACGCCGACCTGGCAGCAACCTACTAATTCCCATACATATGCAGAAGCGCCGGACAAACGTCCGGCGCTTACGTTATTCCAGCCATCCTTCATGCTGCAGCAGCCAAATCTTTTTCTCCAGCCCTGCTGCGTAGCCTGTGAGCTTTCCTCCGGCGCCTACAACACGGTGGCAGGGAACAATGATGCTGATGGGATTGCGCCCCACAGCCTGCCCTACGGCCTGTGCAGACATTTTCTCCATTCCTGCAAGCGCAGCGATTTCCCGCGCAATGTCACCGTAGGTTCTCACCTGTCCGCAGGGGATGGTTTTCAAAATCTCCCATACCTGCATCTGAAAGGGTGTTCCCTGCAGCTTCATGGAAAAATCCGGTGCATAAGGATCTCCCCGGAAATAGGCATCCAGCCAGTTTCTGACAGAATGGAATACCGGACATTCCCGGTAGGGATACTGTGCCGCAGCATCCTCTGGCATAAAGTACAATCCTGTAAGGTTTTCACCGTCGCTTTCCAGCCGAAGCATCCCTGCTGGCGACATAACCTGCGCATAATATACCATATTGATCTTCCCTTTTTGGTATTTATGCCCATTATATTCCTTATTTCTAAAAAAGTCTATACCAAATCCCATCTTGCAAGCGGATATGCTTTGCGTTATAATGTGTTGGATTTGATAAAAGGTCTTTAAGGAGATTGAAAATATATGAGAACAACCATTGAGGGAATGACCTACGATGAAGAACGTTCCCTGTACCATATGACCGACGCA
The DNA here is from genome assembly GCA_017440925.1 of Oscillospiraceae bacterium. Taxonomy (GTDB): domain Bacteria; phylum Bacillota; class Clostridia; order Oscillospirales; family Oscillospiraceae; genus Faecousia. The sequence continues at coordinate 1,087 of JAFSAP010000015.1, read as the reverse complement.
GAGATCCGTGACTGCATCTTTGCAGGGCCTGCCGACGGTGAATCCGTACTGAAAGAAGCCCGGAATGTTGCTCTGGAAAACTGCAGTTTTTCCCTGCGTTATCCACTGTGGCATGTGCAGGATTTTAAAATGACAGATTCCCGGATGGATGAAGCCACCCGGGCCGCCATCTGGTACAGCGAAAATGGCTCCATTTCCGAATCGGATCTGAATGGCATCAAAGCAGTCCGGGAATGCAGAAATATCCTCATTGACGACTGCACCATCCATTCCCCGGAATTTGGCTGGAAGTGTGACGGCATTACACTGAAAGACAGCAAAATCGAGGCAGAATATCTGTTTCTGGACAGCCGTAATGTCAAGCTGGATCATGTAGAAATGAAGGGAAAGTACTCCTTCCAGTACATGGAAAATCTGGAGATCAGCAATTGCTTCCTCAATACCAAAGACGCTTTCTGGCACAGCAAAAATGTCACCGTCATCGACAGTGTCGTGCGGGGTGAATATCTGGGCTGGTTCTCAGAAAATCTGACGCTGATCGGCTGCAAGATCATTGGCACCCAGCCTCTGTGTTACTGCAAAAATCTGAAACTGGAAAACTGTGTTATGGAAGACACGGATCTGGCTTTCGAGTACTCTGATGTAAACGCAACCATCACCGGCCATGTGGATTCCATCAAAAATCCCCGGTCCGGAAGGATCATCGTTGATTCCGTCGGCGAAGTGATCATGGGAGACGCGGTTATGGAGTGCACAGGCAAGGTTATTATCCGATAATGCAAGATAACTCCCTGGATAAAGCGTCCAGGGAGTTCTTATTTACGAATCCGCTTTTCTGAATTGCCAAATAAAAAACGCCATCCTTTTGGATGGCGTTCGGATTCTCTTCCCCGAACGGACTCGTTATACTATGGTATCGCTGCCGTCAAGCCGGCAGGGAGCAAGGCTCCACTGGAGCCTTGCATTTCTTTTTTCGAGTCCGTTCTCTTCTAAATTGCCAAATAAAAAACGCCATCCTTTTGGATGGCGTTTTTATTTGGCGACCCCGAACGGACTCGAACCGTCGACCTCCAGCGTGACAGGCTGG
>JAFSAP010000014.1 GCA_017440925.1 Oscillospiraceae bacterium | reverse complement strand
CAGGCCGGTCTGGCCGCCGATGCCGGGGATGATGGCATCAGGACGCTCATAGCGGATGATCTTTGCCACATATTCCAGGGTCAGGGGCTACATGTAGACCTTGTCGGCGATAATGGTGTCGGTCATGATGGTGGCGGGATTGGAGTTGCACAGAACGACCTCATAGCCCTCTTCCTTCAGAGCCAGGCAGGCCTGGGTGCCGGCGTAGTCAAATTCGGCAGCCTGGCCGATGACGATGGGGCCGGAACCAATGATCAGAATTTTCTTGATATCTGTTCTTTTAGCCATTGTGTCGTTTCCTCCTGCTTATATCTTAAAGTGAATTGTATACGATTTTGCCGTCACAGACGGTGGCGAGGCACTTGCCGTTTACGGTCCAGCCGGTGAAGGGGCTTGCCTTGCCCATGGACAGGAAGTCCGCAGGGTCAATGGTGTACTCCGCATTCAGATCCCAGATGGAGTAGTCGCAACCTAAGGCGATGCCAAAGCGTTTTCTGGGATTCACAACCAGCAGATCCATCAGACGCTCCATGCTTAAGATTCCGGGCTTTACCAGATAGGTATAGAGAATGGGGAAGGCGGTTTCAATGCCGACTACGCCGAAAGCGCTCTTTTCCAGTCCTCGGGATTTTTCCTCAGCAGAATGGGGGGCATGGTCGGTGGCGATCATGTCGATGGTGCCGTCCAGAATACCCTGAACCAGGGCTTCCCGGTCAGATTTATCACGGAGCGGGGGATTCATCTTGAACCGTCCCTCTTCCTGCAGATCGCTGTCATCCATTACCAGATAGTGTGGCCCGGTTTCACAGGTCACATCCAGACCTTCCGCCTTTGCTTTGCGGATCAGATCCACGCTTTCCTTGGTGGAAATATGGCAGACATGGTAGGCGCAGCCTGTTTCCCGGATGAGCTCCAGGTCTCGCGCAATCTGTCCCCATTCGCTCTCACTGCAGATGCCCCGGTGGCCATGGGCAGCGGCATATTCGCCGTCGTGAATATAACCGCCCCGCAGCAGGTCATTGACCTCGCAGTGGGCAACGATCATCTTGCCCAGAGCCTTTGCCCGAAGCATGGCTTCCTTCATCATTGCATCACTCTGGACGCCCCGACCGTCATCGGAAAAACCGATGGCATTGGGTGCCATGGCTTCCAGGTCAGCAAGAACTTCTCCCTTTTCCTCAACGGTGATGGAACCGTAGGGATATACATGGATGCAGGCGCTGTTTTCGATGATGTCCAGCTGCTGCTGCAGATGCTCTGCGCAGTCAGGAACAGGTTTTAAGTTGGGCATGGTGCAGACTGCTGTATAGCCACCCCGGGCGGAAGCGCGGCTTCCGGATTCCATGGTTTCCTTGTATGAAAAACCCGGCTCTCTGAAATGCACATGCACATCACAAAAGCCGGGAAAAATTGCGTATCTGGAATCGTTGAAAATAGAAAGTTCGGGGGAGGTAACAGAGGCACGAACAGCGTCGGAAAAAGCATCGCCCAGAGAAGCGGAAATAACCTTTGCTTTGATTTCCTTAGTCATAACGGTCTCCTTTCTGCCTAAAAAAATGCCCTGCCGTTTGCGCGGCAAGACGATAGAAATATAAGTCATCCGGTCTTACCGATCCGATGCACGGAACTCGCCGCATTTATCTTTGAGATTATACCATGGTACAGGGAAATTTGTCAATATGAAAAAAAGAAAAAATGCGCGCATCCGGGTGGATGCGCGCAGAAGAAAGATTAACGGTTACGCCAGGTATTCCGGGAGAACAGAACCAGCATGGGGAAGATCTCCAGACGGCCTGCCAGCATGGCCCAGCAGAGGACCAGTTTGCTCAAGTCGCTGAAAGCAGCAAAGTTGCAGGTGGGGCCCACGGCTTCCAGTCCGGGGCCGATGTTGTTGAAAGTACACAGAACAGCGGAGAAATTGGTAGCCACAGAGAAACCGTCCAGGGAGATCACCAGAAATACCAGGAAAATGATGACCACATAGGCGGACAGGTAGGCGTTGGTATTGTCAAGAACCGTTTCGCTGACCACGCTGCCGTTGTTGCGGACAACTTCCATCCGGCGGGGGTTCAGCATCCGGCGGATATTGCGGCGGACACCCTTCAGCAGCAGAAGCAGTCTTGCTACTTTCAGGCCACCACCGGTGGAGCCTGCACAGGCACCCACCACCATCAGACACAGCAGAATGGTCTTGGAAAAGCTGGGCCACAGGTCAAAATCCACAGTGGCATAGCCAGTGGTGGTGATGATGGAACCTACCTGGAAAGCGGTGTGGCGGATGGTTTCTTCCAGAGAACCGTACAGATCCCGGGTATTCCAGGCGATCAACGCAATGCTGGCCAGAATAATGCCAAAATACAGCCGTACTTCTTCGTCCTTGAAAACACTCTTCCATTCCTTAATCAGCAGCAGATAATAGCAGCTGAAGTTGACACCAAAGAGAATCATGAACACGGTGGTTACATTCTGGAGATAGGGACTGTAACTGGCCAGAGAGTCATTCTTCACACCAAAACCACCGGTACCAGCAGTACCGAAAGCGTGGCAGACAGCCTCAAACAGAGTCATACCACCCAGAAGCAGAAACACGATGTTCAGGAGGGTGATGACGATATAAATAACGTAGAGGATGGCAGCAGTGGTACGCATTTTGGGTACCAGCTTGCCCACGGAGGGGCCGGGGCTTTCTGCCCGGAGCAGATGCATGGTAAAGCCCTGTCCCTTGCCGCCGGTAAAGGCCAGCAGGAAAACCAGAACGCCCATACCGCCCAGCCAGTGGCTGAAGCTTCGCCAGTAGAGGATGCCCTTGCTCAAATCTTCTACAGCGGGAACAATGGAGGCACCTGTGGTGGTAAAACCGGATACGATCTCAAAGAAAGCATCCACATAACTGGGGATTTCCCGGGAAATCCAGAAGGGAAGACAGCCTATGGCGCTCAGAACAATCCAGCTGGCACCGACACAGACCAGGCCCTCCTTGGCATAAAAGGCACTGGGAGCGCCACGGCAGATCATCATCAGCAGGAATACGCAGCCGATGATCAGCAGGATTGTCCAAAGAAAACCCTTTACAGCCATGGAATCGCCGCAGTACAGGCTGATGCAAAGTGCCGGGATCATGAAGAAACCTTCAATGGACAGGATTTGGGCGATAAAACGCCCCATCATTTTAAAATTCATAAGGATGCCTCCTTATGCGAAAATGTCATTCAGCTGACGAATGATTTCCTTGCTGTTGGTGTCGACAACAACTACGGTATCGCCCTTCTGAAATACGGAATCGCCGTTGGGGATCTCGGTGGTGGCACCATGGGAGATGCTGACCAGCAGGATGTTGGGCTTCAGCTTGATCTCCTTTAGGGATTTGCCGCAGTTGCGGGTGTGCTCGTCCACCAAAAATTCCAGTGCTTCCACCTGACCATCGGCAATGGTATGGACGGAAATGGCAGCGCCGGTCTGATTTTCCATGGCGCGGACATAACGGACGATGTTGTTACAAACCAGGTCGCGGGGGCAGACCACACTGCCCAGGGAGAGATTGTCGATCAGATTCAGATTGCTGGTGTGGCTCAGCTTGGTAATGACCTGGGGAACACCCTGGGAAGCGGCATACAGGGAAACGATCATATTCATTTCATCTATGCCGGTCAGCGTCACAAGGGCATCACTCATTGACATACCTTCACTTTCCAGCAGATCCTGGTCAGTAATATCGCCGTGGATGATCTCGGCATCCGGCAGAAGTTCGCACAGCTCCTGGCAGCGCTCGTAGTCCCGCTCAATGATCCGGGAAGAGATACCGGAGCGCTTCAGCCGGCTGGCCAGGTAATAGCTGATCCGTCCGCCGCCACAGATGGTGACATTCCGTACCCGGCGGGTCAGAATATCCAGATTTTTCAGCAAGGTGGTCAGATTCTGGGACAAAGCGGTGAAGAATACCCGGTCACCCTCCCGGAGAACGAAATCGCCCTTGGGAGCGATGGCGTTGCCGTCCCGCAGAACAGCGCAGACCAGCACCTGGCAGCGGACGATATTGCGCAGATCCATCAGGCGGACATTGCACAATTTGCTGCCGCTGCTGACTCTCAGCTCCACGATCTCCGTCCGGCCCTTGGCAAAGGTGTCTCTGCGCAGGAAGCCGGGGTATTTCAGAAGCCGGTCGATTTCAGTGGCAGTCTGGTTTTCCGGATTGATGACCATGGACAAACCGAAAACATTGCGCATGCGGTAGATCTGCTCTGTGTATTCGGGATTCCGGATCCGTCCGATGGTGTGCAGCTTGGGATTCAGTGCGTGGGCGGTGGTGCAGCACAACAGATTCACCTCGTCCTCGCTGGTGGCGGCGATCAGCAGATCAGCATCTTTTACACCTGCCTGCATCAGCACGTCCATGGATGCGCAGTTTCCATGAACTGCGATCACATCATAACGTTCTATGGTTGCTTCCAGAACCTTTGCATTGGAATCGATAACGGTGATGTTGTGTCCCTCGGTGGAGAGCTGGCGGGTCAGCATGGAACCGACCTTACCATCACCTGCAATGATAATATTCATAGTAACCTCCCGGATTGGATAATTCCAGTTTCGTACATTAACTTGTATTATAGCATCCATTGTCAAAAAAAACAACCAGCATATGGCAAAGGAAGAAACAAAACGCAATCTGTACACTTGTTGACAAAATCAAGAATGTTGACATATCAACATCTATATGGTAGGGTGTGAGAAGTTGATATCTCAACATGAGAAAGGAAGATTGTATTGATCAGCCGATATGAAATTTTTTCCGGGGCCATTGCCTCCATGTACCACGATGTACAGAGGATCGAACGGGTGGAGATGGCAAAGTACGGTCTGAAAGGTCCCCATGCCCAGTGTCTGCTGGCCATGTCCCGGTATCCCGACGGCCTTACCAGCGTTCGGTTATGTGAGATCTGTGATAAGGACAAAGCCGCTGTCTCCCGCACGGTGTCAGAATTGGAACAGGCCGGACTTCTGACAGTGGAGCAGCGCAATGGTGTTCGCTACCGGGCCATACTTCGTCTGACGGAAGCGGGATGTGCAGCAGCCAGAGCGGTCTGCGACCGGGCAGAACTGGCAGTCGCCCAGGCAGGGGCCGGACTGACAGATGCACAGCGGGAAGTATTTTATGATGTGCTGGCAAAAATTGCCGGAAATCTGCATACCATCTGTAAGGATGGATTGAGAGAAAAGGAGTAAAACTATGTCTGTAAAGATCATTGTGGATTCCACTGCGGATGTGACGCCTCAGGTGCGCAGCCGGGTCAGAGTGGTTCCGCTGACCATTCATTTTGGAGAAGCGGAATTTGTTGACGGCATCACCATCGACAGCCATACCTTCTATGAGAAACTGGTTGAAAGCGATGTGCTGCCCAGCACCAGCCAGGCAACGCCATTTGTTTTTGAAGAGGCGTTTGCCGAAGCGGTGGAGGCAGGCTTTGACGTGGTCTGCATCACTTGTTCTTCCCGCCTGTCCGGTACCTACCAGAGTGCAGTCATTGCGGCGGCAGAATTTTCCGGCAGGGTGCATGTGGTGGATAGCCAGAGCATAGCTCTGGGCAGCGCTATTCTTACAGAATATGCCCTGGGACTGGTGGATGCCGGACTGGATGCCGAGACCATTGCCTGGAAGCTGATGCAGAAGCGGGAAAAGATACGGCTGTTGGCGATGCTGGATACCCTGGAATATCTGAAAAAGGGTGGCCGGATCTCCTCTGCTGTGGCTCTGGCAGGCGGGCTGCTGAACATCAAGCCGGTTTTGTGCATTGAAAATGGTGAAATCCGGATACTGGGAAAAGCCCGGGGTTCCCGCCAGGCAAACAACCTGCTGGTGCAGGAGATCCAAAAGGCAGGGGGCGTAGACTTCCGGAAACCGGTGCTGCTGGGCTATACAGGCCTTTCCGATGCACTGCTGAAAAAGTACATTCAGGACAGTGCTGCACTTTGGGAGGGACATTTGGAGGAACTTCCTTATGCAGTGGTGGGCAGTGTTGTGGGAACTCACGCAGGCCCCGGCGCGGTGGCAGTGGCCTTTTTTGCGGAAGATACAGATTAGAATGCGCATTATGTATTGCGACATATGGGCAAGTGTTGCTGCTGGGTGGATTTGTGAAATATAACAATTCTTTTTCGTCATGATAAATTCACAAAAAAAAGATTGAAAAACGAAATAAATTGCGGTATAACTATTGTGTCAAATTGTTGATTCAATCCGACCAGGGATCTGCCCCGGCCGGGGAAATGAGGTAACTATATGGAAAGAAAAGTCGGAACTATTTCCCGTGGCATTCGCTGCCCCATCATCCGTGAGGGTGACGATCTGGCGCAGATCGCTGTAACCAGCGTTCTGGAAGCCGCTGAGAGCGAAGGCTATGAGATCCGCAACCGTGACGTTGTAGCACTGACCGAGTCTATTGTGGCTCGTGCCCAGGGCAACTATGCTTCCGTGGATGCCATTGCCACCGATGTCCGCGCCAAGCTTGGCGGCGAGACTGTGGGTGTCATTTTCCCCATCCTGTCCCGTAACCGTTTTGCCATTTGCCTGCGGGGTATTGCCCGTGGCTGCAAGAAGGTGATTCTGATGCTGAGCTATCCTTCCGATGAGGTGGGCAATGAGCTGGTTTCTCTGGACAAGCTGGATGAAGCCAAGGTCAATCCCTACTCCGATGTTCTGACTCTGGAGCGCTACCGTGCCCTGTTCGGTGAGAACCTGCATCCTTTCACCCTGGTGGACTATGTGCAGTATTACTCCGACCTGGTTCGGGAAGAGGGTGCCGAGGTGGAAGTGATCTTCGCCAATGATCCCAGAGTGATCCTGGACTATACCAAGAATGTTCTGACCTGTGATATCCACACCCGTGCACGCTCCAAGCGTCTGCTGTGGGGTGCCGGTGCAGAGCGGGTCTGCGGTCTGGACGATATTCTGACTGCTCCTGTAAACGGCAGCGGCTGCAACGAAAAGTACGGTCTGCTGGGTTCCAACAAGTCTACTGAGGGTATGGTCAAGCTGTTCCCCAGAGAGTGCATGGAACTGGTAAAGGAAATCCAGAACAAGTTCCTGGAAAAGACCGGCAAGCTGGTGGAAGTTATGGTCTACGGCGACGGTGCATTCAAGGATCCTGTGGGTAAGATCTGGGAACTGGCTGACCCCGTGGTTTCCCCCGCCTATACTTCCGGCCTGGAGGGCACCCCCAATGAGCTGAAGCTGAAGTACCTGGCTGACAATGATTTTGCAAACCTGTCCGGCGATGCACTGAAGGCCGCCATTGAAAGTGCCATCCGTGCCAAGGGCGATCTGGCTGGCTCCATGGCTTCCCAGGGAACGACTCCCCGCCGCCTGACCGATTTGATCGGCTCCCTGTGCGATCTGACCTCCGGCTCCGGTGACAAGGGTACTCCCATCATCCACATCCAGGGTTATTTCGATAACTACACCAACTAATGGAAATGGTAGAAGGCGGCGTGGATACCACGCCGCCTTCTTTTCAGCCGGATGGTCCGGCAACTGTACACATAAAGGAGAGATACAATGAATATATATTCTGATCCCATCTGGATGGAGGAATTGGCATTTGCGGTCATGGGAATCGTAACATCCGGTATCCCATCCTGCCTGTTTGGCATTGCCACCTATGTGCTGTCGGCACTTGCACTATACACTGTTGCCAAACGCCGTGGCATCCGGAAAGCCTGGCTCAGCTGGGTTCCGGTGCTGAATGTGTGGATCCTGGGCAGTCTTTCTGACCAGTACCGCTACGTGGTGAAAGGACAGATCAAGTCCAAACGGAAGATCCTTTTGATCCTCAATAGCATTACGGTACTGATCAGCATTGCGGTGGCTGTAGTTGCCGTTTCTATGTGTGTGGAGCTGTTCCGTACCGCAGCCTACGGCGTGTCGGAAGATGCCATCATGCATACGGTATTGGGTCCGGCTATGGTCATTTGCGGACTGGTTCTGCCGTTGATCGGTGTGGGAATTGCTGCTGTGGTGCTGTACTACATGGCTATGTACGATGTTTACACCTCCATGGATCCTTCCAACAATGTGCTGTTTCTGGTACTGAGTATTTTCTTCCGTGTGACGGAGCCCTTCTTCCTGTTCTTCAACCGGAACCGGGATGACGGCATGCCTCCCAGAAAGCAGCCGCCGGTTCCGGAGCAGCCCCGGTATCAGCCGGAGGAAGAAGAACCTTGGCAGGAACCAAAGCGTTATCTGTAATACGGTTGCCTGAGGAAACGCTTTCAGCGTGAATCCACATAGAAAAGCAAGCCTGCTGCAAAGGGATCTTTGCAGCAGGCTGTTTTGTTATTTCAGTCCCAGTTCTTCCATGGTCATGAGCTTGATACCGCGGTCACCCAGGGTGCTGAGGAACTTGGGCTCATCAGCAATCCGCATGACCATGTAAGCGCAGCCTTCCCGATGGGTAAACAGGGAGTACATGTATTCCACATTGACATGGGCTTCTGCCAGGGCGGTCAGCAGTTCATACAGTCCGCCGGGACGGTCAGGCACTTCCACTGCCCAGACCGGGGTCATGGAGATCATGTCGCCGTGCTGCAGCAGAATGGAACTGGCTTTGGGTGCATCGTCCACGATCAGACGGGCCAGACCATATTCGGCAGTTTCCGCAATGGAGATGGCGCGGATATCCACATTGCTGTCAGCCAGCAGCTTGGTGACTTCTGCCAGCTTACCGGCCTTATTTTCCAGGAATACAGAAATCTGATAAATGTTCATAGCCTTACCTCCTTAGATCTTGCGCTTGTCAATGACACGGACAGCCTTGCCTTCGCTGCGGGTGATGGACTTGGGAGCTACCAGCTTCACCTTGGCGGCGATGCCCAGCATGGACTTCAGTGCACCCACCAGTTCCTTTTCTGCCCTGGCGACCTTGGCCAGGGAGTCGGAGAACATATCGGGGGTCATTTCCACCATGACCTCGAAGGTGTCGGAGTTGTTGACACGGTCTACGATGATCTGATAGTTGGCGGCATAGCCCTGCTGCATCAGAACGGTCTCGATCTGGGAGGGGAACACGTTGACACCGCGGATGATCAGCATATCATCGCTTCTGCCCATGGGCTTGGCCATTTTCACAAATGTTCTGCCGCAGGAGCACTTTTTGCGGCTCAGCACACAGATATCCCGGGTGCGGTAGCGCAGCAGGGGGAAGGCTTCCTTGGTCAGAGAAGTAAATACCAGCTCACCCTTGGTGCCCTCCGGCAGAACTTCTCCGGTATCGGGATCGATGATCTCGGCAATGAAGTGGTCTTCGTTAATGTGCATGCCGGTCTGTTCTTCGCATTCAAAGGAAACACCGGGGCCGGAGAGTTCAGTCAGGCCGAAAATGTCATAGGCTTTGATACCCAGCTTGTTTTCGATATCCCGGCGCATGTCCTCGCTCCAGGCTTCCGCACCAAAGATGCCGGCCTTCAGATGGATCTTATCCTGCAAGCCCCGCTCATGAATGGATTCTGCCAGGTAAGCGGCATAGGAGGGCGTGCAGCACAGGATGGTGGAGCCCAAATCTTCCATGAACTGCAGCTGCCGGTCGGTATTGCCGGAGGACATAGGCAGGGTCAGGCAACCCACCTTATGGCCGCCGCCGTGCAGACCCATACCGCCGGTAAACAGACCGTAACCATAGGACACATGGAGCACGTCTTCCTTGGTACCGCCGGCAGCCACGATGGCACGGGCGCAGCAGTCCTCCCACAGGTCGATATCGTGCTGGGTATAGAAGGCCATTACACGCTTGCCGGTGGTACCGGAGGTAGAGTGGATCCGGACACATTCCGACTTGGGCTTACCCATAAGGCCATAGGGATAGGCATCCCGCAGGTCTGCCTTGGTCAGAAAAGGCAGCTTGTGCAGGTCATCCACACTCTGAATATCCTCGGGTGTTAGACCCTTTTCTTCCATCTTCTTGCGGTAGTAGGGCACATTATCCCATACGTGTCTGACCTGCTTTACCAGACGCTCATTCTGCAGCTGACGCAGCTGGTCATAGGGCATGGTTTCGATTTCCGGCTGATAATAGTTTGCCATGGTTGACTCTCTCCTTATTTTTCCGGCTTAGGCGTTTCTGCCCAGCAGGAATGCAGTTTTGTTCAGTTCCAGGAATTTGGGAGGAACGCTCTGAGCAATGGCGTCCAGCCACTCTTCTTCTGTAAAGTCGAAGTTCCGGGACAGGTGGCCCATGAGGACAATATTGACAGCTTTGGCAGAGCCTGCCTGCTCTGCCAGGGTCAGTGCATCAAAAGCATCCACTGCCAGTCCGGCAGCTTCCATTTTGGCTACCAGATCTTCGGGATATTCGGCAGTACCAATGACCACAGGCATGGGATTGATTTGCTGGGTATTGACGATGATCTTTCCGCCGGGCTTCAGATATTCTGTCCAGCGGGCAGCTTCCAGCAGTTCAAAGGATACGATGTAATCGGCTTCGCCCTTATCAATGATGGGAGAGTAGACCTTACTTCCGAAGCGGACAAAGGTGACAACGCTGCCGCCCCGCTGGCTCATACCATGAACTTCGGAGACTTTGATATCGTAGCCCCGGGTCAGGAACAACCGGCCCAGAAGCTTGGAGGCCAAAAGACTTCCCTGTCCGCCGACACCGACGATCATAATGTTCTTGGTTTTCATCCTTAGTCCTCCTTCAGTGCGCCGAATTTGCACAGCTGCTGGCAGACACCGCAGCCCACACACTGGGTCGCATCGATTTTCGCCTTGCCGTCTGCAATGCTGATGGCGGGGCAGCCGATTTTCATGCAGGCCTTGCAGCTCACGCACTTGTCGGTGTCCACCTGCAGGGGAGCCTTGTGCTTGACGTATTTCAGCAGGGCACAGGGACGGCGGGAGATGATAACAGAGGGCTCATTGGCGGAAAGCTCTTCCTTGATGACTTCATCACACTGCTTCAGGTCATAGGGATCGATGACCCGCACACGTTTGATGCCAACAGCCCGGCAAAGGGTCTCCAGATCAATCTTGGCACAGGGATCTCCCTTCAGATTGAAGCCGGTGGTGGGGTTCTGCTGATGGCCGGTCATACCGGTGATGGAATTGTCCACGATGATGACGGTGGCATTGGATTCGTTGTAAGCAATGTTCACCAGGCCGGTAATGCCGGAGTGCATGAAAGTGGAGTCGCCGATGACGGCAACGGTGCGGTTGTCCATGGCGCCGTTCTGAGATTTGGAGAAGCCATGGATGCCGGAAACGGAAGCACCCATGCAGATGACGCTGTCCACAGCGGCCAGGGGAGCGGCGGCACCCAGCGTATAGCAGCCGATGTCGCCCAGAACTGTCAGTTTGTTCTTTTTCAGTGTATAGAACAGACCCCGGTGGGGGCAGCCTGCGCACATGACAGGGGGCCGGGGCGGAATGGTCTCCTCCAGCCGGATGCCCTGTTCAAAGGGAACATGCAGTGCCTCTGCGATCTTGTTCTGGCTCAGTTCATCAATGAGGGGGAAGGTATCCTTGCCGGAGCAGGGGATGCTCATGAACTTGACATGGGCTTCGATAAAGCCGTCCAGCTCTTCCACCACAAACAGTTTTTCCACGGAGGCGGCAAAGTCCTGGATCTTCTTTTCCGGCATGGGCCATACCATGCCCAGCTTCAGAACAGGATATTCGTCACCGCAGATCTCCTTGACATACTGATAGCAGGTGGAATCGGTGATGAAACCGTACTTGTTGCTGCGGCCTGGCTCCAGCCGGTTGATGGGGGCGGTCTCGGCATATTCTGTCAGTGCAGCGGTTCTGGCTTCCACCACGGGATGCCGCTTCTTGGCAAAACCTGGCATCATGACATATTTGGGGACATCCCGCACATATTCTTTCAGTTTTTCAGTACGGTCACCCAACTCCACAAGGCTCTGGGAGTGGGATACTCTGGTACACATTTTCAGCAGGACAGGGGTATCAAACTGCTCAGACAGCTCGTAGGCCAGTTTGGCGTATTCCAGTGCTTCGGCGGAATCTGAAGGCTCCAGCATGGGAATCTTGGAGGACCGGGCGTAATGCCGGGAATCCTGCTCATTCTGGGAAGAGTGCATACCGGCATCATCTGCCACACCGATGACCATACCGGCATTGACACCGGTATAGGAAATGGTGAACAGGGGATCGGCAGCCACATTCAGACCTACGTGCTTCATGGCGCAGAAGGAGCGGCGGCCAGCCAGGGAGGCACCGAAGGCGGCCTCCATGGCCACCTTTTCATTGGGTGCCCATTCTGCGTAAACCTCCGGGTACTTTGCCACAGCTTCGGTGATCTCCGTACTGGGAGTGCCGGGGTAGCTGGATACGAACATGCATCCGGCTTCGTATAATCCACGGGCAACGGCTTCATTGCCCAGCATCAGTTGTTTCATAGGGTAGCCTCCTTGTCTTAGCCGGTGATCTGCACTTCCACCAGGCGGCCCTGGCAGTACTTCTCCCGCAGAACAGGCTTTTCAATTTTTCCGGTGGGATTCCGGGGAACCTTGTCGAAGAAAATCTTCCTGGGACGCTTATACCGGGGCAGTGCCAGGCAGAAGGTGTTGATCTCATCTTCGGTGCAGGTTTCGCCATCCTTGATTTCAATGATGGCTGCAGTGATCTCACCCAGGCGGCTGTCCGGAAGACCGATCACAGCCACATCCTTGATCTTACTGAAACTGCGCAGGAAGTCCTCGATCTGGACAGGATAGATATTTTCACCGCCGGAAATAACGACATCCTTCTTCCGGTCCACCAGATAGATGAAGCCTTCCTCATCTTCCCGGGCCATATCGCCGGTGAAGAGCCAGCCGTCCTTCAGAACTTCTGCGGTGGCTTCGGGGTTTTTATAGTAGCAGGTCATTACGCCGTTGCCTTTGACGATCAGCTCGCCGACATCACCGGGGACAACATTCTTGCCCTGTTCATCCACGATCCGGGTCTGCCAGCCAAAGCCAGGCTTGCCAATGGCGCCTACCTTGTGAACATTTTCCACACCCAAATGGACACAGCCGGGGCCGATGGATTCGGACAGGCCGTAGTTGGTGTCATAAGCGTGGTGGGGAAACACCTTCATCCAGCGGCGGATCAGACTGGGAGGAACAGGCTGGGCACCCACATGCATCAGTCGCCACTGATCCAAACGGAACTTGCTCAGATCAACCCGTCCGTCGTCGATGGCATCCAGCAGATCCTGGGCCCAGGGCACCAGCAGCCAGACGATGGTACACCGTTCTTCGGTGACTGCCCGGAGGATCCACTCCGGCTTGACACCCCGCAGCAGAACGGCCTTGGAGCCGGAAAGCAGGGAGCCAAACCAGTGCATCTTTGCGCCGGTGTGGTACAGGGGAGGAATGCACAGGAACACATCTTCCCGGGTCTGGGAGTGGTGGTTCTGTTCCGTCAGACAGGAATGCACCAGGGAAAGATGGTTGTGCAGAATGGCCTTGGGGAAGCCGGTGGTGCCGGAGGAGAAATAGATGGCGGCATCGTCTTCCTCGGTCAAAGCAATGGGAGGAGCGCTGGAGGAGCAGAAGCCCATGAGCTTCATACAGTCCTCGGTATAGGCAGGGCCGTCATTTCCCACGTAGAAGAGCATCTTCACCTTTGGGATGTCTTCACAGATGGCATCCATACGGCTGACAAATTCCGGGCCGAATACCAGCACATCCACATCGGCCAGGTCCAGACAATACTGGATCTCATCGCTGGCGTAGCGGAAATTCATGGGGACAGCAATGCAGCCGGCTTTCAGAATACCGAAATAGATCGGAAGCCATTCCAGACAGTTCATCAGCAGCACAGCTACTTTGGTTCCCTTTTTCAGACCGCGGCTGAGCAGTAGGTTGGCGAACCGGTTGGCCCGGCGGTCAAAATCCTTCCAGCTCATTTCCCGGCGGTAGGGGGCATCCTGTCCGGCACTTTCGATCAGGTTGAAGTCCCACCAGGTAACGGCTTTATCTCTCTTTTCGGAAGGATTGATCTCCACCAGTGCCGTTTCCTGACCGTAAAGCCGTGCGTTTCTTTCCAAAAAATCCGTGATAATCATGTATTTTCTCCATCATTTTTATTGTTGCGGGGAAAAGAAAAAGCCTCTGCCATCCAAGCAGAGGACAAGAAATTCCTGTGGTACCACCTCAGTTTGCCCCCAAAGGGGCCTCATGGGATCCTAGCAGATCCGCAGGCTGTATCGGGCCCTACCCGTCTTCGCCTACCGAAAGATCATCTTCAGCAAAGCCACTCCGAAAGGAATTCCATATCCCGGTTTTTACTGCCTTGCACCGGCCGGCAGCTCTCTGGAAAAACATGCGGATATGTACTGGTTTTCATCATCGTGTTGACTGTATCGGTTGCTACATAGTTTAACACTGACAGGGTATTTAGTCAATAGAAATATATAAACAATTTCTTTCTTTTGACAAATTTTGATGACAAAAAACAGGAAAAGTCCATGGAAGAAAGACAAATATTTTCCTTGCGTGGAAAAATGTTCAAAAAATTTAGAACCAATGTCTATGGAAAAAGGGCTGCGGCTTTCATATTTTTGTCGATTCTGCCACAGCTGTCTTTCCAGGAAAGCCGTCTGCAAAGCCGGGGGAAACTTGAAATATTTTTAAGGCGTGCTATAATGCAGACAGTAAGGAGTTGAAGCCAATGCTGATCGATTTTCACACCCATGCTTTTCCGGTAAAAATTGCGGCCCGGGCCGTTGGGAAGCTGTCCTATGAGGTAGGCGGCGTTGTTCCCCAGACAGACGGAACCCTGGCCTCGCTGAAAGAAGAGATGAAAAAAGACGGTGTGGATATTTCTGTGGTGCACAGCATTGCGACCAATCCAAAGCAGCAGGCCAATGTGAATCAGTTTGCCATAGAGATGAACCGGGATCCGGCTGTGGTTGCCTTTGGCTCGGTGCATCCGGATGCGCCAGATGCTTTGGAAATGCTGGAACATCTGAAGCAGGCAGGCATTCAGGGCATCAAGCTCCATCCGGAGTACCAGGGATTTTACGCCGATGCGGAAAAAATGAAGCCTATTTATAAAAAAATCTCTGCACTGGGATTCATCACACTGTTTCATGCCGGTATGGATTACGGCTTCCCGCCGCCGTATCATGGCATGCCGGATCATTTGCTGGGTGCGCTGCGGTGGCTGGATACCCCCGTTGTAGCGGCTCACTGGGGCGGCATGGGCTGTGGTGAGGAAGTCCTGCAGAAACTATGCGGACTGGATATCTGGATGGATATTTCCTATGGCTACGGCGCGATGCCGAAACCCATAGCCCAGAGGATCGTGGACACCCATACGCCGGACAGGCTGCTGTTTGCTTCGGACATGCCCTGGCACCGGCCTGCCTGGGAACTGAAATTTTTGGAATCCCTGGACATCGGCGGCAGTGACCGGGAAAAAATTTGTTTCCGAAACGCACAGAATTTGCTTTCCCTGTAAAAAAGATACAAAGATCGTGAGGCGATCCCATGCAGATCATTGATATTCATACCCATATATATCCTGTGAAAATTGCAGATGCCGCAGTGAACAGCATCCGGGACTTTTACCATCTGGACGGACGGAGAATGGACGGTACCACGGCCATGCTGAACCTGCGCATGCAGCAGGCCGGCATCAGCCGGTGCGTAGTGCTTCCGGTGGCGAATAAGGCAAGCCACGTCCAGTCCATCAACAATTTTATCCATCAGGAAGTGCAGGATAACCCGAATTTTGTGGGCTTCGGCACTGTTCATGCGGCTATGGCAGATCTTGCGGATGAGGTGGCCCGGATCCAGGAGATGGGACTGAAGGGCATCAAAATCCATCCGGATTTCCAGCAGTTTGACATTGATGATCCCAGGCTTTTTCCCATGTATGAATCCATTCAGGGAAAACTGCCGGTGATTTTCCATATGGGAGACCCTCGGTATGATTTCTCCCATCCCACCCGGCTGCGGCATATTCTGCAGCTGTTTCCCAAACTGGAGACCATCGGCGCCCATCTCGGCGGCTACAGCATGTATGAAACCGCCTGTGAGATTCTGAAAGACACCAACTGCGTCATGGACCTTTCCAGTGCTTCCATTTTCCTGGGGCCAAGAGAGACAGAGCGCTACGTGAATCTCTATGGCGCGGAGCGGCTGGCTTTTGGTTCGGATTATCCCTTGTGGGATCCGGTGGAGGAAGTGCAGCGATTCCTGGCGCTGGATCTGACTTCAGAGCAGAAGGAACAGATTGCCCATAAGACGGCAGAGCGGATACTGAAGCTGTAAAAAAGAGCCATCATCAGATGGCTCTTTTTTGATGCAGTTTTAGCCGCCGACCTTGACTCTCCAGCCCTTTTCGTCGGGCAGGATGCCTGTCTGGATACCGGTGATGGTGTCATACAGCTTCTGGCTCAGAGGGCCGATGTTGCCGCCGTTGATGGTCATTACATCATCCTGGTAGCGCAGTTTGCCCACGGGAGAGATGACAGCAGCGGTGCCGGTGCCGAAGCACTCTTCCAGGGTGCCGTTTTTCTGGGCTTCCAGCAGCTCTTCCGCGGAGATCTTCCGCTCTTCCACCTCGTAGCCCCAGTCCTTGCACAGCTGGATGGTGGAGTTACGGGTAATGCCAGGCAGAATGGAACCGTTGAGGCTGGGAGTGACCACCTTACCGGCGATCTTGAAGAAGATGTTCATGGCGCCAACTTCTTCAATGTACTTGCGCTCTACGCCATCCAGCCACAGAACCTGGGAATAGCCAGCGTCATGGGCCTTCTGCTGGGCGATGAGGGAAGCGGCGTAGTTGCCGCCGGTCTTGGCAAAGCCGATACCGCCCCGGACAGCCCGGACGTACTCGTCCTCAATCCAGATGCCCACAGGTGCCAAACCGCTTTCGTAGTAAGCGCCGCTGGGGGATAGAATGACCATGAACAGGTAGGTCTTGGAGGGGGCGACACCCAGGAATTCATCGGTGGCGATGATAAAGGGTCGAATATACAGGGAGGTGCCGGGATCACTGGGGATCCAGTCCCGGTCAACATCAACCACTGCGCTGACAGCCTGGACAAAATCCTCCACGGGAAGCTGAGGGATCACCAGACGGTCGTTGGTGCTGTTGGTGCGCTTGGCGTTCATGTCAGGGCGGAACAGGTAAACATTTCCGTCGGGGCCCTTGTAGGCTTTCAGACCCTCAAACATCTCCTGGCCATAGTGGTAGACCATGGCGGCAGGGGACAGGGAGATGTTGTGGAAAGGCTCGATGCGGGGATCGTGCCAGCCCTTGCCCTCGGTGTAGTTCATAACAAACATGTGGTCAGTAAAGATCTTGCCGAAGCCCAGCTTCTGACCGGGAGCGGGCTTTGCCTTAGGCGTTTCGGTTCTCTGAATCTTAATATCCAGCATGGTGGTTGCTTCCTTTCCGTTAGAAATCGTAGCCGGACTGGAGGGCCTGGCAGTTGACATCGATAAGGTTTGCTTTCTTGGCAGGGATAAAGGCTTCCAGGGTTTCCCGGTTGCCTTCCCAGGCGGCGGCACCGGATTCCTTCAGAACCTTGCCGGTGAGGATCATGTTGGCCAGCGTGGGATAACCTGCGTCTTTTGCCATCTGGGTGGCGGGAACGTAGAATACCTTCACATCGTCACGCTCCACCTTTGCGCTGATGAGGGTGGAATCGAGAATGATGATGCCGCCGGGAACCACGTCATTGACAAATTTCTGAAGACTGGGCAGGTTCATGGCAACCAGCACATCAGGTGTGGTGATGATGGGAGAGCCGACGGGCGTGTCGGAGAGGATAACAGAGCAGTTGGCGGTACCGCCACGCATTTCGGGGCCGTAGGAGGGCAGCCAGGAAACCTGCTTGTCCTGCACCAGGCCCTTGTAGGCCAGGAATTTACCGGCGAACAGAACGCCCTGACCGCCGAAACCTGCAAACAGAATCTGAGTGGTTTTCATTACTTTGCAGCCTCCTTTGCAGCGGTTCTGTCCTTGTAAACACCGATGGGATAGTAGGGAAGCATATCGCTTTCTACCCATTCCAGTGCCTTCTGGGGGGTCATGCCCCAGTTGGTGGGACAGGCGGAAACAACTTCCACCAGGGAGAAGCCCTTGCCCTGGATCTGGTTTTCAAAGGCTTTCTTGATGGCCTTCTTGGCCTGCTTGACGTTCTTGACGTTGTTCACAGCCACACGGGCAATGTACTCAGGGCCTTCCAGTGTTGCCAGCATCTCAGATACCCGGATGGGCCAGCCGCAGTGGTTCACATCACGGCCGTAGGGGGAGGTCTGGGTTACCTGGCCGGGCAGGGAAGTGGGAGCCATCTGGCCGCCGGTCATACCGTAGATGGCATTGTTGACGAAGATGATGGTGATGTTTTCATTTCTGGCAGCGGCGTGGACAGTTTCGGCCATGCCGATGGAAGCCAGGTCGCCGTCACCCTGATAGGTGAAAACAATGTTGTCAGGACGGCAGCGCTTGATGCCGGTGGCAACAGCGGGTGCACGGCCGTGGGCAGCCTCGATCATATCACAGGCGAAGTAGTCGTAGGCCATAACGGCGCAGCCAACAGGGGCAACACCGATGGTCTGACCTTCAATGCCCAGTTCGTCAATGGCTTCGGCAACCAGCCGGTGGATGATGCCGTGGGGGCAGCCAGGGCAGTAGTGGAGAACGGCATCGGTCAATGCCTTGGGTTTTTCAAATACGATTGCCATAACTTATTCTCCTTTCTGGGCCTTGCGGATGGATTCCAGAACCTGGTCGGGGCTGGGGATCATGCCGCCTGCCCGGTTGCACAGGGTAACAGGCCGGAGGCATTCGGTAGCCAGCTGAATGTCCTCGATCATCTGACCCATGCTCAGTTCCACGGAAATAAAGCTCTTGCACTTGTCAGCAGCGGCGCGGAGGGCCTTCTTGGGGAAGGGCCACAGGGTAATGGGGCGGATAAGGCCCACCTTGATGCCTTCGTTTCTTGCAGCAACCACCGCATTCTTGGCAACACGGGAGGCAATGCCGAAGGCTACGACACAGATTTCTGCATCCTCCATCATGTACTCTTCCCACATGGGCTCGTTTTCTTCCACGATCTTGTACCGCTCATAGCGCTCGAAATTCTTCTTTTCCAGAGCGTCGGGCTGCAGATACAGGGAGTTGACGATGTTGTGCTTCCGCTTGCCCTCAGTGCCGGTGAGGGCCCAGGGCTTTTCATAGGTTTCCACTTCAGCTTCTTCGAAGGAGATGGGTTCCATCATCTGACCGATGGTACCGTCTGCCAGGATCATGGAGGTCATCAGGTATTTATCAGCCAGGTTGAAACCCTTGATGGTGAGGCTTGCCATTTCCTGAACGGAAGCGGGGGCCAGAACGATCATCCGGTAGTCGCCGTGACCACCGCCCTTGGTGGCCTGGAAATAGTCAGACTGGGAGGGCTGGATGCCGCCGAGACCGGGGCCACCGCGCTGGACATTGACCACCAGAGCGGGAATGTCGGAACCGGCAATGTAGCTCAGACCCTCGGATTTCAGGCTGATTCCGGGGCTGGAGGAGGAGGTCATGACCCGGCAGCCGGTGGCTGCTGCGCCGTAAACCATATTGATGGAAGCGATCTCGCTCTCTGCCTGCAGGAAGACACCACCGATCTTGGGCATCTTCTTAGCCATGTAGGCAGCGATTTCTGTCTGGGGAGTGATGGGATAGCCGAAGTAGTGACGGCAGCCTGCCCGGATGGCGGCTTCCGCAATGGCTTCGTTGCCCTTCATAAGTACACGCTGAGCCATAAATTTACCTCCTTACTTCTCTACGGTGATGATGCAGTCCGGGCACATGGTGGCGCAGAAAGCGCAGCCGATGCACTTGTCCTGGTCTTTCATCACAGCAGGGGAATAGCCTTTTTTGTTGATCTGCTCGGCATCAATGGCCAGGATGCCCTTGGGGCAGGCATTGACACACAGGCCGCAGCCTTTGCACAGGTCGGTGTTGAATGTGACTTTTGCCATAGTATTTCCTCCTTAACCCCACAGAGGCCGTGACATCGGCTTCTGGGATGGTAGATCAAAGTATTTTTCCTGCAACTGCAGGGGAAGAACCTCCGGGATCTTTCCTTCCAGCATTTCCGCTACGGCAGTAACGGCAGTGGTGGCAAAGATGGGAAGTCCGCTCAACCGGCTCAATTCCTCTATATAGGGAAGAGAATCCAGAACCGTTTGCGCAGTGGTTTCGCTTGCAAGATTGGTATTGTTGATGATGTCGGTAAACCGCAGGCCGCAGGCGGCTTCGATTTCCCGCATGACTTCCAGTGCCTCCTCCGGTGTTCGGGTGAGGGGACGGCTGGCGTTGGCAACGAACACCATTCGGTAGTTATTTTCTTCTTTGATGGCAGGAACGTAGCGGCCCAGAGCGTAAGCGCCCCGGTCGTCACCGCCGATATCCATAATGCCGTAAATGGACTTGTCCTGAACCAGCCGGTAGCTTTCCGCCGGCAGGGCAGGCAGGTCAACATTGGAGTTGGCGTACTGGGGAGAGATGAGGGCCACACCGGCCTTCTCCAGCACCGCGGCAGAATCCTTGGTGCGGAAATAGGGGTTGACGATGTCCAGGTCGGCGATGACCACCGGTTTCCCTTCTCCTGCCAGGTGCAGGGCATAGTTGACAGCGATATTGGTCTTGCCGCTGCCATAATGGCCTGCGAATAAAGTTAAGCGTTTGTGATTCATAGATTCACCTCGTAAGCCCTTCTGTGTAAAGGGCTGGCGCGAAGCGGTGGGGGATTGTCTACCCCTCCGCCCCTGCGGGGAACCTCGCCTATGTAAAGGGAGGCTTATTATAGTTTCTTTCTGATGATCTTGCCGCTGGTGGTCTTGGGCAGGCTCTCCTTAAATTCCACAATTCTGGGATACTTGTAGGGAGCGGTACGGCGCTTGACGTAGTTCTGGATCTCCTTTTTCAGTTCGTCGGTGCCCTCAGTGCCCTTCACCAGCACGACGCTGGCCTTGACCACCTGGCCGCGGACTTCATCGGGAGCAGCAGAAACGCCGCACTCCAGAACATAGGGCAGTTCCATGATGGTGGATTCAATTTCAAAGGGTCCGATGCGATAGCCGGAGGACTTGATGACATCATCAGCCCGGCCAACATACCAGAAGAAGCCTTCTTCATCCTGCCAGGCAAGATCGCCGGTGTGGTAGTAGCCATCCCGCCATGTCTCAGCGGTGACTTCTTCGTTGCCTTCATAGCAATAAGCAAGGCCGCAGGGCAGACCCTTGGAGATGTTGATGCAGATCTCACCAGTCTCACCGGTGTCCACTTCCTTGCCTTCGGGATCCAGCAGATGCACATCGTACAGGGGAACGGGCTTGCCCATGGAACCCAGCTTGTGGCTGCTGCCGTTCAGGTTGCCGATGATCAGCGTGGATTCAGACTGGCCGAAGCCTTCCATAATGGGAAGGCCGGTGGCCTTCTGGAACTGGCGGTAAACCTCAGGGTTCAGCGCTTCTCCGGCTGTGGAAGCATGTTCGATGCTGCTCAGATCAAAGTGGCTGAGATCCTGTTTTGCCAGCATCCGGTACATGGTGGGCGGTGCGCAGAAGGTGGTGATATGGTACTTGGCAAACAGAGGCAGGATCTTTTCCGCATCGAACCGGTCAAAGTCATAGACAAAGGTGGCAGCTTCGCAGAGCCACTGGCCGTAGAGCTTGCCCCACAGGGCCTTTGCCCAGCCGGTATCGGAAATGGTCAGATGCAGGCCCTCGGGATTGACCCGGTGCCAGTATTTTGCAGTGATGAAGTGACCCAGGGGGTACTTGTAGTTATGGGCAGCCAGCTTGGGATAGCCGGAAGTGCCGGAGGTGAAGAACATCAGCATGGGATCTGAGCCGCAGGGAGCATCCTCCGTGCGGGCATACTGGCTGCGGAACATGGCGCATTCTTCATCGAAATCATGCCAGCCTTTCCGCTTGCCGCCCACCAGGATCCTGTATTCCAGGCTGGGGCTCTTGAGGGCAGCAGCGTCCACCGCGTCGGCTACATCGCCGTCGGCGGTGCAGAGGACCGCCTTGACATTTCCGGCAGCAAAACGGTAGGTAAAGTCCTTTTCCAGAAGCTGGTTGGTGGCGGGGATTGCCACAGCACCCAGCTTGTGCAGGCCCAGAATGGCGATCCAGAACTGGTAGTGGCGCTTCAGCACCAGCATGACCCGGTCGCCACGCTGAATGCCTAAGGATTTGAAGTAGTTGGCGGCCCGGCTGGACTGCTTGGAAAGATCCTGGAAGGTAAACCGACGTTCGGTGCCATCCTCGGAAAGGTGGAGCATAGCCAGCTTTTCCGGCTTGGTTTTGCCCAGTTCGTCCACAACGTCAAAGGCGAAGTTGAACTTCTCGGGATCCTTGAAGCTGATGGCAGTGAGGCAGCCATCTTCCACGGTGCGGTCAATAAACTTGCGGTAAATACGGGGGGTCTTGTCCCGCTGTTTTGTTTTGGTGTCGGGGGTTGCCAGAACAGCGGCCTGCTCGCCCTCACGGGCGGCGGAGTTGCTCAGCACGAAGGCATAGAATTCGCAATCTTCGCCGTTTACGGCAATCATGCCGTGGGGAACGGAGGAATCGTAATAAATGGTGTCGCCAGCATGGAGGATCTCGGTATGGCTGCCGATCTGGATTTTCATGTGGCCCTTGATGACGATATCACATTCCTGTCCTTCATGGGTGACAAGCTCGATATCTTCATACTCGGCACCCTCCCGGTACTTCATCTCCATGAAGAGGGGCAGGGCGATACGGTTACGGAAGTCTGCTGCCAGGTTCCAGCCCACCATGTGGTGTGCTTCCTCAATGCGCTGGCCTTCACCCCGGCGGGTCAGGTCATAGTGGCGCAGCTTGGGGCTGCGGCCTTCCAGCAGGTCGCCCATGTCAACGCCAAAGCTAAGGGTACAGCGGTACAGGAAAGCGATGCTCAGATTGCGGCTGCCTGCCTCACACTGTATGTATTCTTCGGTGGTCAGTCCGGTGCGGGCAGCCATTTCCTCCACGGTAAAGCCGGAGATTTCTCTCAGCTCCCGGACACGCGCTGCCACTTCCCGTATTTTAAAGTCCATTCCAGTCATGGTTTGTTCCATAATAAGCACCTCTCAAAATGCAAAAAGCTCGTCTCAAGATAGATTCCTTGAGACGAGCTGCATACAGCATACCCGCGGTACCACTCAAATTGCATCTGCCTCACAGCAGATACCACTCATCGGGTGCCAACACACCCTAAGCACTGACGCAGCTGACGCGTGGAGGTTCTACTCACCGAAATTTTCTTCCTCCCGGCTCCGGAGGGACAAACCGTCTGCTTCTGTCATGGCTCGCACCGACCGCCAATTCTCTGAGACAGGCTTTGCAGAGGCTTTTCTCCATCACAGCCTTTTATTATAGGGAATCATACCATTTCTGTTGAAAAATGTCAATATATTAAAGCTTGTTGCGGATGATCTTTCCGCTGATGGTCTTGGGCAGCTCTTCCCGGAATTCCACGATTCTGGGATACTTGTAGGGAGCAGTGCGGTGTTTGACGTAGTTCTGGATCTCTTTTTTCAGTTCCTCAGTGCCCTCGGTGCCCTTTACCAGCACGATGCAGGCCTTGACCACCTGACCACGAACCTCATCGGGTGCGGCGCAGACACCACATTCCAGAACGTAAGGCAGTTCCATGATGGTGGATTCGATCTCGAAGGGTCCGATGCGGTAGCCGGAGGACTTGATGACATCGTCGGCACGGCCCACATACCAGTAGTAGCCATCCTCATCCCGCCAGGCCAGGTCGCCGGTGTGGTACATACCATCGTGCCAAACAGCATTGGTGGCATCCTTGTTCCGGTAATAGCCCAGGAATACACCGCAGGTGGGCTTGGGATCGGTGCGGATGACGATCTCGCCGTTGACACCGTCGGCTACAGGATTGCCGTCGCTGTCCACCAGGTCGATGCCGTAGCCGGGAACCGGCTTGCCCATGGCGCCGGGCTTCAGCTCGGTGCCCACCAGGTTGGCGATGCCCAGGGTCATTTCTGTCTGGCCGAAGCCCTCTGCGATCCGCAGACCGGTGGCTTGCTCGAATTTGTAGAAGACCTCGGGATTCAGTGCCTCGCCGGCAGTGGTGGCGTGGTGGATGGAGGAAAGGTCGTATTTGCTCAGATCCTGCTTGATGAGCATCCGGTACATGGTGGGTGGTGCGCAGAAGGTGGTGATGTTGTACTTTTTGAACATGGGCAGGATCTTCTCTGCATCGAAACGGTCGAAGTCATAGGTAAAGACAGCTCCCTCGCAGAGCCACTGGCCGTAGAGTTTGCCCCAGAGGGCTTTGCCCCAGCCGGTTTCGGAAATGGTAAAGTGGAGGCCGTCCCGTTCGCACAGGTGCCAGTATTTGGCGGTGACATAGTGGCCCAGGGCATACTTGTAGCTGTGCATGGCCATCTTGGGATAGCCGGTGGTGCCGGAGGTGAAGAGCATCAGCATGGGGTCGGAGCCGCAGGGGGCATCGTTCATGCGGACATAACGGCGGCTGAAGAGGCAGTACTCCTTATCGAAGTCGTGCCAGCCTTCCCGGGTGCCGCCCACCCGGATCCTGGTGATCTCGGTTCCGGTCTGCTGCTGAGCCAGTTCGATCTGATGGGCGGTATCGCCGTCAGCTGTACAGACCACAGCACTGACACCGGCGGCATTGAACCGGTAAACAAAGTCCTTCTCCACCAGCTGGTTGGTGGCGGGGATGGCAATGGCACCCAGCTTGTGCAGGCCCAGGATGGCGAACCAGAACTGGTAGTGGCGCTTGAGCACCAGCATGACCCGGTCGCCCCGGTGGATACCCAGGGACATGAAGTAATTTGCTGCCTGGGAGGAAGCGTCCTTAATATCCTTAAAGGTAAAGCGGCGCTCCGTCATATCGTTGGCGATGTGGATCATGGCCAACTTGTCGGGGCTGCGGCGGGCAATGGCATCCACCGTATCAAAGGCGAAGTTATACTCTTCGGCACCGTCGAAGGTGGTGCCCAGCAGAGCGCCCCGTTCGTCTTCCTGGGTGCGGATGAACTTCTGGCACAGCAGCGTCTCGTCCGGATTGTTTTCCCGCTTCTGGCCGATGTAAAGCCGCTGGTCGGTGGTATCGGATACCATGATCATGGCTAGGAACACACAGTCCTGACCGTCAATGGCGATCATGCCGTGGGGGGTGGAGGATTTATAGAAGATGCTGTCACCTTCCCGGAGGATCTCCTCGCGGTCGCCCACCTTGACACGCATGGCACCCTTAAGCACCAGGTCAAATTCCTGACCGGCGTGGGTGGTGGTGTGAATGGGCTGGTTCTGCAGCTTTTCGTCATATTCATAGGTGACCCAGTAAGGGGTAGCCAGCTTTTTGCGGAACATGGGGGCCATGTCCTGGATGGTGATACCGTCCTCGCTGGCAGTGACCAAGCCCTTTCCTTTCCGGGTAACGGTATAACCGGACAGACGGGCGGAGTGGCCTTCCAGCAGAACGGTGATTTCCACGCCGAACACATTGGCGCACTTATGGATAAAAGTAAAGGGGAGATCGACGGTGCCGGTTTCATACTGGCGGTACATTTCTTCAGATACTTCCGTCAGTTCGGCCATCTTCTGCATGCTGTAGCCCAGGATTTCACGCATATCCCGGATACGCATTGCGATATCCATCAGCTGGGAGGCAGGGTTCTGATTGGTCATAGTCTTTGCTTCCTTTCAGAAAAATAAAAAATCGTCTCAAGAAGAATCTTGAGACGAGTATAGATTACCCGCGGTACCACTCAAATTGCGGCCTGAGCCGCCACTTCACGCTCCAACAAGCGCTATCCCTTAACGCGGGCAGACGTGGAAACCTGGTGCGGTACACTCGGCATCCCGGCTCGGAAGTGATGGGTCTTATGGGTGCATCCTGCTGCCTTTCACCTGCCGGCAGCTCTCTGAAAGGGTACTGGCCCAGACCGTCTTCGTCACAGCCTTTTTCGTATTGCCGATACTCTATCATGTCCGCGGCCAAAAGTCAAATGTTTTTAACTGAAAGAATAAAAATTTCTTTTCGGTACAATTTTCAATTCCGCAGATGTCAAAAAACTGGAGAAACTGCCTGTTGACAAATGCCTGAGTTTGTGATTTAATGACATTCGTATATATGTGAAAGACAATGACGGAAATCTTACCCTTTTTGGATGTTCCAGAGAGCCGGCGGATGGTGCGAGCCGGTGCGGAAGAACTGGGTGATCTGCTTCCTGAGTTGGTTCTGTGAACAAGCGCAAGCTTTCAGTAATGGAACCCGGCTGCCCCCGTTACAGGGATAGGACTTGTTGGAGTCTGAAGGGATTTCCCCTTTGGGGAAATAACCAGGGTGGTACCGCGAATCACAGATTCGTCCCTGAGGCAACGATGCCTCGGGGACTTTTTTTATCCCAAGTTATGGAAAAGGAGAAACCAATATGAATGAGATCCGAATCAGCGATGTGACCATGAAGCAGACAGGCGGTGATATTTCCCTGTCTTTTAAGGAGAAGATCGAGCTGTGCAAGCTGCTGGACAAGCTGGGGGTTTCTGTGATCGAACTGGAGCCGATTGTCAGCGCCAAGATCGATGCCCTGCGGGTCAAGTCTGCGGCAGCTGCGGTGAAGAACAGCATTGTTGCCGTTCCTGTGGCACTGAATGCAGAAAGTGTCCAGCAGACCTGGAATGCGCTGAAGGAAGCCAAAAAGGCCAGACTTCAGGTTTGTGCTCCCGTCAGCCCGGTGCAGATGGAGTATCTGTTCCATAAAAAGCCGGATGCTATGCTTGCTGCAGTCAAGGAAACCGTTGCCGCCTGCTGCAAGGTCTGCGCAGATGTGGAATTTGTGGCGGATGATGCCACCAGAAGTGATCCTGGTTTTTTGTATGAAGTGATTTCTGCTGCCATTGAGGCCGGTGCCGGGACTGTGACTGTCTGCGACACCGCCGGAGCCATGCTGCCCAATGAATTCACTGCCTTTATCCGTGAGCTTTATGCCAATATCCCTATGCTGAAAGATGTCTGCCTGGGCATTTCCTGTTCTGACAGCCTGTCTATGGCAGATGCCTGCGCTATTGCTGCTGTCCGTTACGGCGCCCGGGAGATCAAGGCGGCTTCCTACCGCTTAAATGTGGTTTCCCTTCCCAACGTGGCACGGGCCCTGTCTGCCAAGGGAGATGTTTACGGCGTTGCCTGCCGGGTTCATACCACGGTCCTCAAGCGGATCACAGGCCAGATTGCCTGGATGTGCCAGACCGGAAGAAGCAAAAATTCTCCCTTTGACCACGGTGTCCAGGAGGATGACGGCAGCATGTATCTGACTGCCCATGATGATGTCAGCGCCGTGATGAAGATGGCTTCCCGCCTGGGATATGACTTGAGTGAAGAGGATGGCGCCAAGGTCTATGAGGCTTTCCGGGTCATTGCAGATAAAAAGGAAAAAGTGGGCAGCAAGGAACTGGATGCCATTGTAGCGTCCGCTGCCATGCAGGTTCCCCCCACTTATGTGCTGGACAGCTATGTGGTCACCTCCGGCAATACCATTTCCGCCACTGCCCATCTGAAACTTCATAAGCATGAGAAGGTGATGGAGGGTGTCAGCATTGGCGATGGCCCCATCGATGCAGCTTTTTTGGCTGTGGAACAGATTACCGGACAGCATTACGAACTGGATGATTTCCAGATCCAGGCCGTTACGGAAGGCCGGGAGGCCATGGGTCAGACCGTTGTCAAACTGCGCAGCGGCGGCAAGGTCTACTCCGGCAGGGGTATTTCCACTGATATTGTAGGTGCCAGTATCCGGGCCTATATCAATGCCCTCAACAAAATCGTATATGAGGAGGAAACTGTATGAATCTCTCCTTTTCCACCCGTGGCTGGGGCGACCTGTCCTGGGATGAAATGATACACGCCGCTCTGGACATGAAGTTCACCGGCATCGAAGTCTATAACCTGTTCAAATTCCCGGAAATGACAGACCGGGGCGGTCCTTTCCATAAGCATGCCATTGCAGCCACCATCCGGCAGCTGCGGGATCTGAAGCTGACCATTCCCTGCCTGGACACCTCCCTGGATCTGTCGGAAAATACAGCCAATGCGGATGTCCTGGCAGACATGATGCGTGCTGCCCATGATCTGAAAGTGCCTTATGTGGTTGCCTGGGCATCAAAACCCAATGAGGAGATGATCCACAGCAATCTGGAGCGGCTGCTGCCTCTGGCAGAAGAACTGGGTGTCTGCATTCTGATCAAAACCAGCGGCATCTACGCCGACACCGCAAAGCTCCGTGCCCTGCTGGAAAGCTATGCCAGCGATTATACCGGTGCCCTATGGGATATGCACCATCCTTACCGGGACTTTGACGAAAGTGCTGATACCACCATCAAAAACTTAGGTACCTACGTCAAACACGTCCATTTAAGAGACTCTGATGACAAGAATACATACAACCTTATTGGCGAAGGCAACATGCCTGTGGCGGATATGATCCGGGCCTTAAGCTCCATCAACTATGACGGCTTTATCTCTCTGGAGTGGAAACCCGAATGGATGGAAGATCTGCAGGACCGGGAGATCATCTTCCCCCATTTTGTCAACTACATGAGCCGGTTCAATTCCCCCCGCACCCGGAAGAAGTCGCTGTACTACAACCATGACGGTACAGGCCAGTACGTGTGGAAAAAGGATGACCTTATTGACCTGACGTTCCCCCAGGTATTGGACCGGATGGTCGAGGAATTCCCCGACCAGTATGCCTTTAAGTACACCACCCTGGATTATACCCGCACCTATGAGGAATTCCGGGAAGATGTGGATAACTTTGCCCGGGCACTGATCTCCATGGGTGTCCGTCCCGGTATGAAGGTTGCCATCTGGGCCACCAACGTTCCCGCCTGGTATATCACCTTCTGGGCCACCACCAAGATCGGTGCAGTTCTGGTCACTGTCAACACTGCCTACAAAATTCACGAGGCGGAATATCTGCTGCGGCAGTCCGATACCCATACCCTGGTGATGATCGAATCCGCCCTGGATTCCAATTACCGGAAGATCATCAATGAGATATGTCCTGAGATTGCAAAGACCAAAGCAGGTTCCCCCTTGCATTGCAAGCGCCTGCCGTTTCTGCGCAATGTCATCACTGTGGACTTTAAGCAGCCTGGCAGCCTGACCTTTGATGAGGCTATGGCCCGGGCGGATATGGTTCCCGTGGAGGAGGTTTACCGGTATGCTGCCAATGTCCAGCCGGATGATGTGTGCAACATGCAGTACACCTCCGGTACCACCGGATTCCCGAAGGGTGTTATGTTAACGCACTATAACGTTGTCAACAACGGCAAGTGTATCGGTGACCGGCTGGGATTGTCCACAGCCGACCGTTTCCTGGTTCAGGTGCCTATGTTCCACTGCTTCGGCATGGTGCTGACCATGACATCCTCCATGACCCATGGCGCTACCCTGTGCCCCCTGCCTTACTTCTCTGCCAAGTCCAGTCTGGCCTGCATCAACCAGGAGCGGATCACCGCCATGAATGGTGTTCCCACCATGTTCATTGCCATGTTCAACCATCCGGATTACCGGAAGACCGATTTTTCCCATATGCGTACCGGTATCATGGCCGGTGCAGGCTGCCCTCCGGAACTGATGCGCCGGGCCGCCCAGCCCGACGAAATGAATATGCGGGGCATCGTCAGCGTTTACGGCCAGACGGAATCCTCCCCCGGCAGCACCATGTCTGCCTGGACGGATCCGCTGGATCTGCGTACCAATACCGTGGGCTATGATTTCCCTCACGTGGAATGCAAGATCATAGATCCGGAAACCGGCGAGGAAGTGCCCAATGGTACCAATGGAGAATTCTGTTCCCGTGGTTACAACACCATGAAGGGTTACTATAAGATGCCGGAGGCCACCCGGGCCACCGTGGATGCGGAAGGCTGGCTCCATTCCGGTGACCTGGCCTGCCGGGATGCAGACGGTACCTACCGGATCACAGGCCGTCTGAAGGATATGATTATCCGGGGCGGCGAAAACATCTACCCCAAGGAGATTGAGGAATTTATCTACACCCATCCCAAGGTACGGGATGTACAGGTCATCGGTGTGCCGGACAAGCGGTATGGCGAAGAGATCATGGCCTGTATCATTCTGAAAGAACCTGGTTCTGTAACTGTGGAGGAAATGACCAATTATATCAAGGCCAGCATGGCCCGGCACAAGGTGCCCCGGTATATTTCCTTTGTGGACAGTTTCCCCATGAATGCAGCCGGCAAGATCCTTAAATACAAAATGCGGCAGGATGCAGCCCGGGAGCTGGGACTTACCGGTGACGGCGCAGACACCGCAGGCCCAGGAAAATAAAAGACAAAAATATGACAAAAGAAAGGAAGCCGGATGCATTGTCCGGCTTCCTTTTTGCGTTGCGTTCAGGGGTAATCTGTGATATCATACGGGCAAATAAGAAATGAGGTGCTGTTATGCAATATCGTACCGACAAATATGGAAACAAACTGTCTGTTCTGGGCTTTGGCTGCATGCGCTTTCAGCGCAAGGCAGGCAGCATCGATATGGCTGAGGCGGAGCGGGAGATCATGCTGGCCTACCGCAATGGTGTGAACTACTATGATACAGCCTATATCTACAACGGCAGTGAAGCTGCCATCGGTGAGATCTTTGCGCGCAACGGCATCCGTAAGGATATTCACATTGCCACCAAGCTGCCCCACTATCTGATCAAAAGTGTTGAGGGTATCGAAAAACTGTTCCAGGAGGAACTGAGACGGCTTCGTACCGACTATGTGGACTATTATCTGATGCACATGCTGAACGATGCAGATACCTGGCAGCGGCTGCTGGATATGGGCATTGGCCAGTGGATCGCAGAAAAGAAGAAGAGCGGCGCCATCCGGCAAATCGGTTTTTCCTACCATGGCAATTCGGATACCTTCTGCAAAATCATCGATGCCTGGGACTGGGATTTCTGCCAGATCCAGTATAATTACCTGGATGAGCATTCCCAGGCAGGCCGCCGGGGACTGCACTATGCTTATGCCAAAGGCATTCCTGTCATTATCATGGAGCCGCTCCGGGGCGGCAAGCTGGTGAACCATCTGCCGGAGGAAGCAGAAGCCGTGTTCCGGGCGCACGAACCCCGGTATACGCCTGCCCAGTGGGCCTTCCGCTGGCTATGGGATCAGAAGGAAGTGACGGTGGTGCTGTCCGGTATGAATACAGAGGAAATGGTGCTGGACAATATCAGAACCGCCTCTGAAACGGAAGCCGGATCTTTAACAGAAGGTGATCAGCATATGCTTTCTCAGGTCGTGGCGGCGATCCAGTCCAAAATGAAGGTTGGCTGTACCGGCTGTGGCTACTGTATGCCCTGCCCCAGAGGGGTGGATATCCCCGGCACTTTTGCTGCCTGGAACAGGTACTATGCCGAGGGCAAATTCAGCGGTTTCCGGGAATACCTCATGTGTACTGCTCTGCGGAAAAATACTGCCTCTGCTTCCCAGTGTATCGGCTGCGGCAAGTGCGAGAAGCACTGTCCCCAGGGAATCCAGATCCGGGATATGCTGAAGCAGGCAGAAAAATGCCTGGAAAACCCTGCTTATAAAGTGGTGAAAAAGGCGGCACCCTGGTTTGTCCATTTCTAAGAGTAAGGAAGAAAAACATGAAATATATAGAAAAACATCCCATGATCATGATCGTCATTGGTATTATGGGCATCTCCATGTCTGCCATTCTGGTGCGGTATTCTTCTGCGCCATCGGCTGTGACCGCTGCCTGGCGCTTAAGCTGGACGGTGCTGCTGCAGACCCCGGTGGTCTTCGGAAGCGCGGTCTTTCGCCGGGAACTGAAAAGCGTGGACAAAAAGACCGCTCTGCTCAGTGCCGTCAGCGGTATGTTCCTGGCACTCCACTTTTTCTTCTGGTTTGAGTCTTTGCAGCATACCACCGTTGCCAGTTCCACCATCATCGTCTGCACGGAAGTGATCTGGGTATCCCTGGGTTTCTGCCTGTTTCTGAAAGGAAAGCTGTCGGTCAAAGCTGTGGCGGCCATTGCGGTGGCTTTTGGCGGCAGTGTGCTCATTGCCCTGGCAGATTCCGGTATGGGTGGCAGTCACCTGTATGGCGATTTTCTGTCCCTGCTGGCGGCCGTTACCGTGGCAGTGTATATGCTGATCGGCCGGGTCGTCCGGGCAGGCGTATCCACTACGGTGTATACTTACATGGTGTATAGCGCCTGTGCTGCTGTTTTGCTGCTGATGTGCCTGGTGCAGGGCCAAAGCCTGGTGGCTTATGGCTTCAATGCAGTGATCATTGGCCTGCTGCTGGCCCTGTTTTCTACCATTCTGGGCCACAGCATTTTCTCCTGGTGCCTCAAATATTTTTCTCCGTCCTTTGTATCTGCCTCCAAGCTTTGTGAACCTGTGGTATCTGCCACTCTGGCGGCATTTCTCTTTGGTGAAATTCCCGGCGCATTGCAGCTTGCAGGCGGTGTACTGATTTTGGGCAGTGTATTTTACTATGCCCGGCTGGAAGACAAATAAGAAAAACCGGCGGTTTTCCGCCGGTTTTTCTATCAGAAAATCAGTCCCAGATCCTTTTTCCACTGCAGCACCCGCATGACAGAAGTATCCAGCTGTTCCATGGTGATCCGTCCGGCCTGGACAGCCTTCAGAACGGCCCCATACTGCACAGCATATTCCGTGCTGCACAGCAGGTCATTGCCTGCCAGAACGGCCAGGACCGCAGCTTCTTCTGCACCAAAGGTATCGGTAATGGCCTGCATCACCAGATCATCCGTAAGCAGCACACCATCATAGTCCATCTGCTTCCGGATGTAATCGTGGACGGCGGGGGAGAGGGATGCAGGCATGGTTTCATCAAAAGCGGCAACAATGGTATGACTGACCAGTACAGCGCCGCAGCCGGCTTCCATGCCGGCAGCAAAAGGGATAAGGTCGCTGTTTTCCAGTTCTTCCAGTGTGCGGTCATCCCTGGCCATGCCGGTGTGGGTATCGGTATTGTTGCCATAGCCGGGGAAATGCTTCAGCACACTGCCCAGATGGTAGTTTTTCATGATATTGACGGTGGAGACGGCAAAACGGCTGATATCCTCCGGGCTTTGTCCCAGAGAACGCTCGAACAGAAAGGCGCCGGGTTCTGTGGTGATATCACAGACCGGCCCCATATTTACATTGATGCCAAGACTGCTGAGAAGCCGCGCCTTTTCAGTCTCCACAGAGAGAACCTGTTCCATACTGCCATCGGCAAAAGCCTGCCTGGGGGAAGGAAACCGGGAGGCACGGAAAGCAGAATGGCTGCTGACCCGGCATACTGTGCCGCCTTCTTCGTCTACAGCGATCAGAAGGGGGATCGGGGCAGAATACTGCCAGTTTTGCAGCTTTTCGACCAAAGAATCCGGTGTTTCACCTGCAAAATCCTGACCGAACAGGATGTAGCCACCAAGATGGTATGTCAGCAGATCCGAGGCGGCAGTTTCCCCGGGGCACCGGGCCAGGAACAGCTGTCCCACCTTTTCTTCCACGGTCATGGAATCCAGCAGCATCTGCATGGGATCTACAGGCTCTGTGGGAATGGTCGTCGGAATTGTGGTCTCTTCTGTGGCTGTTGTGGAAACCTGCTCAGCAGGTTCCGGGTGGGATGGGGCACAGCCGGAAAGCAGCAGGGAAAGGATCAGAAAGGGAATAAACTGTCGCATGGTGTCACCTCATCCGTATTATACCCTTACGGCTTTCCATAATCAAGAAAAAAGCACCCCAAAGGGCGCTCTTCAGGAACAAATAGAAATGACCCTTGACTGAAGTTTCTTTCAAAATCTTCAATCAAGGGTCATTTCTGTTCATTCTTGATATCTAACATCTGTTGGTTAACCTCTCTTTCTGCAGATTTGACTTTGTTTTCGTTCTAAATCCATTCCGCATCCACAATTCTTTTGTCACATTACCCTTCAGCGGGCAGCTCTTTCGTGTCGGAGTATTTTATCTGGAAAACATCGTCATTGCCCAGTTTATTCTGGTTTGAGGGAGTTTACCTTGTACATTGGTATCACCCTTTCTTGACTATACTGTAACACAAG
Organism: Oscillospiraceae bacterium; assembly: GCA_017440925.1. Lineage (GTDB taxonomy): Bacteria > Bacillota > Clostridia > Oscillospirales > Oscillospiraceae > Faecousia. The sequence goes on along the minus strand of JAFSAP010000014.1, from coordinate 8,529 downwards.
GGGTGGAAAAATGCAATATGGAAAACTGGACAAAATGACGGAAAAGAACTGGTGCAAGATGCAGAAAATAGTGATTCTGACGATTTGCTTCTTGACTTTGGGGGCCATTATCTGCTATACTGAATTTGTTCGGCGGGCCTTTCGGCCCGCCGTTTTTGATCTTTCTATCTGGTTTCTCCGAAGAAGAACAGTGCCAGCATGCCAGGGCCCACATGGGCACCAGTGAAGGGCTCGTGGGCACAGAGGATCAGTTCTTTCGGCTGACAGATCTCGCAGATCCGTTTTGCCAGAAGTTCCGCTTCTTCCAGACAGTCGCCGTGGGAAATGGCGATGCGCTGTTTTTCCGGGTGGATGGCCCGGGTGCGGTACAGCTCCACAATGGCATCCATGGCCTTCTTCCGGCCCCGGCATTTCTGCAGGGCAACGATATGACCGGTGGGATCACCCCAGAGAAGCGGCTTGATATTCAGCACAGTGCCGATGGCGGCGGTGGCGCCGCTGACACGGCCGGTTCTTTTCAAAAAGTTCAGGTCATCCACAGTGAAGTACTGCAGCAGGTGGGGCACTTCGGCATCCAGTATATCTGCCGCTTCCGCAGTGGTCTTGTCCTCGGTGCGCAGGTCAGCAGCCCGGCAGGAAAGCAATCCGGGGCCGAATCCGGCACCCAGAGAATCTATCACCCGGACGATGCGGCCAGGAAATTCTTCCATCAGCTCATCTGCGGCGATCCGGGCAGCCTGGATGGTGCCGCTGATGCCGGAGGACATTCCAATGTAGATCACATCGTTACCCTGCTCCAGTTCCGGACGGAAGTGGGTCAGAAATAAGTGGGTGTTCAGTAGGCTGGTTTTCATCTCAGAACCGCTGCGCAGCTTTTCGTAGTAGGTGTGGGTGTCAAAGGCATCAATATCGCCTTCGTAAGTACCGGGAACGCCGTCCAGCACATAGCTGCAGGGCAGCACACGGATATCCAGTTCAGAAAGAATGCGGCCCGGCAGATTGGAGCAGCCGTCCGTAAAAACAGTAAAAGCCATAATCAAACCTCCAATATGGATGTATAGCATTATTATAATTCAAATTATGGAATTGTAAAGTTTAGAGAGGCAAAAAGGAACGATTGCGTTACTTTCTGGCACAATTCTACCGGCAGTAGAGAGAAAATAAAAGCAGTGGCGTGCATTTGCACGCCACTTTTTGTATCATTGGTTCAGGCTGTTTTGAATGGCTTCTGCATAGCGGACGGTTTCCATAGCATCCTTTGCGTACTTATCCGCACCGATGGCATCGGCGTATTCCTGGGTCAGAACAGCGCCGCCTACCACGATACGGCACCAGGGAGCCTTTTCCCGGAGCAGACGGATGGTCTGTTCCATAGCAGGGACAGTGGTGGTCATCAGTGCGCTGAGACCTGCAATGGGCGCATGGAGGGCAATGACCTTTTCGGCAATGGCCTCCGGTGCCACATCCCGTCCCAGGTCAAAGACAGCAAAACCATAGTTCTCCAGCAGCAGCTTTACAATGTTCTTGCCGATATCGTGGATATCTCCTTTGACAGTTGCCAGAACAAAGCTGCATTTGTCAGCGGCTTTTTCGCTGGGCATGGCAGCCTTGATGCTTTCGAAGGCGGCCTTGGCTGCCTCAGCACTCATCAGCAGCTGGGGAAGAAACACAGTCTTGTTTTCAAATCCGGTTCCTACAGTGTTTAGTGCCGGAATGATTTCCTCCTGAACAATGTGCAGAGGTTCCCGGGCCGAAAGCATCTGCCGGGTTATGGAAGCGGCCTGATCTTTCAGTCCCTTTACAATGGCATGGTGTAGGGCAGAGCCACTGACCTCAGTTGCGGCAGCAGGGGCGGCTGCGGTACTTTGGGTGAATGTGATGTATGCCGCACAGCTTTCGTCCAGCCCCATCAGTGCGCAGTAGCTGTGGTAGGCCTTCTGCATTTCTGTGGAGTGGGGATTTAAGATGGCGGCAGATAGCCCCTTGGCCAGTGCCAGGGAGAAGAAGCTGCCATTGAGGATATCCCGCTGGGGAAGCCCGAAGGAGATATTGGATACACCCAGAATGGTGTGGCAGCCTAATTCTGTCCGGATCAGCCGGACGGCTTCCAGGGTTTCCACAGCAGCCCGGCTGTCAGCGCTGACAGTTAGCGCCAGAGAATCAAAAATAATATCTTTTTTCTGGATGCCCCAGCGTTCGGCCTCCTGGAGAATACGCCGGGCGATTTCCAGCCGTCCCTGGGCCGTGGCAGGAATGCCGCTTTCGTCCAGGGTCAGTGCCACCACAAGACCACCGTATTTTTTTACCAGGGGAAATACGGTATTCATGGTTTCCTGCTTGCCGCTGACAGAGTTGACCATAGCTTTGCCGTTATAGCGGCGCAGGGCTGCTTCCATGGCGGCAGGGTCTGTGGTATCGATCTGCAAAGGCAGGTTTGAAACAGCCTGCAGCTCACAGACAGCGCTGCACAGCATTTGCTTTTCATCAATTTCCGGCAGACCTACATTCACATCCAGAATATGGGCACCAGCTTCCTCCTGGCGGATACCTTCAGATAAAAGGTAATCCATATCGCCGTTTTTCAGTGCTTCCTTGAAACGCTTCTTGCCGGTGGGGTTGATCCGTTCACCGATGAGAACAGGCTTCTCTCCAAAGAAAACACTGTGGGAATAGGAAGAAACACAGGTAAAATTCTTGGGAACGACAGGAACAGGTGTCAGCTGTGCGGATACAGACACCAGCGCGGAAAGATAGTCCGGGGTAGTACCGCAGCAGCCGCCGGCAATGCGGACGCCTTTTTGGATCAGTTCTGCCAAATCTGCTGCAAATTCGGCAGGGGAAACGTCATAAATGGTTTTGCCGTTCACGGCTTTTGGCAGTCCGGCATTGGGCTTCATCAGGACTGGGACAGAGGCATATTTCAAATATTCCGCTACCACACCGGCCAGCGCCTTGGGCCCCAGGGAACAGTTGACGCCGATGGCGTCGGCTCCCATCCCCTCCAGCATAGCCACCATAGCAGCAGGGGTGGCTCCGGTCATCAGCTTGCCGTCCTCACCATAGGCATTGGAAACAAAAACCGGCAGGCTGCTGTTTTCCTTGGCAGCCAACAGGGCGGCCTTGGTCTCATAGCTGTCGTTCATAGTCTCGATGAAGATAAGATCTGCACCGTATTTGACACCCAGCCGGACAATTTCTGCAAAAACAGCCACTGCATCTTCAAAGTCCAGATCGCCATAGGGCTTCAGCATCCGTCCGGTGGGGCCGATGTCCAGTGCCACCCATTTTTCCTGGGTCCCGGTACTTTCTGCAGCGGCGGTTCGGGCGTTGGAAATGGCGGCTTTTACGATCTGTTCCAGTTCCTCTCCGGAGAATTTCAGCCGGTTGGCACCGAAGGTGTTGGTATTCACCACATGGCTTCCGGTGTCGTAATAGGCCCGGTGGATCTGAATGATTTGTTCCGGATGGGAAAGGTTCCAGTACTCCGGAAGTTCCCCGGGCTGCAGGCCCCGGGCCTGGAGCAGGGTTCCCATACCACCGTCCAAATAAAGGATATGGTCTTTTGCGTATTCCAGTATATTCATAGGCTTCTCCTGTGGATGCAGTCTGATTTGGCACAGCCGCTGCATCCTGCGGCGGTATCCTGGCAGCAGCTTCCGATGCCGATGATGGCGGTAACGGATTTGGAAGGGGACATCATAAGGCTTTCATTCAGCGTTAGTCCGATCTTGCCGGAACAGTTCAGACTGCGGAAAATATCCCGCTGCAGTTCCAGCGGAAGATCTCCGTAGCCGGGACTGAAGCGGGATGTTGTGCAAAGTCCCTCGGGAGCTGCATCCTGTTTGATTTTTTTGGAAAAAGCATTGCACAGGGCTTCGATCCGTTCTGCGCCGATGGCCTGCAGCAGCAGAGCTTTTGCAGGAGCCGTTTTTCCGTACCGGGCAATGAGCCGGTCCAGACCGATGCCAACGGTGGCCCCGAACAGAATTATATGGCTGCAGCCCTGCAAATGGCGGCGCAGTGCTTCGGACTGTGTCCGGGCAAAGGTCAGATCCAGCCCGGTGCCGTTCTGGATGATGGGCAGCTTTTGCCAACAAACCCGGTAGGTCAGGCAGGGTGCTGCCTCGGCCAGTGCCTCCTCCAGCAGTGCAGATAGTTCCGGTGTTGCTTCCCGGGCACCTGCATACCGAAGGATCTCAGCTTTCTGAACAGGCGGCACGGAGAATGTCCCGGTATAAATAGTGTGCATCATGTTTTCAGAATATCAGAGATGTTGCTCTGAATCTTGGCGGCAACTTCCGGTTTATTCATGGAGTATACGTGAACATTGGTGATGCCATTGGCATACAGGTCAATGATCTGGTCAGTGGCATAGGCGATGCCGGCCTGCTTCATGGCAAAGGGATCGGAGCCGAATTTGTCCACCAGGGTTTTAAAACGCTGGGGCATAAAGGAGCCGGAGAGCTTTATGGCCCGGTCCACCTGGTTGGCATTGGTGATGGGCATAATGCCAGCCACCACGGGAACAGAGATTCCGGCTTCCCGGATCTTATAGAGGAAGTTGTAGAGCAGGTTGTTGTCGAAGAACATCTGGGTGGTGAGGAAGGAAAGACCGGCATCCACCTTTTCCTTCAGATAATAGATATCCTCTGCCTGGTTGATGCTTTCCGGATGGATTTCAGGATAGCAGGCACCGCCGATGCAGAAATCGGCACCGCTTTCCTTCAGCTCTCGGATCAGATCCACAGCATGGCGGTAATCCCAGTGACTGCGGTCCTGCCCTACCATTTCTGCGGGCAGATCACCCCGAAGGGCCATAACATTTTCAATTCCGGATTCTTTCAGCTCCTGGATCCGGGCACGGACCGTTTCCCGGGTGGAGGAAACACAGGTCAGGTGGGCCAGTGTAGGCACACCGTATTGTTCCTGGATATGTTTGGCAATTTCCAGGGTATACTGGCTGGTACCGCCGCCGGCACCGTATGTAACGCTCATAAAGGCGGGATGCAGCAGTGCCATGGCTTCCGTGGCATGCTTCACCGACTCGAATGTGGAACTGGTCTTGGGAGGAAACACCTCGAAGGAAAGGGAGAGGTGCTGTTTTTCAAAATGTTCTGTCAGTTTCATGAAGACCCTCCTGGGCAATGTTTACCTGTAAATATACCACAGCTTCCTGTAATTGTAAACAATTTTGGAGTGAATATTCCATAATTCGAATATAGTATACAGGTTTTTCCTTTATTTCCGGCAAAGAAATAGTAAAATTGATGTTGCAGGCCGGGGAAAGATATCGTACAATACCTGTGACTGATTTTGAGGAGAAATAATATGAAGATAATTTGCGATCTGCTGACAAAGAGGCGGCCTGCTGCATCAAAACCTGTGGGCCTTGCTAGGGCTGTCCTATATACCTGCCTGTCCGGCGCAAATAGAATATGATGGAGGCAGAACCATGAAGCAGACAAAAAAACAATATCCCATTGATTATTCCGCCATTTTGTATCTGGCTCAGATGCGGCGGAACCATACCAATGTCTACCGGTTTGTGGTTACCATGAAGGAAGCTGTCTGTCCGGAACTGCTGCAGACGGCAGTTAACCGGATCTATACCCGGTTTCCTACCATTTTTGCCGGATTTCAGCCCGGTTTTTTCTCCTACTGCGTGGTGCCAAGTGAAAAGGCCCCCTGTATTGCGGAAGATCCCGGTGTTCTGAACACCATGCCGGCGGCGGAAATACGAAGCTGTGCCTACCGGGTCTATTATTCTGAAAACAAGATCATCATTGAGGCGTTTCATGCGCTGACAGATGGCTATGGGGCAGTGGCATCCCTGCGGACACTGGTGGCGGAATACCTGTTCCTGCGCTACGGTGTAGATTCCGGAGAACGGCGGGAAATGCTGGAGCAGGAACCGGACTGGGAAGCAGAACTGCAGGATGCCTATCTGGATTATTCTGGAGAAAAATCCGCCCGCATGCCGGGCCGCTATGCGTATCAGCTTCCGGGAGAAGACCGGAACTGGAAAGCAAAGGATTCCATCCGGCAGTTTGCAACCCAGAAGCTGCTGCAGGCAGCCCGGCGCTATGGTGTGTCGATGACTGCTTTCCTTTCCTGCATTATGGCGGAATCGATTATGGAAATTCAGAATAATCATGCGAAAACCGGGAAAAAACAGCCTGTGCGGATCATGGTGCCCATTGACCTGCGGCGGCTATTTCCCAGCAGGACCCTGCGCAATTTTATTCTTTATGCGCTGCCCACCATGGAATGCTCTGAGGCATCTCATTCCCGGGAGATCCGGATGAAGTGTTTCCACAGCCAGCTGCAGCAACAGGCAACGAAAAAAGTGCTGGGTCAGCAGATATCGGCCAATGTAATCCCCCAGCGGCTGCTGCTGTTCCGGATCATTCCACTTTGCCTCAAGCTGGCAACCATGCGCCTTGCCTACCGTTTCTTTGGGGAGAGCAATTCCAGCATCACACTGACCAATCTGGGGCCTGTGGTACTGTCTGAGGAATTGAAATCCCATATTCAGAACATTGAAGTTCTGCTGACACCCCGCAGTAAGTCGCCATATAACTGCAGTGTTATCTCCTGCGGGGATGTGACCAATATTTGTATCACCCGGTTCGGGGCAGTGCCAGAACTGGAGGAATTGTTTTACCGGAAGCTGCACGTCGCACTGAACGGATAAATATCATGGGATTTCGGTTTTCATATTCCGTGCAGATCGGGGTATCCTAATACCATCTTCAAAAAGGAGCGAATTATAATGGTGGAACAGGATACGATCAAGCTGCTGCGGGAGTGTGATGCCGGCGCAAAAATGGGCATCGCCTCTATTGACGATGTGCTGGATCATGTGGAAGATAAAAAGCTTTATCAAAAACTGGCAGATTGCAAAGCGGAACATGAACAGCTGCAGTGCAGGATCCAGCAGCTTTTGGGAAAGTATAAGGATACGGGCAAGGATCCCAATCCGATTGCCAAGGGAATGTCCTGGATGAAAACCAACATGAAGCTGGGCATGGAGGCAACGGATGGCACCATTGCGGATCTGATGACTGATGGCTGCAACATGGGCGTCAAATCACTGAACCGGTATATGAACCAGTACAAGGCAGCGGACGAGCAGTCCAAGGATATTGCCAAAAAACTGAGCCATCTGGAGGAACAGCTGACAGTGGATATCCGTCAGTTTCTGTAAAGAAGAAAGCCCCAGGCCGCAGCCTGGGGCTTTTGTGCGTTTAGAAAAGTTGTCCGGGAAGTTTTTGCTTTTGCCTGGGTGGGAAGGTCTGGTCAAATTCCTCAACGGCAGCCTCATCAACATAATAGCCCTGAGGGGTGGTATACTCGCCAGTGATACTATCCAGATAGCCGGGGATCAGCTCTTTGCAGAGGAAGAAAGAAGCATCGGCATCCTCCGGCAGGCCGTGATAGCGAATGCCCTTTTCGGATGCATAGACAAAGCCGCTTTTTCCGTAAAAGGCAATATTTCCCTCAAAGAAGAGGGCACCACAGCCCAAGGCTTTCGCTTTTTCCAGAGAGTAGTCCAGAAGCTTTTTTCCGTATCCCTTCCGTTTCAGACCGTTTGCGATACAGATGGGGCCCATGGTCATAATGGGGATCTGCCTGCCGTCATCGGCGGAAATAAAAGCACGGACAAAACAATTCTGACCGATGATCTGGCCATCTGCTTCCATAACAAAGGACAGTTCCGGCACAAAGGCGGGATCATCCCGCAAAGTGTGCAGGACAAAATGCTCCAGACAACCGGGGCGGTAGACATTCCAGAAGCTTTCCCGCACCAGATTTTCTACTGTGGAGTAGTCGCTGGGGATCTCGTTGCGGATGGTGATTTTTGGGGTGTTCATTGTTGAAGTTCCTTTCTATATAATAGTATTAGAAAAGAACAGCCACAATCTCCAAGGTGTTGTTTTTCAAACAGCATTCTCCAGTTAATTGAATTCAGGCAGCGCCTGTATCGTCAGTATAGCACGGTGTCCAGAAAAATGCAAGAAATTCATTCAAACATATCCGGCAGTTTGGGAGTGGGATTTTGACGGTCAAAAGCTGCTATCCAATCACAATAAATCTGACCTATCGTACAAAAATACAAAACCTTATGTGATAAGGCTTTTTGAATATAAAAACAGGATAATTTTGCATCAAAACTGTTGCGCAAACATGGCCAGAGTGGGGAGATTCGTTATAATGTGGAGTTGCCGCCATCGAGCTGGCGGCAAACAAGGCTCCACTGGAGCCTTGTATTGAATTGTTCGAATCTCCCTTTCAATCAAAAAGAAGAACAGCAAGAAGCTGTTCTTCTTTTTTGAATTAGTTTGATAATAATGATACGGTTTCAAAAGGTTTCATTTGGTTTCACTCAAAAAATGAAACTATTAAGCGGGAAGTGAAACTCTCTTTTAGGACTGAAACTATGCTAATCAGTTTGTCAAATTGGAATTTACTCAGTTAGTAATCTTTCAGTTTCTTCCATGTCCTTTTCAATCAGGGGTCGCATACTGT
>JAFSAP010000013.1 GCA_017440925.1 Oscillospiraceae bacterium | reverse complement strand
GTCCTTTATCTCCATGTACAAGCACTGCTGGAAAAGCCTGAGCTATGCGGCATCCTGCGGTGTCTCGGACAAGGTTCTGTGGCAGATGCTGAAGGATGCACCTCACATCCAGAAGGTATATATCTGCTACGATAACGATGAACCCGGACAGCAGGCAGCCCAGCGGATATCCAAGAGTTTGACGGAAAAGAATATATGCAATGAGATCCTCGTTCCCGACCGAAAGGACTGGAATGAGGATCTCTTGTTTTGGCGAAAGGGGCAGCAGAAATGAATGGAATCCCCATGCTGATTCTCTCTGTGGGAGGCATCATTCTGATGCTGTTTTTCGTAACCTATGCCTCCCAGCGGCACAACCTAAACAGCATCAAGGACAAGACTGTAGGCAATGGTCAGCATGGTACCGCCCGGTGGGCAACCCAGCAGGAAATCATCCGAACCTACCACCATGTACCATTCACACCGGCACAGTGGCGGCAAACAGCCAAAGAAGGCAAACAGCCTACAGCCAACGGAAAGCCACTTCCCCAGGGCATTGTGCTGGGCTGCAAGGGCGGGAAGAACACTGTTGCCCTGGTGGATTCTGATGATATCCACGTGATGATGATTGGCGCATCCGGTGTGGGCAAAACGGCCTACTTCCTGTACCCCAATCTGGAGTATGCCTGCGCCTCTGGCATGAGTTTCCTTGCACTGGATACCAAGGGTGACCTCGCCCGGAACTATGGCGCCATTGCCAGAGATATCTATAGCTACAACATATCCGTGGTTGACCTCCGGGAACCTACCCGGTCGGACGGGAACAATCTGCTGACGCTGATCAACCGTTACATGGACATTGTTCGATCTGACCCCAAAAACCTGAATGCCAAAGCCAAGGCGGAAAAGTATGCCAAGATCCTCGCAAAGACCATTATCAACCCGGATGGAGATGGCACAGATCACGGACAGAATGCCTACTTCTACGACGCGGCAGAGGGTGTGCTGGCATCTGTGGTTTTGCTGCTTTCTGAGTTCCTTCCTCCGGAGGAAACGGACGGATATGAGCAACGGCATATTGCCTCAGTGTTCAAGTTGGTGCAGGAACTGATGGGGCAGGGTTCCCGGCGCGGGGGTAACCAGTTCCATGAGATCATGAGTCTGCTTCCGGCAGACCATAAGGCAAAGTGGCTGGCCGGGTCCGCACTGATGGCTTCCGACCAAAGTATGAACAGCGTCATGTCCACAGTTTTGTCCAAACTGAATGCCTTTCTAGACACGGAACTGGAGCAGGTCATCTGCTTTGATGGGAACATAGACGCAGAATTATTCGTGAAAGAAAAATCCGCTATCTTCCTGATCCTCCCCGAAGAAGATGCAACAAAGAATTTCGTTGCCAGCCTTATGATCCAGAACCTGGCCCGTGAGCTGTTTTCCGTTGCCAATGAGCACGGCGGCAAGCTTCCCAACCGGGCGGTGTTCTTCTGTGACGAGTTGGGTACCATGCCGCCCTTTGATATCCTGCCACTGTTCTCCGCAGGCCGCTCCCGGCGACTGACACTGGTACCCATCATCCAGAGCCTTGCCCAATTGGAAAAGAACTACGGGAAAGAGGGTAGTCAGATATTGACGGACAACTGCCAGGATACCATCTTCGGCGGCTTTGCGCCGAACAGTCAGACAGCGGAAGCCTTGTCCCGGAACCTGGGCAGCCGCACAGTCCTGTCTGGCACGGTGACGAAGGGGAAGAACGATGATTCCCAGTCCCTGCAGATGATGGAGCGGCCGCTCATGTCCCCGGATGAACTGAAATCTATGCCCAAGGGTAGCTTCGTGGTGATGAAAACCGGAACACACCCAATGCGCACCAAGCTGAAGCTGTTCTTTCAGTGGGGCATCCAGTTTGAGAAGCCGCTGGAGATGCCCGACCGGGGGAGCCGTCCGGTGTATTATGCGGAAAAGCAAAAGTTGGAGCGGGCTATTCTGCGTGCTTGTCCATTCCAATTTGCTTCAGCCCAGGTGCAAACCCAGGGTGAAGCTATAAATTCCATGCCCAAACAGACGAATATCAATATTGAATAAAAAGGGTGGGGCCATGCAGCCCCACCCATAACGGAGGAATATTGAATGCGAAACTTGACAGAGCTATACCGAATGGATCTGCCCCACCGGGCAATCTCTGTGTACATATACCTGGCCGACCGGGCAGGGAAGAAGAATACCTGCTGGCCCTCCATCCCTACGATCTCCAAAGACCTGAAGCTGTCCGAATCCACCACCCGGAGGGCACTTGCTGACCTGCGGAAAGCAGGGTTGATCCAGACAGAGCAGAGGTATCGGGAGAATGGCGGCAACAGCAGTTTGCTTTATAAACTGGGCGGATAAATAGTAAAATTGTCAATGCGAAGAGTCTGGCTATTTCCGAAATAATCGGTATAATGGTAGAAAACGCATTGTAAACGCTGATAATGAAATAAGGAGTTTCACAATGGCAAAGAAGAAAAAGAAACAGAATTCTGCAAAGCAGATCAAGAATAAAACAGTGCCCAATCCCCTGCGCCAGCAGGAGGAAGCGGTGCGCCGTGTGTATCACAGTTACATGAAGGATGTAGGCAAGCGCCGGGCAGAGAATCAGCGGTTTTATGGCGGCGTGGATTATGATTCCATCCGGGTAAAGCGGCGGATCTCCGCTACGGCAGCCACCATGGAGGAATTCAAGTCCAAATTCCGTGCAGTCTGCCCAAGTGTCCCGGAAGGGTTTGACTTTGAAACAGACTGGATAGAAGCAAATGCCACGCCCCGGCTGGCCTACGATATGGAGGAAGAATTCAAGGCAGGTCTGCTGGGTGCCACGATCTGGATGCTGGATGTGATCCGGGATCATGGAAGCATTCAGGAGATAGCAGAACTATTACCTGATCAGATAGATCCTGTCGAAGTGGGAATGCCGAATGTCTGGGACCCATGCCACAGCGAGGAAATGCTGCTTGGAATGCTGTCCGTCCTGCAAAACCGGAACACGGATTGCGTAGGAATCAGAAGTGCCGAAAAGAAAACCGGATCGCCAAAGAACCGGTACTACCTTGACGGCTATACCGTGGAGAATCTGCACCGGCAGGATGTACCGTCCCGGAGCACCTTTGAGAAAATACTCAGCTTCATTCCACAAGCAGATATCGATAGAGCAGTCAGAGCGTACATGGATAAATACTGGGATATTACCCAGCGGTACTATAAAAGCCGGATGATTTATGCCAGAGAGGAAACCAAGATCCACGCGGGGATCGAGCGGTATAATTCCGATGTGGATCGGGCGGCCCAAAGCCTGACACAGACATCCGATTCGATCCGCTCCCTGCTCCAAGTAGAAAAGCCGGTCATCCCATCTATGATGAATGGCCTGCCTCCAATGCTGCCCCAAGGACAGATGAATGCGGCGGTCACCACAGCTTCCCGGTATCAGGATCTGATACATACCGCAAGACGGCTGCAGGAAGAAAAAGAGGAACTGGACGAACAGTGGGATGAGATAGGAGATAAGATATCAGAGCTTTGGTGCGATAGCTCCAGCTTCCTGTTCAAACCCAGAGAATGGATCACGGAGCAGTATGGAGAAGCAATTGCGGATATTTGGGAGGGCATCGAAATAGAAGACCCCTATGCCATGTGCTTCGCGTTCCTGTACCTGATAGACCGGGGATTTGACTACCCCTACCTGTACTATCCCGGTGTGACCCTGTTCTCCATGACCATGGATACCCTCCCATGGTGCAGAACTTCGTATCATGGTGAAGCAGAGGGGGTGTGGGATCATTTTGCTCCCGATATCAATGACTTTGTACCGGGTGCTGTGCAGACAGAGCTACCCAAGCGGATAAAGGTCCCGGAACTGGAAAGCTGGAACCGAATGCAATACCTGGATCAATATGAAGATGAACTGGGCTACCAGGAAAAGGTCAGTCTGGCGCAGGTCATGTATGAGATGACTGGGTGCATCATGCCAAGAAATCTGAAGCGGTACTATCCGGCCCTGCCGGATTTGGATACCTATGGCATTACCGGCAAGAAGGCCCTCCATCCGCTGATCTACTGCATGAACCTCTTAGGAGAAGGTAAATACCGCAGCCGGAAGCTGCCCAGTATGGAATGGGAACCGGAGGAACAGCCGGAGGAAGAACAGAATGATGTGCAGACGGAATCACTGGAGGATCTGAAAGCTAGGATCGCGTTGCTGCAGTCTGAAAACAGCAGGCTGAAGCAGACGGTCTATGAAGCAGACCGGGAGCTGCGTGAGGTCAAAAAGAACCATGCCGCCCAAGAGCAGAAAGAGGCACTTGACCGGCAGGAACTGGCAGACCTCCGGGAACTGGTGTTCCACCTACAGGAAGATGTATATGAAGGAGAATCGTCTGCTGACAGTATCCTGTTTCCGTACCACAACTTCCAGAGGATCGTGGTGTTTGGTGGGCATGATTCTTGGGCAAGGGAGATCAAACCCCGGCTGCCGGATGTGCGGTTCATAGACAAGAGCATGGTTCCCAATGCAGAACTGATCCGCAGAGCAGACATTGTATGGATACAGTCCAACGCCATATCCCATGCCTATTACTATAAAATCCTGGACGAAACCCGGAAATACAGCATCCCGGTTCGATATTTTTCCTATGCCAGCGCGCTGAAATGCGCGGAGCAGCTTGCCCAGCAGGATATGCAGGAAGCACAGAAATAAAGACAGGAGAGACAAATCATGGAGATGCCCAGCTATGAACTGATCATTGCTGCCGTTGGCGGTGATAACGAGGCAATTGAGAAAATCATTCAGCATTACACCCCGATGATAGAGGAAATGAGCGGTGGGGATGAAGATATGCGGCAGGAGATCATACTGGCCTTGATCGATGCGATACACCACTATAATCTGGAAAATGAGGAAAAGAACATGGAATATCTCCGGAGAACTTTTCCTGATCAATATGAATAGATTAAGGAAAACACTTGTTTTGTGCCAATATGAAGTGGAATCTCCTACATGCCCAAATACTGACTCAAATATTCTGCCACTGCATTCATCCACTTTTCATACAGCAAATTATCATTTTGCAATCCATGTCCGGAATGGGGCAGTTCAAAATACTGGTGGTCAACTCCATGATCCTCCAACGCAGCTTTCAATCGCAGGGAGGCAAGGAACGGCTGTATTTTATCATGTGTTCCGTAGGCAACAACGGTCGCAGGTGATTCATCAGTTACCCAATCCGCAGCAGAAATTGGTTTGACCTTTTCCAAATAGGTTCCGTTTGCGACTTCTTCTGTTGTAATCGCTGTTCCTGACATAACAGAGAACAGTCCTGCACAGGCTTCATCACTCTGGTCAAGTCCAAAGATGCCCCAATCCTCCTGATAGAAGCTGGCAGGGCCGACAGCACCAAAAGTCAGCACAACCGGAACGGGAGCCTGCGCTGCATCACGATAGGCATAGATCATCGCAAGAGCGTGTCCGGCAGATCCGCCACCAATCGCCATTTTGTCGATGACATATCCCAGCCTTTCCGCTTCGGCAATCACGTAAGGGATGCTTTCTCTGATTTCCACTGACTGGCTGTAAACGCTGGCGGTGGGATTTTCTTCATTGAACAGCGTGTAGTTGATACCGGCAGCTACATATCCTTTGGAGCAGAGCCATTGGAGCATTTTGGTATCGTCCTTTTTGTCACCGGAAGTAAAACCGCCTGCGTGAAGATAGACAACAAGACCGTAGCTTTTCTTGCTGTTATCCGCAGGGAGATACAAGTCAAATTTGTTCGCTTCCTTTTCGCCATAAGAAAAATCGGTGTGCGTCGTTCCAACAGAATCAGTCCAGTCTACGGAATATTTATCATCCAATGGGCTGTATGTAATCTTCAAAATGACAGAAAGTGCAAACACCACAATAAAAATCATGACATAGAGAAATCCCCACAGCATTTTTCGTACTCCCTTCTTCATAGAAAATTTCCTCCAAACAGCGTGCCACCCAACAGCAAGTTCATAAAGGCTCGAACAGCAAGTCTGCCAAGCACAAAAGCAACAACTACTATTGCAGCAATGATAATCAATCGTTTCATCATCATAATCATTGTAAATTTCCTTTCATCTTTTTCTGTTTTTTACTTGGCGCAACATTTGTTACATCATATACTATACAGTAGAACCGAAAAAAGATAAAGTCACAGTTGATACCCGATTGTGACATCAAGGGGAATTCGCATGGGATACAGCAAAAGATAGAAAATCATGAAAGTGAGCCAATGGCAATTTCATTGGCTCACTTTGTATTTGTCAGAGGGGTTACTCATTAAAGAATATTACGTGTAGAAATAACATTGTCTTCAATTAGAAAATTTACTTCTTCGTGAGATAGATTCGTAGCTGCCGGACTTTTCCTCTGTCCGCAGTCCATCCTCAAAGGGCTGCACATTCTGTGTCAGACCCAACTCCTCGGGTTTCAATAATCTTACAGTACCCAGTTGTATTTCCTCCGTATCGTATTATTTGTGTTCCACCGCTGCAACATCGCAATAATGTAATTCTTTCTGTGCGCCAATGGAAAAAGTCCTTATCTTAGTCAAAAGGGGGATGGTTTGCAACTTTCCCTCGATGGGATATCTGCGCAGTACTTCTTGGATCAGATCAATATGGCTTTTGGGGAGGGAACAGCGGTCATGGGTGCAGTAGATCGTATCAAAATGCAGATCCTTCAGTGCTTCCATGCGACGGATGATCTCCTCCGGCGGTATTTTCGTGTGCATTCCGTGGAGCAAATGCCGGGCCACGGTATCGCCGCCCAACAATGTCCGGGTATTCCTGTCAATCAGCAGGATACTGCCGTCTGTATGTCCCGGCAGATGGATCACATCCAGAATGCGGTTGCCAAGGTCGATGATCTCACCATCTCGCAGGAAATGCAGGGGCGGACAATTCTTGACAGGCCTCTGGAAAACTGCCCCATGCCGCAGGAGCTTTTCGTCATCGGGATGTAGCCAGACCTCCGGGAATTGGGTGATGTGGTAAATGTGATCCACATGGGCATGACTTAGCACCAACTGCACCGGCACACCCGCCAGGTTTTCCGCATACTCCTTTAAGCTTTTGTTGTCCAGGGCAAGGTCCAAAAGGATCGCTTTTTCGCTGCCCACCACCAGATAGGAATTCCCTGTGGGTTTGCCGGGGACCAGGGATTTGGGGTCGTCTGTGGGACTTTGCCGGTCGTCGCAGAGAATATACAACCCCGGTTTTACTTCGCAGTGGAAAATATGATCCATGTCCTCATCCTCCAAATTCACTGAATACCAGCTCCTCGATCTTTGCGCTGATGTAGGAACCGGAGCCCCCCAGATCGGTGCGATTGGTCATCCAAACACAGGAAAGATCATCCTTGGGGCTGATGAAAAAGTGGGTACCGAAAGCGCCGCTCCAACCGTAAGTACCGGCGGTCACGGGGAGATTGCCCTTGGCAGGATCCTGCCGGATCTTAACACCCAATCCCCACACCTGGCCGGGATCCGGCTCCATATGCTTTTCCGGCGCTTCCGTATGCATTAGCTCCACCGTTTCCGGCTTCAGAATGGTCACGCCGTCCAGTGTGCCGCCGTTTGCAAGCATCTGCGCAAACCGGTCGTAATCTGCCAGCGTGGAGAACAAGCCACCGCAGCCGGCAATGTACCCTGCCTCGCAGGCAAGAATCCCGTACATATCATCCTTGGTGCCGGTCACATCCACAAGACGATTTTTCTTTCGCTTATAGCATTTTACGATGTGTTGCTTTTGGGTGTCATTGGGCCAGAAGAAGGAGTCTGCCATGCCCAGAGGGTCAAAAATCTCCTTGCGGAAATATGCGTCTGCGTCCATGCCCGAGGCCACCTCTAAGATCCTGGTAAGCATATCAAAGCCCGCAAGCGGGGAGTATCCTGTTCCTGTACCCGGCTGGAAATCCAGAACATACTGGCTGAGAACATCCGCTTGCTGTGCAAGACTTTTCTTGATCGATTTGTCCTTTCGCATGGCAAGCAAACCCACGATACCCTGTGCAAGACCGGAGGAGTGACTGAGAAGATCCCGAATGGTGATATCCCGGGTGGCTGGCTCTGTTTTTACGTTGCCCATGCGGAAAAACAGCATCTTGGGCAGCAGAGACAGCGGATTCATGCCGGGTCTGAATTCGTAACGCTTGTCGATACTGACCTGCATATTCTGGAACAGGGGCAGAAATTTGGTAATGGGATCATCCAAAGACAGCAGTCCCTTTTCCATCAGCTTCAAAATACCAACGGCGGTGACCGGCTTGGTCATGGACATCATACGAAAGACGGAAGCATCTGTGATCGGGGTTTGGTCGGCAATGTCTGTCCAGCCCCATTTGTTATGATAAACTACTTTTCCGCCCTTACGGACCATCAAGGCAGCGCCAGAAAGCTCTGCGTTTTTCACATAGGACTGAATCGTTGAATCGATGATGTTACTCATGGCATTAACCTCACAATATCTTTTAGACGCAAGATTTTTGGCATCTCTTTCATACCCCGACGAATCCATTCATCCACCATTCCGTAAATCGCACCAGCCAATGCAGCACGCAGATAAGCATCTGTTTCGTCATCTGTGGCATCATCCAGACAGCAGCCGAAAATATGGTCTCGAATCAAATGGGAGGCATTGTTTTCGTAGAGTAGCTTGATCAGCTGCTCATTTTTTCTGTATTCTTCCAAAAGTTCCGGCCAGAATGTGGCGTAAAATTCATCTTCCGGTTTTTGAGAAAATTCCACCCACCATTCGTCGGTGGCTTTTCTTAAGTACAGTACCAGAATCTGCTCCATGGAGTCGAAATTGCGGTAGAAGGATACCCGTCCGACCCCTGCACGGGTACATAATTCCGATACATTGATTTGTGCCAAGGGTTTGGTTTCCATAAGCTGCAGCAATGCCTGGGTCAAACTTTCCATTACCAAATCATGGGCTTCATTTTTTCTCGCCAATACTGATACACTCCTTTGCGTTGTGTTTCAGTTCGGCGCAAATTTTGCAAAAGCACTTGCATTTTGATGTCGATACTGATACACTTGTTTCAGTTACATATTACACATATAAGCAATGTTTGTCAACAAGGAATTTGTGGATTTTGCAAATGGGGTGATGTGTTGTTCAAAATACAATCAACATTAAAGGAGATTTACGATGCGGTGCATATTCTGCCAATTCAAAGCTGTCTGATTTCTGGCGGAAACTTCTTTGAAGAGAATGGCGCACTTTCTCTGACCGAGCTTCAGAAAAAGAATCCCACATGGTTTGCTGACGACATCCTCTACGGATTGGAGCGGCTGAAAAGCAGCTATGAGGTCCATAACGTCTATCCCCAGGACGATGCCCGGCTGTCTGCTGTAAAGCTGACATGGCTACCGGCGAAGGAGAAAAAGCACAGTACCTATGTACTCTTAATGGCAGGCGGTGCCTATGGCGCTGTTTGCACCATGGTGGAAGCCCTGCCGGTTGCCGCAAAACTGAATGAATTGGGGTATGACTGCTTCTGTCTGAATTACCGCACAGCTGTGCAGGAAAGCTTTGTAAAGGGTCTGTTCCCGGAACCGATGGATGATCTGGCGGCCGCGGTTCGGTACATATACAAACACAAGGATCATTTCGGGATCGATCCTCAGGATTATGCGGTTTCCGGCTTTTCCGCCGGTGGTCATCTGGCTTCCACTTGGGGTACAGCCCATTTGGGCGCCAGAAAGTATGATCTTCCTCAACCCAAGTGCTTGATTCTGGGGTATCCGCTGATCTCCATGAGCCATGTGCCGGAAAGCCCCGTGAAACAGTATCTATGCACCGGAATGTTCGGCGCTGGATATACCCAGGTAGATATTGAAAAGTACGATGCCAGCCGACATATCGACCGGGATTATCCTCCATGCTTCCTGGTTCGTGCTCAGGATGATCCCACTGTTCCCATGGCAGAGGGCGATGGAATGGTATCTATCCTGAAAGAAAAATGCTGCCTGGACCAGGCAAAAACCGGCGGCCACGGGTTCGGATTGGGTACGGCAACGCCTTTGCATGGCTGGGTGGAACGGGCGGCTAAGTGGATGGAGGAATTGTGATGCTGGAAAAAGACAATGTGAGATTTTTCGATACTGCTTCTTTAACAGAAACACCCGGCATCCGTCAGCGGTGCAATGGGCAATACTTACTGGATGCCCTGAAAGCCCGGTTTCCCAATGAGGAATTTACGGTCAACCGGGCAGAAATCAATGATACCGGGAAATACAAAAGCAACATAAATTTCCTTGTGAAGCTGCTGTGGGCGAAAACAGATCTGGAAGGATTACCGCCCTTTTGCCATATCGAGATCAACCACAAGACCGGCTCTGCCGAGGAAAACATTATCGTTTGGAGCCCACTTGCATGGAATGACCGCTTTGCCGGAACGGCAGGGGGCGGCAGCAGCACCGGAAGCTACGGCCATATTACGGAGCCGAACAATGTCAGCCGGGGTTGGACTATTCCCTATGCGCTGATCAATGGCTTTACAGCCGCCATTACTGATGCGGGAAATGAAGCGCACGGGAACACATGGGGTCAGGATCAGAAAACCGGGGAAATTTACTGGGACCGGATCGAAAACTGGCGCGCCCGCAGCACCCACAATATGACGGTATTCGGCAAGGCTGTGGCGGAAATTCTCCATGACCGCCCGGTGAAGTACGCCTATATGAACGGCGGCAGCGGCGGCGGACGCCAATCCATGGTGGAAGCTCAGGAATATCCGGAGGATTACGACGGCATTTGGGCCTGCTGTCCGGCAATCAACTGGGCGAAGTTTTTGATCGTGGGTTTTTGGCCCCAGGCGGTGATGCGCTCCTACGGTTATCCGCTGCACCGAAAGAAGCTGGTGTACTTTGCGGATGCCCTGCAAAATTCCGTTGGCGGCGCAGAAAGCTATTATCGCTTGGAAACCCACCCTGTCCACTTTGATCCCTTTACCTTGGTTGGTCACAAAACCAAAGTAGGGACGATCACAAAAACCGATGCGGAAATCATGCAAAAGATTTGGGAGGGGCCCCGACGCAAGGACGGAACAGCCTACTATCCCGGTTTTCAGCCGGGGCAGAAAAACTGGAATAAGGTCATTCCCATTGGCTGGTTCTATTATCCTTTGTTTTCACGGTGGCCGAAGCCCTTTCCTTTGGCGGATATTTGGGCCCGCTGGGTCACGGAGGATCCCAAGCAGTGCTTTGACTGCATCACTCCGGAAGATCTGGAGAAGCTTTTTGCCGCCAGTGTAGAGAAATTCGGAAACTGCAATGCGGACGATCCTGACCTTCGGCCCTTTGCGAGCCGGGGTGGTAAGCTGATCATCGATCACGGCTGGGACGATCCCCTGATCCCCACACGGGGCACCATCGATTATTACAAAAAAGTGGTGCAGATCCACGGAGGACAGGAAACGGTGGATGCTTTCTGCCGGGTGTACATCACCCCCGGCGATAACCACGGCAACTGCCGGGGCAATGGCCCGGGCATTACCCAAACCGACGGGATCAAGGCATTGATGGATTGGGTGGAAAAGGGCATTGCGCCGGAGGAGATCCGGGTGGTGCAAGTACATCCCAAAACAGGGGAAACCATCTGTGAACGGACACAGAAACCATATAAAATTACGGAGGGTTAAGGACTATGGCAAGAAAAGCAAAGCTTCAGCCTGAGGGCTGGCGTACCACGAGAAAAGAACGGATCAATTATTACATAGGTGACTTGGGCCGTACGCTGGAAGCCTATATCGTCACCGCAATGATGACCCTGTTTTTGCTCTTCCAGGGCATCGACCTTTTGAAGGTCTCCGGCGCCATTTTGGTGGTGAAGATCATTGATGCCTTCGATGATGTGATTTTTGGCTTCTTTATCGATAAGCTGGATATTAAAAACAGTAAGCTGCTGAGCAAGCTGGCAGGCGAGGGCAAGTACCTTCCATGGTACCGGGCTACCTTCTTCCTGTTCCCGATCTTTACGGTGATCTTCTTCCTGATGCCTCAGGATGCGCCGGAAGCGGTGAAGCTGATCTGGTTCACGGTTACTTATCTTCTTTATGACCTGACCTATACGCTGGTGGAAGTACCCATGAACTCCATGATCGTATCCCTGACCGATAATACCAATGAGCGCGACACGATCCTGAAGAACAAAGGCATTATTTCCGGTATCTTTACCATGCTGGCAGGCGTGCTTTGGACGGTATTGATCAGCGAACATGTGGGCTTGTCCATCCAGCTGGTGGCTCTCGTTTCCTCCGTGCTGTTCTTCTTTATGATGCTGCCTCTGGCAACAAAGGTAAAGGAACACAACGCGGAGCTGAAAAACGCGGAAAATCAGCAGGAGACTGAGCGCTATACCTTCAAGGATATGCTGGAGTGCGTGAAAACCAACAAGTACGTATTCATTATTTTGCTGAGTGTGCTGCTGTATGCCGGTCTGCAGACAGGCGGCAGTCTGGGCACTTATGCGTCCTTCTATCTGTATGGTGACTCTCTGATCCTGATAGTCCCCATCGCCATTGCGTTCATTCCCCAGACCATTGCCCAGATGAATACCGACCGGCTGTGCCGGAAGTTTGGCAAGAAAAATGTGTTTATGTTCTGCGGCATACTGGGAGCGACCCTTTACGGCATGATCTATTTTGTCGGTTACAATCATTTTACTTTGATTGCAGCCCTGCTGGTGCTGCAGGCGATGCCTGGCAATATAGCGGTGATCGCAAAGACCTTCTTTACCCCGGATACCATCGAGTATACCCGTTATAAAACCGGTAAGGACTGCTCCGGCATTTTCTTCTCGCTGAATGCCTTTGTCAACAAGCTGACCAGTAGTGTATCTGCATCTCTGGGTCTGTTCCTTCTGGGCCTTTCCGAGTGGGTAGCCGTGGAGGCAGAGAGTTTTGAAGAACTAGCGGCACTGAATGTCCCGCAGACGCAAAACGCGCTGGACTCTCTTTGGATCATTTACATGCTGATTCCGGCCATCGGTACGCTCCTCAGCATTGTGGTCATGGCCTTCTACAGTTTGAAGGAATCCGATGTAAAACTGATGGCAAAGTGCAACTCCGGTGAGATCACCAGAGAAGCGTGCGAGGCGCAGCTGTCCCGCAAGTATTGATTCCTTTGCGCCCGGGGAGTATTTCCCGGGCGCATTTGGTCTATGGAGGTTCATATGGAACTGTATGCAATCAGAATCAATGGTCTAAATAACCCAATTGGCTACTGTACCGATACTGTCCTTTGCTCATGGAAGGTGCGTCATGCCAAGGGCAAAAAGCAGCTTTGCGCGAAAATCGAAGTATCCCTGTCTTCGGATTTTGAGGATGTGATTTACTGCATGGAGGGAGATCTGTCCTCCCTTGGCACAAAACTGGAGCTGGAGCTGTTTCCCTGTACCCGGTATTGGTACCGGGTCACGGTTATTTCTGACATCGGTGAAACAGCGGTCAGCGACGGCTGTTTCTTTGAAACCGGAAAGCTTTCCGAATCCTGGTCTGCCCAGTGGATCGGCTGTCAGCAGCAAGAAAGCTTTCACCCGGAATATCGCAAACAATTCGCCCTATCCAAAGAGGTGGCGCAGGCACGGCTGTATATCTGTGGTCTTGGCTTGTTTGAAGCCTATTTTGGCACACAGAAGGTGGGCGATGATCTGCTCGCACCC
Source organism: Oscillospiraceae bacterium (assembly GCA_017440925.1). GTDB lineage: Bacteria > Bacillota > Clostridia > Oscillospirales > Oscillospiraceae > Faecousia. Next base: position 3,220 of record JAFSAP010000013.1, on the reverse strand, counting down.
TTTATCAACGACTATCAGGAACATTTTCAGTATTGCACTTACGATGTGACCGATTTGCTGGCGACAGAAAATGAACTGACGGTACTGCTTGGCAAGGGCTGGTATCAGGGAAAATTCGGTCTTTCCTGCAAGGCCCATCCGGAGCGCCCCTTTGCCCTTCTGGCGGAGCTTCATATCCGTTATGCCGACGGCACGACCCAGAACATCTGTACCGATGAAAGCTGGCAGGTAAGAAACAGCTTTGTGACCTTCTCCGATATTTATGACGGCGAAGTGCAGGACTATACGGCCCCCCAAAATGCGTGGCAGGCAGCCCAGATCTTTGATGCACCGGGAAAGGTAACGGAGCGCTATTCTCCCTGCGTCCGGGTCATGGAGCGGCTTGCCGTCCGGGAGATCAACCGTACCCCGGCGGGAGAAACGGTATTGGACTTTGGGCAAAACTTTGCCGGCTTTGTGGAATGTACGCAGGCAATTCCGGCAGGGCAGACAATGAAACTGGAATTTGCAGAGATCCTGCAAAAGGGCAATTTCTATCACGACAATTACCGCACCGCAAAATCGGAGTTTACCTATATTTCCGATGGGAGCCAGCGCGTGATCCGTCCCCATTTCACCTTCTTCGGTTTCCGGTATGTCAAGGTCAGCGGTTTGAATGCTGTGGATCCTGACTGCTTTACCGGCTGTGCGGTCTACTCGGAAATGGAACGGATCGGATATCTTACCACCGGGAATGAAAAAATCAACAGGCTTCATGAGAACACCCTCTGGGGACTCAAATCCAATTTCATGGATATGCCCACAGACTGCCCCCAGCGGGATGAGCGGCTGGGCTGGTGTGGTGATGCTATGGTATTCTGTCCCACCGCTTCCTGGTTGATGGACACCCGGGCGTTCTATGATAAGTTCTGCCGTGATCTGCGCTATGACCAGTGTCGGAATGGCGGCAAGGCAGCCATTTATCTTCCTAACGAATTTCCCGGTCTGACTGCCGCAGTATGGAGCGATATTGCCACATTCCTGCCCCAAACGCTGTACACCCATTTCGGAAGCAGGGACACCCTTGCCCGACATTATCCTCTTATGCGGGATTGGGTAGACTGTGTCCGCCGTCAGGATCAGGCAAGGGGCGAGAAATATCTTTGGGATTTTGGCTTCCAGTTTGGCGACTGGCTTGCCTTGGACGGCGCAACAGAGCAGAGCACCTTCGGCAGAACGGACAATCACTTCGTTTCTTCCGTGTACTATTTTGCTTCTGCGTCCTATGTTGCGCAGGCGGCAAAGGAATTGAATATGCCAGAAGCGGCCACATATGAAGCACTAGCAGAAAATATCCGTAATGCGATTTTGAATGAATACTTCACCCCTACCGGACGCCTGTCTATCGATACACAGACGGGGTATCTGCTTGCCCTGCGATTTGGCCTGTATCGGGACAAGGAAAAAATCGTGAATGGCTTCAAAAACCGTTATCAAAAGGATTGCCGTCGGCTCAAAGGTGGATTTGTGGGCGCCACCATGATGAACACCGTACTGGCGGACAACGGCATGGCGGATATCGCCTACGATCTTCTGTGTTACGAAGGCTTCCCCGGTTGGCTGTACGCGGTGAATCTGGGTGCTACCACTATTTGGGAGAGGTGGAATTCCGTACTGTCCGATGGTTCCATCAGCGGTACCGGAATGAACAGCTTAAATCATTATTCCTACGGCTCCGTGATGGAGTTCCTTTATCGCCACGGCGCGGGTATCCAATCCCTCATGCCCGGCTTTACCAAGGTGCGCATCGCACCCAAGCCGGACGCACGACTTGGAAAGCTTGCCTGTACTTACGATTCCGCTTCCGGCAGAATCGTGTCCAACTGGGAGATCCTGGAGAACAGAACAATCCGATTCCATTTTGAGATTCCCTTTGGCTGTGAGGCGGAGATATGGCTGCCGGAGCAGGAAGTATTCGTAGTCAGAGCAGGAAGCTATGACTATACTATCCAAACAGAAAAGGACTACCGATGCCTGTATCATGCCGAAACCCCGGTGCGGACCTTACTGGAAGATGACCGGGCGGTGGCGATTCTGGACCGATACCTTCCCGGAACCGTGCAGAGCATCGATAGATCCGATGCGGAAGCCATGTCCAAATCCCTGAACCAAATGCGCTACAGAGCGGCGTTGTTCCGCGCCCCGACGGAGGCTCACGACAGGGTAATCGAAATGATTTCCCTGATGAAAAAAGAAAGGGGAGAAAAATGAATCTAACCCGATTAAGAGTCAATCACCGGGTCGCACCTCTGGGAATCGACGGTGTGCCGGAATTTTCCTGGCAGATGGAAAGTGACATTCCGAACACGATGCAAACAGCTTATCGGATTGTAGTCCGGGCTGCAGAAAAAGAAGTCTGGGACAGCGGCAGAGTGGAGAGCTGGAAGCAGACCTTTGTTTTATACGAGGGCGCTCCTTTGGAAAGCTGCACCCGGTACACTTGGTGCGTGAGCGCATGGGACAACCACGGAAACAGCGCGACGACGGAAGCTTCTTTTGAAACCGCTTTTCTTGACAGTGGAAAGTGGCAGGCTCAATGGATCGAGAGTAGTATCCTGCGCCCCGAAAACCCGGAATACCGTCCCGGCAATCAACCTCCGGCTGTGCGGTTTGCCAAGGAATTTTGCGTACAGCGGAAAATTAAATCTGCCCGGCTGTATGCTACAGCTTTCGGTGTTTACCGCCCGGAGTTGAACGGACAGCGCATCGATGACCGGGAATTTGCCCCGGAATATACCGCATACGAAAAGCTCCATTACTATCAGACCTATGATGTGACCGCCCTTTTGCAGTCTGGAGAGAATCTGCTGACTATTTCTGTGGCAGATGGGTGGTATTTGTGCCCTATGTGCCGCAGTGCATATGGCGATCACCATGATTATCCGGCGGTGCTGTTCCAGCTGGAAATCACCTATGCCGACGGAAGCCGGGAGACCATATGCTCCGACGGAACGGAGAACTGCCAAACCGGACCGATTCTATATTCGGATATTTATTGGGGCAGCAAGGTGGATATGACCGTTCCCTTTTCTGCACCCCAAAAGGTGAGCCTGCGCGACTATGGCTATGGGCAGCTTGCTGCACAGCCTATGGACCCGGTCCGCCCGGTGAAGCTGCTTGGCGCAGAGAAGATTTATATTTCCCCCAAAGGCGAAACCATTGTGGATTTTGGGCAGATCCT
>JAFSAP010000012.1 GCA_017440925.1 Oscillospiraceae bacterium | reverse complement strand
CGGCGACGGTGATGTGAACGAAATCAAGGCCCGTGCCCAGATGATCCGTGCCTCCATCGCCACCACAACCTCCGATTACGACCGTGAGAAGCTCCAGGAGCGCCTGGCAAAGCTCTCTGGCGGCGTTGCTGTCATCAAGGTCGGCGCCCAGACCGAGGTCGCCATGAAGGAGCAGAAGCTGAGAGTGGAGGACGCTCTGAATGCCACCCGCGCTGCTGTGGAAGAAGGCATCGTGGCCGGCGGTGGTACTGCCCAGGTCAACGCCATTGCCGCCGTTGAGGAACTGATCGCCACTCTGCATGGTGACGAAAAGACCGGTGCCCGGATCATTGCCTCCGCTCTGCAGGCTCCCATCCGTCAGATCGCTGAGAACGCCGGTGTGGACGGCAGCGTGGTCTTCGAGAAGATCCGCAATTCCGGCAAGGTCGGCTACGGCTACAATGCTTACTCCGAAGAGTATGTGGATATGATCCCCGCCGGTATCGTGGATCCCACCAAGGTCACCAGATCCTCCCTGGAAAATGCCGCCTCCATCGCAGGCTGCGTGCTGACCACCGAGTCTCTGGTTGTTGACAAGCCCGATCCCGCTGCTGACGCTGCCATGGCAGCCGCTGCAGCCCAGGGCGGCGGAATGTACTAATTTATACAGAAAAGTCCAAGGGACTGTTGCAAAACACAGGTTTTGCAACAGTCCCTTTTTCATTCATTTCCGTCAGCGGCTATCCTCAAAACTGAGAGCTGTTTTTATAGAACTTTCCCGAAGTTTGGCCGGGTTTGCGGATATGGGTACGGGACAGCTGCTCCAGAGAACCCTCATGGTCATCGTTGGCAAGGGCTGTATAGAGAATATCAATGACATTCAGCTGGGAGATCCGGGAGGACATGGCGCCGCTGCGGAAGATGGATTCATTGGCCGTGGTATACAGTTTATGATCCGCCAGTTCCGCCACGGGAGATTCCACACAGCGGGTAATGGCAATGATGGGCGTTTTGTTTTCCTTCAGCGTTTTCATGCACTCGATGACTTCCACCGTGGCACCGGAATAGGAGATCACAAGGCCCAGATCCTGGGATGTGGCATTTCTGGCCTGGAGGATCTGGGAGTGCCAGTCCTCATTGATGATGCATAGCTTATTGAGCCGGAGGAACTTCAAATAGGCATCCTTGCAGGCACACAGGGAGGCTCCCAGGCCAAACAGGTAGATCACCCTGGCATTGTGGATCAGATCGATGCAGGCCCGGAGGGTGTCCAGATCCACCAGAGCCCGGGTCTCCTCCAGAGAGACGATATTCTTATAGGTGATCTTGTCCACGATGTCCTGGAGGCTGTCGGCACGGCTGATCTCCCGCTGTTCCACCTGTTTGCTCTGCTCCCGCATGGCAAGTTCACAGGTCACGGCCTTGCGGAATTCTTTATATCCGGAAAAACCGGTGTGGTTGCACAGCCGCACAATGCTGGATGCCGAGGAAAAGGTATGCCTTGCCAGCTCGTGGACGCTCATATCCACCACCAGCTGGGGGTTCTGCAGGATCTGTGCAGCGATCTCCCGTTCCGTGGTGCTGAACATCCGGGACTGTTCTCTTAATTTCAACAAAGCATTGCTCACTGCGGTGTCCTCCGGTCTTGTAATATGAAACTATTCTATCTGTTTTTTGAAACATACGCCATTCATTTTGTGCACAAAAACGTCTTTCCGTCATTGTGCAATATGCACATCTTTCATTTCCCCTTTCCCTGGCAAGTTTCACCATAAATACCAATTTTCCTGCTTTGCGTCCACCTTTTGAAACAATGTTTCACAAAGTTCCAAAATTATTGACACAAAAAAGAAATCGCGTTAGAATGTTGTTAACAAATGATTCACAATAAGAATCGAAAAACTGACAACAAACGAGCAAACCGGAAGGAGTCTTTTCTATGAGCCTGAATCTGAAAAACATGTCCACCGAGACCCGGAACCAGAACACCATGGATCTGGACATCATGACCCCCCTGGAAGTGGTCACTGTGATGAACCAGGAAGATGCCAAGGTGCCCGAAGCCATCAAGCCCGCACTGCCCAACATTGCACAGTGCGTCACCTGGGCCATTTCCTCCATCGAGGCCGGCGGCCGCATCATCTACATGGGCGCCGGTACCAGCGGCCGTCTGGGTGTTCTGGACGCTGTTGAGTGCCCCCCCACCTTCGGCGTAGCCCCCGAAGTGGTGGTCGGTCTGATCGCAGGCGGCGAAAAGGCTTTTGTCAAGGCTGTGGAAGGTGCTGAAGACAGCCGCGAACTGGGCCGCCAGGATCTGATCGACATCAACGTATGCAGCAACGACATCGTCATCGGCATCGCTGCCTCCGGCCGTACCCCCTATGTTCTGGGTGGTCTGGCTTATGCCAAGGAAGTTGGCTGCCACACCGTGGGCATCTCCTGCAACCCCGGCTCCGCTGTGGGCGCTGCCGCCGAGCTGGCCATCGAAGTGGTTCCCGGCCCCGAGTGCCTCACCGGTTCCACCCGTCTGAAGTCCGGCACCTGCCAGAAGCTGATCCTGAACATGATCTCCACCGCCACCATGGTGGGCTGCGGCAAGGCTTACCAGAACCTGATGGTAGACGTGATGCAGACCAACGAGAAGCTGGTGGTCCGCGCACAGAACATCGTTATGGAAGCCACTGGCTGCGACCGGGAGACCGCTGCCGAGAAGATCGGCATTGCCGGCGGCAACGCCAAGACTGCCATCACCATGATCCTGGCCGACTGCGGCCTGGAAGAGGCAAGAGAGCGTCTGGAAAAGGCCAAGGGCCACGTCCGCGAGGCCATCAAGTAATTTCCGTACATTTACAGCTGCGGCTGTTTTGTAATAACCCCAAAAGGGTAGAAAAATATTAAAGAGGTGCAAACTATGACAAATCAGGAACTTTCCCTCAAGATCCTGGAGCTGGTCGGCGGTAAGGAAAACGTCACTGCTGCCACCAACTGCATGACCCGCCTGCGCGTCAATCTGAAGGATTACGCCAAGGCAGACATCGAAGGTCTGAAGGCCACCGAAGGTGTGCTGCAGGTCATCGAAATGGACAACCTGCACATCGTGCTGGGCCCCGGCAAGGCTAAGAAGGTCACCGACCTGTTCAAGGCTGACGCAGGCGTTGCAGAAGGCATGTCCACCGAAGCCGACTGGAAGGAAAACAAGGCTGCTCTGAAGGCAGGCCAGAAGCAGGGCAAGGTCAAGACCGCTCTGAAGGCTGTCGGCGACATCTTCGTTCCCCTGATCCCCGGCGTTATCGCTGCCGGTCTGTGCTCCGGCTTCGCTACTCTGATCACTCAGGTCGCCCCCGGCTACGCTGACATCAAGTGGCTGTACATCATTCACCAGTTCCTGACCATGATCAACACTGCATTCATGGGCTCCATCACTGCTTGGGCTGGCTACCGTGCAGCCGAGAAGTTCGGCGCTACCCCCATCCTGGGCGGTATGCTGGGCGCTATCACTGCAATGGCCAACATCAACAACATCGCTCCCCTGGTGGGCATGTGGGTTGAAGAAGGCGGCGACGCTCTGAACGCTGTTCTGCGCGCTGGCCGTGGCGGTGTTCTGGCCGTTATCCTGGGCGTCCTGCTGATGGCTAAGGTCGAAAAGTGGGTCCGCTCCAAGATGCCCGATGCTCTGGACATCGTTGTTTCCCCCATCATCATCATGTTCGTCTGCGTTGTTCCCTATGTCTTCGTTATTATGCCCATCACCGGCATCATCTCCAACCTGCTGGTCTCCGTCGTTGGTGCTGTCTGCATGTCCGAGAGCGTCTTCGTCCGTATGATCGCTGGTTTCCTGGGTTCCTTCCTGTTCCTGCCTCTGGTTGCCATGGGTATGCACCACGGTCTGGTGGCTCTGTACACCGTCCAGCTGGAGACCATCGGCTTCGTTACCCTGTACCCCGCTCTGGCTATGGCTGGTGCAGGTCAGGTCGGCGCTGCCATCGCTATCTGGCTGAAGGCTAAGAGAACCGGCAACAAGCGCATGATGTCCGTCATCGGCGGCGCTCTGCCCGCTGGTGTCCTGGGCGTCGGCGAGCCCCTGATCTACGGTGTCACCCTGCCCATGGGCAAGCCCTTCATCACTGCAGGTCTGGGCGCTGGCTTCGGCGGTGCTTTCTGTATGGCTATGAAGGTCGCTGCTACCACCTGGGGCCCCTCCGGCGTTCTGGCTCTGCCCATCATGGTCGCTGGCGGCAACTCCGCTACCACCCAGATGCTGTGCTACGTCATTGGCCTGGTCATCTCCTACATCATGGGCTTCATCATCACCAACTTCACCCTGAAGGATAATGAAGTCGCCAATGCCTAAGGCTTTGGGATTTTCCCTGTATCTGTCCACTTTCGCCGCGCAGTGCCCAGCACTGCGCGGCCCGGCAGGTACAGGCGCGCCTGTTTTTCTCTCCCTGCACATCAGTGAGGAATTTGACGACACCTACTGCCGCCGGGCCGAGGAGGTCTGCCATTTCCTTGCAGCGCAGGGCTTCCGGATCCTTGCCGATGTCTCCGTAAAGACCGTGCAACAGTTCGGCTGCAGGGATCTTGCACAGCTGGCAGAGCGTCTGCAGCTGTGGGCTCTGCGGATCGACTATGGTCTGAGCCGGGAAGAGATCCTTTCCCTTGCAGAAAAAATGCCCATCGTACTGAATGCCTCCACCACATCTGCCGAAGATGCTGCTGCCATTGCAGCCCGGGGTGTGGATGTGTTCGCCATGCACAATTTTTATCCCCGTCCGGAAACCGGACTGGATGAGGACTACCTGCTGCAGACCACCTGCCGCCTGCAGGCTGCCGGACTGAAAGTTCTGGCTTTTATTCCGGGAGATGCCCAGCTTCGGGGCCCCGTTTATGAGGGACTGCCCACGCTGGAGGCTCACCGGAACATACTGCCCTCCGCCGCTTTTGTGGATCTGGCCGTCCGTTTTGGGATGGACGAAATTTTTGTGGCTGATCCCAGCCTCAGCAACACAGAGCGCCAGCGCATTGAACTGTTCTGCCAGGAAAATGTGATCTGTGTACCTGCCGCACTGAAAAGCGGCTATGAACATCTTTACGATACGGTATTTACCTGCCGTGTCGATTCCCCCAAATGGCTGATCCGTTTTCAGGAATCCCGCATCTACTCCTGCAAAGGAGCCGATGTAACGCCGGAAAACTGCACCGCCAGAAGCCGGGGGAGCATCACCATTGACAACGTAAATTACGGACGCTATACCGGCGAGATCCAGCTGATCCGTTCCGAACGGAAGGCGGATCCCCGGGTCAACGTGATCGGCTCCGTTCCCGAAAATGCCCAGCTCCTGCTGGAATGCATCCGGGGCGGTCAGAAGTTCATGCTGGTGCGTCCATAACATAAAAGGATCTATCATGGATATTCGACTGATCTGCATGGATCTGGACGGAACTACCCTCCAAAATGACCGAAAAAGCTTTTCTCCCCGGCTCCATGCCGCACTGGCTGAGGCCCACCGCCGGGGCATCGCCATCGCTCCCGTTACCGGACGGCAGTACGGCCTGCTTCCCCAGGTTTTAAAGGAACACCCGGTTTGGGAGCAGTATGCCGTGGTCTGCAACGGTGCCCAGATCCGGCTTCTGGGCACCGGTGAAGTGCTGCACCGTCTGGACATTACCCACCAGGCATTGGAAGGGTTGCTTCGCCTGGCACGGAAATGGGATCTTCCCATTGAGTTTTCCGAAGACAGCCGCCTTTATCTGACGGCCCATTCCTATGAACAGCAGCGCCCCTGGCCCAATCTGGCCTTCCACCGGGACACCATTCTGGCAAACCATGGGCAGATCCTGGACGCTCTGGAACCTCTTTGCAGCCACAGGATCGAAAAAGTCAATCTGCTGTGCATCCGCCCGGAGATCCGGGAGCAGGTCCTTCAGGATCTGCAGGAAATCCCCGTCAGCGCTGTCTGGGCTTCCTCCACCAGCATGGAGATCACCCATCCGGAGGCTAGCAAATCAGCAGGCATTCTGGCCCTGTGCCGCCTGCTGGATATCACCCCAGAGCAGGCGATGGCGCTGGGCGACAGCGGAAATGACGAAAGCATGCTGCGTACCGCCGGACTCAGTATTGCCATGGGCAATGCTCCGGAATATATCCGGGCCATGGCAGATGCGGTCACGGACACCAACGAAAACGATGGTGCCGCCATAGCCATTGAGCGATATGCTCTGAAGCTGTAAACTCGCCGTAACGACGGCTGACAATATGCAATAAAATGAAAGAAGGAAACAATTATGGGTCTGTTTGACAAACTGTTCGGCAAGAAGGAAGAACTCAACCCCAACCACATTTACGCCCCCATGGCTGGTGAGGCTGTCGCCATCACCGAGGTTCCCGATCCCACCTTTGCAGAAGGCACAATGGGCAACGGTATTGCCATCAAGCCCACCGACGGAAAGGTCTGCGCCCCCTTCAATGGCACCGTGGACATGATGTTTGAAACCGGTCATGCTGTCAGCCTGATCTCCGAATCCGGCATTGAACTGCTGATCCATGTGGGTCTGGAGACTGTGGGCCTCAACGGTGCTCCCTTCCAGGTGAAGGTCGCAAACGGCCAGAAGGTCAAGAAGGGCGATGTTCTGATGATCGCTGACCTGGAAGCCATCAAGGCTGCCGGCCTGCCCACCATCACCCCCGTGCTGGTCTGCAACAGCTTCGACTATGCCGGTTTCCAGGGCAACACCGGCAAGGCTGTCACCAATGCCGATGTGGTCATCGAGCTGACCAAGTAAGGAGCAGCCATATGAAAACTGGTATTGGCCTTCCCGTATTCCCCGGTGTGTCCATCGGCCCTGCTGTTGTTTACCGCAAGTCCGAGCGCACCCTGCCCGTTTCCTCCGGTGACCCCGCTGTGGAGCAGGCAAAATTCAACGCCGCTGTGGAAACCGCCCGTGAGCAGCTCAGCGCCCTGTTTGAAAAGGCAAAGATCGAACTGGGTGAAGAAAAGGCTGCCATTGTGGAAGTGCAGATGCTGATGCTGGATGACCTGGACTACCTGGATGGTGTTGCCATGGCCATCGAAGGCGGTGCTGCCGCTGCCATCGCCGCTCTGGACACCGGCGAGGAATTCGCCCAGGTTTTCGCTGCCATGGACGATGAATACATGAACGCCCGTTCCGCTGACGTCCGGGATATGTCCCACCGCCTGTATGATATTCTCTGCGGCAACACCGGTTTCCAGCTGCCCGAAGGCTCTTTCCTGCTGGTTGCCGAGGATCTCGCTCCCTCCGAGACCATTCAGCTGCCCAGAGAGAACATTCTGGCCTTTGTAACCCGCCAGGGTTCCTCTTCCAGCCACACCGCCATTCTGGCAAGAACCCTGAACATTCCCTCTCTGGTACAGTCCAATATCGACCTGGAAGAGGCCGAAAACTGCAAAATCCTCGCTGTTGACGGCTTCACCGGCACCTGGTATATGGACCCCGACGAGGAAACCATGGCCATGCTGAAGGCAAAGCAGGCTGAAGCTGCCGCTGACCGCGCCGCTCTGGAAACCTACCGGGGCAGAGAGAGCATCACCAAGACCGGAAAGAAGATCCTGCTGTGCGCCAACATCGGCTCCCCCGAAGATGCTGAAGCTGCTGTTGCTGCTGACTGCGAAGGCGTTGGCCTGATGCGCAGTGAATTCCTGTACCTGGGCCGGGACACCCTGCCCAGCGAAGATGAGCTGTTCGAAGCCTACAAGAAGGTAGCTCAGATCATGGGCGACCGTCCCGTGGTCATCCGTACCCTGGACATCGGCGCTGACAAGCAGGTTTCCTACCTGGGTCTTGAGAAGGAAGAGAATCCTGCTCTGGGTCTGCGTGGCCTGCGGATCTGCCTGACCCGGGAAGAGATCTTCCGTCCTCAGCTGCGGGCAATCCTCCGGGCCTCTGTTTACGGCAACCTGCAGGTGATGTTCCCCATGGTAGCATCCGTTTGGGAGCTGAAGGCTGCCAAGGCCCTGTGCACCGTGCTTCGCAAGGAACTGGAAGAGGAAGGCATTGCAACCAAGGAAGTACCCATCGGCGTCATGGTGGAGACTCCCGCCGCTGCTGTTCTGGCCCACGAACTGGCCAAGGAAGCCGCTTTCTTCTCCGTTGGCACCAACGACCTGACCCAGTACACCCTGGCTGTGGACCGTCAGAACGCCAAGCTGGATAAGTTCTACGATCCCTACCATCCCGCACTGATGGCTCTGCTGGCCCACATCGCCAAGTCCGCCAACGAAGCCGGCATCTGGGCAGGTATCTGCGGCGAACTGGGCGCTGACCCCAAAATGACCGAGAAGTTCATCGAAATGGGCTACACCGAGCTGAGCATGGCCGCAGGCCGGATCCTGGAGGCCAGAAAGATCGTCTGCGAGTCCGAACTGTAATTAACACGAAAGTGAGGAAATAATCCAATGAAAGAATTCAAGCATGTAATTGCCGACCCCCTGGGTATGCACGCCCGTCCCGCCGGTATGCTGGTGAAAGCCGCTGCTGGTTACGCTTCCAAGATCACTGTCGCCGCTCCCACCGGCACCGCTGATGCAAAGCGCCTGATGGCTCTGATGCGCCTGGCTGCCAAGCAGGGCATGGAGCTGACCATCACCGTCGAAGGTGCTGACGAAGAGAAGGCCGCTGCTGAACTGCAGGCTTTCCTGGCTGCAAACCTGTAAATAACATAAAATTCCGGCGGCAGAAACTTCTGCCGCCGGAATTTGTTTTGTATCTGAGATCTTTATACGAGTTTTTGATAAAACGGCCTAAGCCGTTTTATCGGGTTGTGAAAGCAACCTGCGGTGAAACCGCAAAAACGAAGTCAATACGATTTCTTGCCGCTGCAAGCAGCGTGCCATCCGAATGGCGCGATAAAATGGCAGTAGGCCATTTTATCAAGAATTAGTATTATTTCTGGGGAATGTACTTCTTGTATTCCTTGCCGGAAAGCAGATAGTAGGTCACGCCCGGCTCATAGTATACACAGACATCTCTATCTTCAGAATCATAGCGGACGATCACTTCTGCATCCCCGTTGTCAAAATGGAAAATCGTCGTGATCAGTTCGTTGTCTTCGGATTTTGCACCATTGGTGATCTCCACAGAAAAACCACACAGGATCATTTCCCGGATGTATTTCTGAAGCGTTGGATAGGAAATATCGGAATACATCTCCATCCAGCACTTTGCGCCGTCAAAGACATAGTCGATCTTGCTGACCATGTTGCCCATGGGCTGGGACTTACCCACCGATGCGAAGAACTGAGGGAATACATTCTTTCCGAACTTTGCAGGGAAGCTGATCTCCTGCTCATAATATTCCAGTTCTTCTTCCACTTCTTCCTGGTTCAGACAGTTGATCTCTCCGGACACCTTGACCACCAGGCTCTTATCTTTTTTATCCAGGTAGGCCAGTCCGCTGTAATCCGTGCCAGGCACACACAGCTCATACACCATCAGGTTCTTGTCCTTGATCACAGCCTCTCTGCCATAGATACCGCAGATGCTGTAAACATACATCAGGTAATCCAGCGTATCCAGATCCGCAGGTTCGTAGAGCAGGTAAACGTAACTTTCGTCATCCACCTCCACGCCAACCAGGTCAACACCATCCAGAGTTGTCATCAGAGGAACATACAGCATGGCTTTCTCTTTTTCCTTGGCCGTGTCCTTTTTCTTGTCCGCAGCTTCCGCAGCAATGCAAAGCTGTGACAATACCGGGAATACCAAAACCAATGTCAGCAACAGGGCGATCAGTCTTTTCATGTTTCTCTCTCCTTATCGTTAATTACTGAATGATATACAGTTCTTCTTCCGCTTCTGACAGGCTCCGCATACCCCAGCCGCCTGTCAGTGCTTCCCGGGCATACGTCACAAGATACTCCGTATCTGCCGCCGGAATGCTGTACAACCGTTTTCCGTAAGCTGTGCTGCCATACAGCTTTCCTGCTTCATAATACACAGAGCCATCTGCATCCAGCCACTTTTCCATCCCTTTCAGATGGTACACCATGGTTCGTCCGCCGGACACGATGCTCAGCCATTGCCCTGTGGTATCTATGTGCAGGGATTCCACCCAGTTCTGTGTCAGCTGGATCTGGTCAACTGGCGCAAATGTTTTGTTTTTGCGCTTCATGATCTCGATCTGCAGCGAGGGTATGTTTCCGCTTTCCTCCACGTGCCGCAGGAGGTATCCGCTCTCGGGTGAATAGGCCCAGTTTCCTGTATTGGTTTCCGGCTCGTAAAGAACCGTTCCAGACTTGGTATCATACATCCGGAAGTCCCGGATCCTGGCATCTGCGTCCTCCAGCACCAGAACGCCGTCAGAAAACAGCCGGACAGCGGCATACTGTCCCAGGTGCATGCTGCTGCCGCTTTCCGGGATCCAAAGGACTTCCTTTTCACCCACTGCGCAAAGGCCCTCCGCAGAGACTGCCAGCTGGTGCACGGTCCCGGCTTCTGCCAGTGCAGATGCAGGTATCACTGCTTTTTCCGTTCCATCTGCCGCATTCAGCAGATGGACATTTCCTTCCGTATCCAGCCATGCCGCATGCTTGCCATCCTCTGCCATTGCCAGGCACAAGGGCTCTGCCGCTATGGACCATGCCGGGTCTGCACTGCCTGCATAGCAGCACAGCGCACCTTCTGTCCGAACCAGAAGCCGGTTCAGTTCTGCGTCAAAGGCTGCCTGTTCCGGATATCCGGTTGGGATCTCCAGCAAAGGGGTACCCTGTTCGGTATCCATCAAAGCGATCCAGCCATCACCTGTCAGCAGGCAGCGCTGGCCGGCATGGGCTGTCACCTCCGCTTTTCCTGCAATATCCAGATTCTCATAATCATAGCGGATCAGATCTCCGTCCCGCAGAACGAAGAAAGCTTCTTCTGCTGTGCTGTACAGGGGGTAGCCCTCCAGCGTCATCAGACGCTTTCCGGTGTTCCAATCCAAAACTGTGGAAATTTCTTCTCCATCCTGCATCGCAAAGCCCACATAATAACTGGAGCCCTGCAGCAGCTGAATGCGGTCTACCGCCTCTTCCGGGCAGTGGGATTCTGCAAGCTGGTGAAAGTCCGAGGTGTCATAAACATGGATCGTTTCGTCACCGATCCAGGCAAAAAGCTTCCAGTCATCCGAAAAAGCGGAACTGACCAGATTTCTGCCGATATCCAGAACCACCTCATCCTGGGCATTCTTTACAGCATACTTTCTGCCCTTGCGCACCAGCCGGTAAGGCCCCTCGTCTTCTATCGGCTCATCGATATACGCAAGACCCTGCCGGACATACTCGTCTTTTGTCAGCTGAATGCCGTCGCTGTTCAGGAACGCAACCGCCTCTTCCCCATCGAACACCGCCAGCAGCTTGTCTGTTTCTATGGCCCTGACAAGTTCATAATCGGTGTATTCCCGTGACGATTCCCGATAGGAGAATTCGGTAATCAGGCTGTTGTCTGCCAGGCTCATCAGCGACACATAGTCCATCATAACCCCCTGCTCGTTCTCGTGAGAGCGCAGGATCAGATAGCTTGCAGGCGGATTGCCATTGACGAACAATGTATCCCGGGCCTCCCGGATGTGGATCTCTCCGGTTGCAGCATCTGTGATCTGCATCACTTGTCCATTGTCAATGATGATCTGGTCTCCGGCTTCGCTGAGATACCGTCCCATAGCATTCGAGTGCAAATAGCTGCTGAGCCGGGAAGCCGCCAGCGGAACTGCATTCCGGTCATAATGATGCTGCACCACCGCACTGCGAAGGGCTGTGGCATAGCGTTCAGACCACCTTGGATCCATCCGGGTGCACAAGGTCATTGCCAGAAGCGGGTCATCTTCCTGGAGGATCTGTTCGGCTTCCATCGCCAAAGCATCCGCTTCCATTTGATTTGTATAGCTATAGATGCCGAAGCAGAGCAAAATCGTCAGAACAGCCACAGTGATCAGCGACAGGATTCTCCACCGCAGCTGCCGCTTATACAGCTGGTCAAAGCTGCATCGGTAATAGGCAGCAGCCAGCCGGATATACTCTTTGCCCGACAGCTTCAGCAGGGAATGCAGCAGATTTTTTCCGCGAACATCGGAAAACAGCGGTTCTGTATCCACTTCCTGCTGGTATTCCTTGCCGTCTTCGCCCACCCAGCGGGTTGTTCTGGTACGCAGGATCTGGGGGAAGGAGGTTTCCGGTGTGCCGTCCACCAGCACCGTATAGATCCGGCTCGTTGAACCGCCATGCCGCTCTTTGAAGTACTGAATCTCGCGCATGCAGTACTTTGAGAGCGGAAGATTGGGGGAGCAGATCACAAACAGGCATTCAGAATGATCCAGCGCATCCAGGATGCCCTGATCCAGATCTTCCATGTTGGGCAGCTCAGATGTATCCAGGAAAACAGGAAAGATCCTGCGGTCCACTGTCTTATCCGGCCTGTACAGATTATGCTCCAGCAAAAACTGCAGCGCTTTTGCGATCTCCTTATCCGGCGACAAATGCCGGTAAGAGATAAAGGCTTTATATTCCCGGTAATTCTTTCTCTTGTCCATAGGCTCACTCCGTAAAAATTTTTGGGTGATTTCCTTAAGAATAGTATAGTTTTTTTGGGTTTCTTTGTCAATAGAAGCAGAAAAGTATTCTTGTTTGTTTCTGTCACTGTCTTCCATTTGCCGTAATATTTCAAATTGTCCTGATTTTTTAGAGATAAACAGAGGCTGCATGCACATCCCCTGTTTCTGCCGTTTCCGGTCAGCAGCTGCGGATACGTTTAAAATGTTAAAAAAGTGGAATCAAATTACAAAAATCACCTGCCGGAGCCTATTACTCCGGCAGGTGATTTTCTCATTTTCGAATCATTTCGGCAGCCAACTTGCTCAGATCCCGTTTCAAGACTTTGCCCGCTGCATTTATTGGGAATCTATCGGTAAAAAATACGTACTTCGGAACCTTGTATCTTGCAAGGTGCGCACCCACATACTCTTTCACCTGGTTCTCCGTCATGGTGCAGCCTTCTTTCAGAATAATAAAAGCTGCGATCTCCTCACCAAGGATACAATCGGGAACACCTACACACTGGACATCCTGCACTTCCTCCCGCTCCAGCAGCAGCGCTTCGATCTGGGAGGGAGAGATATTTTCGCCGCCCCGGACAATGATGTCCTTGATCCGGCCCACCACGCAAAGATAGCCGCTGTCATCAAAGCTGCCCAGGTCGCCGGTATGCAGCCAGCCGTCACGATCCAACGCTTTTGCAGTTTCTTCCGGGTCGTTGTAATAGCTGTGCATCAGCCCCTCTCCCCGGCAGACGATCTCGCCCTGGGGCAAATCTTTGCCGGTTCTGCCCGTTGCCGAATCGTAGAGGGATACCTCAAAATCCGGCAACGGCTTGCCCACTGTGCGCAGACGGTTTTCCACCGGTGCCTCAATATCGGAAAGCGTCACCAGGGATGCAGCCTCTGACAGGCCATAGCCCACCACCAAACCCGGGCAATGGAAATTCTCCATAATGGCCTGTGCCAGCGCAGGCGGTGCGTAGGAGCCACCCATTCCGGCTTTCTTGATGGTGTATTTGGACGGATCGAAATTCGGCTGGGCCATCATGGCTGTGAACATGGTGGGCACACCCAAAACACAGGTACACTTTTCCTCGGCCAGAAATTTCAGCATTTCACTGGCTGAGAATGACTCCATATAAACTGTAGTGCTGCCGGAGAGAAGGCCGCCCAGTAAGGTCAGAACATTGCCAAAGCAATGGAACAGCGGCAGCGGTACGCAGCTGATGTCCTCTTCCTCCAAATGCAGCAGCTTTGCGTAACAGCTTGCCGTATAGAGCACACCATACTGGTAAAGCTGGGCACCCTTTGGCATTGCTGTAGTGCCGGATGTGGCCTGAATGCTGTAAATATCCCTGCTTGTGACCTGAGCCTTAGCCTGAGACAGCTGTGCATCCGTCACAGCTTCTCCCTGGCTCAGGAAATGCTCCCAGCCCTTCAAGTCACCCAGTGGGTTCTCCGACAGGGCATAAACCTTCCGCAGGCCGGGGAATTTCCAGTTATCCAGTTTTCCGTTCTGCCAGAAGCCTTCCAGTCTGTCCAGGCAGGGCTTTCCCCGAATGCTGTCCATAACAAACAAGCAGTTTATGTCCATTTTCTGGACCATATAGGTCAACTCTTCGCTCTTATAAGCAGCATTGATGGGCACAAACGCCACACCGATTTGAGCTGCACCCATGGCCAGCATCACCCATCGGGAGGAATTCAGACTCCAGATGCCGATGTGATCGCCCTTTTTCAGTCCGATGCCCAGCAGGGCTTTTGCGGTCTGGTCGGCATGCAACTTCAAAGAATGATAATCCAACGCCAGATTTTCCGCAGGAAACCGCAGCGCTGTTTTGGTTTTGTATTTCTCCGCCATCTGCTCCAGATGCCGGGAAATGGTCATCTCCGTCATTTCTCTATTCCCCTTAATTTGCGTTCACATTGGTCAGATTCAGCTTCCCAATTCTGCGCACAGCCAGCTTATTCATCGCCCAGGCAAAGATGCCGCAGATGGCCCCTGCAATGAGGCAGGCTTTCCAGCTGGGTGTCCGGATATAGTGGTTCACGCCCACCTCCAGGATCAGCAGCACCTGGTAGCCCAGGAGCATCCCCAGGATCCAGCCGGCCACAATGCCCAGGGCTGTCAGAACATAATTGTCCCGGGACACAAAGGCACGGGTTTCCTTCAGAGTAAAGCCATTGATCCGCATGACAGACAGCTCTTTGGCTTTTTCCTCGATGTACATCACATTCTGGTTCAGCATCACCATTACTGCCATCAGGGCCGCAAAGACGAAGCAAACAATGACGATGATGTTCAGCACATCGCCTATCCCTACAAATTCGCTGTTATCCCGGATAGACAGGAAACCGTCCAGATCCTTCACCGCTTCATACAGGCCGTCAATGCTGCCTTTCATCAGGAATACGCTCTCATGTGCCGTTTCTCCAAAGACCGATTCATAATAGCTGTCCGAAACCACAAACAGATTGTAAGCCAGATAATGCTCCACAATGCCTGCCACCCGAATCCTTCTGGGGCTTCCATCCGCGCCCATAATCTCCAGTTCCGAGCCCGCTTCCAGACCAAAGGTCTCCGCACAACGGATGGACACCAGCGCACCTTCCTCAGGAATGTCCAGAATTTCCCGGGTTTTGGGATCTTCCAGCACCATGAAGTCTTTCAGCGCTTCCCCATCGGATACTGCCACAATATGGCCGCCGGACCATTCGCCGTCTGTTGGACGGCAGAGCCTCAGCTTGTCCAGAACCCGGGCATAGGGAATGTCCATCTCTTCCAGCACCGCTTCAAAATCGGTGCCGTCGGTTCTGGTGCCGTCCACCACCAGGCGGTTTTCATAGAGGAAGTATTCTTCAAAGGGGATTTTCTCCGATTCCCGCATGGTTAGAAGCAGCGTAAAGCTGATCACCAGCAGCGTTGCACACCCCGCCACACCCATGACCGTGGTCAGCATCCGGGACTTGTCCGCCAGGGCATTCTTGATCATGGACTTGCTGTACAGCCGCAGGTTTTGGTAGGGCTTCCAGCTTTCAAACCAGAATTTCCGGTTCCGTTTGGCCGTTTCTCCCCGGAGAAGCTCTGTGGCAGCCATCTGGGACTTCCTGCTGCAGGCAGCCCAGGCGGACACAACGAAAATGCCCACAAAAAACACCGAAACCAAAATAGCAGAATCCCAGGCAAAGGCCAGAGGAATATCCCCCATCAAAAACAGGGTCTGGTAGATCTTCACATTCATGAACTGAACCACCAAATAGCCGCAGACCCAGCCTTCCAGTGCGCCCCAGATGCCGCAGAGGATGCTGTAGGCCAGAAAGTGATTGCGAATCTCTTTGGTGGTAAAGCCCAGGGCCTTCTGCATGCCCATCAGGGCACTGCTTTCGCTGATCATCCGGGAGATGGCAGCATAGCACACCGTAATGGCCACAATGACAAAAATGATGGCCATGGAATAACTCAGACCGTAAAGGCCCTCCACTGCAATGCCGATGCTTCGCACATCACCGATATCCTGCCGGGGAGAGACGATCCAGTCGTAATAAGCCAGCTCACCAGCGGTTTCTTCCGCTGCTTCCAGAGCATCCCGCCCTTGGGCCAGGGCAAGCTCGCCGGTTTCAAAGGCGGCTTTCGCCTCCCGCAAAAGGTCCTGATATTGGCTGTCCCCAGGAAGCGACTCCCAGTCTTTTTCCAGATCTCCGGAATAGCCCATCAGCTGCAGCAGAACAGACAGCGTCTCTTTTCCCCCTGCCAGATTCTGCTCCTGCCTGTCCAGCTCCTGCCGGGCTTTGCTCAGCTGCTCCGGCACCGCTTCCCGAACCGCTTCATAACGAAGCCGGGCACGCTCTGAACCGAGGGCCTCGATCTGCCGCTGAAAAGCAGCTTCTTCTGCCTTGTACTCCTCAGAAAAATAGTGATATTGATCCAGGGCATCCTTTCGCACATAGGCGGTGGAATAGGCACCGTTAAAATAATCTTCGTCAAAGGCCTCTTTCGCAAAGGCCATGTAATAGTAGGCAGAGCCGATACCGATGTCGCTCTGACCTCTGGCATCTCTGGGCCGGGCATAGCAGTAGGCGGGCTGGTTGATGATGGCGGTAACCGTGACGGCGTGAGACTTTAGCTGGCCCTCATGGGTAATGCGGAACTGATCGCCTACCTGGAGGTCTTCCTTTTCCGCCATGGTCTGCTCCAGCGCCACTTCGTCGATGGCAGAAGGCAGCCGGCCCGCCAGAATCACCGGAAGGTTCATGGTGTCCAGCAGCGCATGGGCTTCCACCAACGTCTTGCCGGTACCGCCTCCCAGCTCCGCCAGAACCATGGCAGAGTAGCCGCCCTCCGCCGCATCCACGCCCTCCCAGGCAGACATCGCCGCAATATCCTCCCGGGTGATTCCGTAGGGACTGGAGATTTCCAGGCTTTGAAGCCGGTTTTCTATGAAGTAGCGATTGGCTTCATCCAGAATCGCCTTGGCTGCAGACTGATCTCCTACAAAAATAGCAATGGCCGTGGCTGCCATCATGGCGACCGCCAAAAAGGAGATCAGATTTTTCCGGATGGTCCGGTACAAATGGGTACGCTGTGTTTTTTTCATTACCAAACCAACTCCCTGGCACTGGCAGGATGGTGGTTAAAGACCACTTCAGATACCACGCCGCCTTTCATGCGAATCACCCGGTTTGCCATTTTGGCGATCTCTTCGTTATGGGTCACCATCAGTAAGGTAGTGCCGGCCTTGATGACATTTTCCAGAACAGACAGCACCTCGATGCTGGTTTCGTAGTCCAGAGCTGCGGTAGGCTCGTCCGCCAAAATCAACCTGGGCCGCTTCACCAGTGCCCGGGCAATGGAGACCCGCTGTTGCTGGCCGCCGGACAGCTGGCCGGGATAATTGCTCCGCTTTTCCAGCAGCCCCACAGAAGCCAACGCCTCTGCGGCAGTCATGGACGTTTCTGCCAGTTCGCCAATAAAATCCAAATTCTCCTCTGCCGTCAATGTTGGCATCAGATTATAGGCCTGAAAAACAAAGCCCACGGATTTACGGCGGAACGCCGTCAGTTCCTCTTCTGTGGCAGAAGCATAATCCTTGCCGTCAAAAATCACGTTGCCGGAGGTGGGCTGGTCCATACCGCCGATGATGTTCAGCATGGTAGATTTGCCACAACCGGATTCACCCAGGATCACCAGGAATTCTCCTTCCCGGACATCCAGATTGATCCCTTTCAAAACCTGCACCTGCATCTCGCCGGTGCCAAAGGTCTTTGTAACATTTTTCAAGGAAATCAGGGTGGGTTTCTCCTGGCTGAACCCCAGATTCAAGCCGTTGCCGTCCACTGCGATGGCGGTCAGCATGGCAAGGTTTTCACACAGCTCTACGTCGGCATCATTATACAGGGATCCATCCAGCTTGTTGATGATCTGAATGCAGCCGATGGTCTCGTATTTGTTCAGCAAGGGTACACAGACCATGCTTCGGGTAACGAAGCCGGTTTTTGCATCAAAGCGCCCTGCCCACCGGGGATCCGACTGGCAGTCCCTGACTACGGTGGTCTTGCCGGTCTCCACCACACTGCCCGCAATGCCCTCTCCGGCTGCCAGACTCAGGCCCGTCAGGTCAGCGCCGCCGATCCAGAAGGATGGGTGGATCCGTCCATCGCCATCTTTATCGTAAAACCAGATGGTACCCGCTTCCGCGCCCACTGCCCGAACGACGGTGCCCAGGCTGATCCGCAGGGCTTTTTCCAGGGATTCCGATTCCTGCAGCTGCCGGGTAATTTCCCAGACCACCTGTGTATAATTTACTCTTTGATTCATAGGGATACCTCATAGGAAGGACACAAGGGATCAGATTTTCTTTACCTTTGTATCCGTAATGGTCATTTTTCCGTTATAGGTATAAATGCTGACGACCCGTCTGGTGGCAGAGACTTGGGGCGGAATGCCGATCATGTTGGTGATCCGGTAACCGCCGTACTGGGTTTTCACATCCAGAACGCCCAGGTTGGTAATGCCCACATCGGTTCCCAGCTTGCTGGTATAACCAATGACATAAGAAGCCTTTCTGGCTGCTTCGTTTTCAAAACCCAGGACAAAATGAGCCACTGCCGCATCCATCAGAGTTGGGTCCAGAATGGCCACAAACTGGGGGATATGATACCGCATCGGCTCGCTGGCCAGACCTTCCCGGATGATCTGATGGGCCCGGAGGGCATTTTCCTTCATAGATTTATCCTTGTCATACTGGTATTCCAGCATCAGACTGGTGATCATATTGGAAATGCTGCTGCTTTTCCCCCGGAGGCTGACGGGTACGCCCAAAACATGGTCATCCGGATATTTTTCCATGATCTTGGCCACCAGATAGCTGTTGACAGTGATACCCAGTTCCTTGCATTCCTGCTTCAGCGCAGCCACTTCTTCCGCTTCCATGGTGGTGAATTCAAAATAGGTGCTCTTGTCCTTCCAGTAAGTCTCGTGGATCTGATAGTAATCCTCCCAGGTAAAGATCCGCTTTTCCTTGGCCCACAGTCCGTTCAGCAGCCGCAGCCGGAACCGGGACATAAACGGCAGATCACCCTTGCGGATCACATCTCTGCGCTGCATAACCTCTGTAGGCTTGTAAGCCACTTCAAAGCCTGCCAGGTTGTTCATGATGTCATCCACCAGAATCAGCAGGCCGGAACCATCTGCCATCATGTGGTGGGCCATCAGATAAACGTCGGTACAATTTTCTCTGGGGGTGATAAAGGCCCGGAGAAATTCGCCTTCATTGATACGGAAGGGAATCCGCTCCTGCTCCCGGCGGATCTCCTGCCAGTCTCTGCTGTCCACAAAGACACAGCAGCCGGTGCGTCCCATTTCCTCCAGATAGAGGTTACCCTTTTCATCCAGCACAGCCTTGGACATGGTGGTCTGATTCTGGGTAAAGGTCTTTTCGATGGCTCCCCGGAGGCTCTCCTCAGGAACGATGCCATCAATGGTAAAAATAACATTCATGTAAATGCTGGGGTCGAACAGAAAAAAGCGTTCCGCCATCAGCTTAATGCGGTTGGGTTTCAACGTGATCTTACTTCCTTTCAAACGCGGCAATTCTGTCCGCAACATTTTTCTGTAAATTTCCGTAATACAGGCTGTAGTCCTGCAAATGGAAGCTTTCCGGACCAAAGTAATCCGCCATAGCTGCCTGCAATTCCGGCACAGCGTCTATGCTTTCGCAGATCACCACACCCCGTTCCGGATCGATCCTGGCATCGGCTGTGCCGGGCCCAAGCCCGCCCTCGGCATTCAGAGAACCCAGATTTTCTGCCGCAGAAGCGTAGGTATCATCCCGCTTCCAGTTGATGGGGTTAATGGAAACGGCATTCTCCCGCACGACACAGTTAAACTGGTCTTTGTTCCCGGGGCCTTCTGTATTGTAGGAAATGATGACGCCGACATCGTCAGCCCCTTCTGCAAATTTCAGATGGGGATTGCGCGCCAGGTATTCCTCTGTCACGCTGTAGCCGATGACATAGGCCGCCACCATCTTTTGTAAGTATTCCGGATGGTCCGCCATATAGTCCTCCAGCACAAGCGTGAGCCACAGGGAACCCTGGGAATGGCCTGCCAGAATAAAGGGCCGGCCCTGGTTTTCGTATTTAAAATAGTAGTCCAGCATCCGGTAAATATCCTGGGAAACACAGTATTCCAGCAGTTGGGGATACTGTTCATCCATTTCCAGCAGGGCTTCCACCGTAAACTGCCGGTAATAGGGAATGAAAAGGTTGCAGCTTTCCGCAAAGACGCTGGCCTGGGTGGCCGCAGTCAATGCCGCACCAATCCGCATGGACATGTCATCGATGTAGGCCATATCCTCTGCCGCCTCTGTCATGGTTCCATAGACGGTTGGATACAGGAAGATCACATCCACATCCTTCTGGGCGGTTTCCGGCAGAGACAGCCAGTGATCCGGATCGGAATAATCCACCGGATCCCGATACCGTTCCATGCCGCTGAAATGTGCAGCCTGTACCGGCAAAGCATTGCTCTCCTCCACGATGGTTTCCCGGGAGACCATTGTGGAAGCCGGCTGTTGTATCTTCTGCCCACAGCCGCATAATGATCCCATCATCAGCAAAACCATACCGATCAATATCGCTGTTCTTCGCATCAGATACTCCTTTCTGATCTTTTTCTGATGTACAAAAGCAAAAACAGATTTCCTGCTGTTTTCAAATCATCCCATTGACTCTGCCGTAGGTTCTGGAGTGCTTTCCTCAGTCGTTTCTGTAGCTGAATCCGCAGGAGGTTCCGTAGAAGGGGCCGTAGAGGGTTCCGTGGAAGGTTCCGTAGAAGGTTCCGTAGAAGGTTCCGTAGAAGGTTCCGTGGAAGGTTCCGTGGAAGGTTCCGTAGAAGGTTCCGTGGAAGGTTCCGTGGAAGGTTCCGTAGAAGGTTCCGTGGAAGGGGCTGTGGACGGTTCTTCAGGAGCAGATGTTGCCGGCGGAGCTGCAGGGGGAACATAAAAATAGTTTTCCGGTCTCTTCTTTTTGGGCTTGGTCGGCTCTGTTGCTTCCTCTGTCTCCTCTGTGGCTTCTGTGGCTTCTGTAGCTTCTGTGGTTTCTGTAGCCTCGGCTCCCTCTGTCGCCTCTGTAACTGCTGGTTCTGTCTGGTTCAGCGCATCTTCCAGTTCTTCAACTGCTTTATCCAGCTCTTCTCCGGTGATTCCGAGATCCCGTCCTCCAGCCTGCGCATCCCGCAAAAATGCCAGGGTCTGCTGCTTCAGTTCTGTCAGATCCAGTTCTTTCCCGGTTTCCATATATTCACTGAGGGTGTCATCTCCGCGAATCTGCACACCTGTACCACTGTGGATCATTACACCATCCTGCACATCATCCACAGTGCCATCCGGCTGGATCAGCCGGGAAGCCACTGCACCACCATACACACTGACACCGGAAAGCGATACGCCGTTTTCATCCACTGTTACCGCTACCCGGAACACCGTACCTCTGACAGCCATGGTGGAATTGGGCGTACTGACTTCATAGGCAGAGTTTTCGCTCAGTTTTTCATCCAGCCGGCTGGTGATGGCACCGGATTCCAGATGAATGACAGTCTTGCTGTCTGCACTGCTGCCTGCAGCTTCCAGCCGCAGCCGGGAATCCGGCTCCACCAGGGCAAATTTATCCTCATCCATCTGCAGTTTCAGCCAGCTTTCCGCCTTCACGGAAATGGTGTCTCCAGACTGCAGCCGCATACCTGCGTATGCATCCATAGGGCCATAATCCGCTCTATCCACAATCACACTGCCGGACAACTCCAGCACCTGGATCATACGGTGGTTCTCCTCCTGCTTCGAAGAGCAGCCCCACAGGCAGAGCAGCATGACAAATCCCAAAATCCATGTAATTAAACTTCTTTTCTTCATAAAAAGCCTCCTGTTTTGCCAGACGCTGGCACCAGAAATACATCCCTTATACGTTCAGTCCATGCACCTCATACACCAGTGCACCATCTTTTTTGCCTTTCAGCGGTATCACACCAATTTCCGATGCCTCGATCCGGTCTTTCACAGCCTCATAGACATCGCTGCTGATGAGGATCTGTCCCCGCTTGGCATTGCTTTCCAGCCGGGCTGCTGTGTTGACAGTATCACCAATGGCGGTATAGTCCATCCGGAAGTCGCAGCCAATGTTGCCCACAACAGCCGGGCCACAGTTGACACCGATACCGAAGCTGACACTTTTGCCAAACCGGGCCATCAGTTTCTTTTCCAATGCATCACTGCCGGAGGCAATGTCCAATGCCGTACAGACTGCCCGGTATATATAATCATCCAGGTCAAAGGGGGCATTGAACACTGCCATGGTGGCATCCCCGATAAATTTATCCAGTGTTCCGCCGTTTTTAAAAATGGCAGTGGTCGTCAGTGTCAGATATTCATTCAATATCTCGACTACCTGCTCCGGCTGCAGGCTTTCAGACATGGGCGTAAATCCCCGGATATCCACAAACAGTACAGCGATATGGCGGTTCTCGCCGCCCAGAATCATTTGAAAATCGCCCTTCCTGGAGATTTCCTCCACAACCTGGGGCGCCACATATTTTTTGAAAGCATCCATGACCTTGCGCCGCTTCATCACTTCTCGCAGATACCCTGCTATCACCTGATACAGATAGATCAGAATCAGCACCAGCGGAAGCTCCGCCATACCAACGGAATACCCACGGCTGTACAGCAGCTTGCCTGCCAGCACATTCAAACCAATCACGCCCAGCAGGACCGCCGTCAGGGGAATGGGTTTGATTTTTCTGGCAATCAGCAAAAACACGGCTGCGATCAGACTGACTGCAAGGGCATATCCCATCGGAGATACCGGTATAAATGTCTTTTCTTCCAGCATCGCTTCAATGATGTTGGCATGGATCTCCACGCCGTACATCTGCTGCCCCCGCTGGACTGCCACATTGTAGCTGTCCTGCATTCCCGGGGCATAAGCACCCACCAGCACAATGCTGCCGCGGAATACCCGGCTGTCGATCTTTCCATCCAGCACATCGCAAAGGGAGATCACTTCATAACCGCCGCTCTTGCCGGAGAAAGTGAACCCAAAGGCATTCCCGGAAACCAGCTTCGGCTGCTGGACGGTCATTCCCAGCTTCTCACAGTAGCGCTGATACACCCGGGCAGAAAGGGAAAGGATCTCTTCTTCTCCTGTTTCCATATGCCACAGGCCGAAGCGAATATATCCGTCCCTGTCCTGGGTGGTATTGGCAAAGCCATAATCCGCCACTTCCTTCAAGGAAGCATAGGGATACTCCACCAGCTTTACATGCATATTATCCACGGAGAGACTGCCATCGTCCTGCAGGGACAGTTTATCCTCCATTACAATGTTGACTGCCGTGACCACATTGCCTGCCGCCGCGCAGGCTCTGGCAAAACGTTCATCTCCCTCTGCTTCCTTTTCTGTGACATACATCACGTCAAAACCAATGACGGCAGGGGCATTCTCCGGATCTGCATTCAGCTTTTCCACCAGCTGTGCCGGGATCTCCCGGCTCCAGGTGCTGATATCCCCATAGGTCTGTATGGTTCGTTCGTCAATGGCAATGATCTTAATGGCGCTGTTGGTAACAGAAGGTGCCTGATAGATCTGGTCTGTGATCATTTTGTCAAAAGAATACAGGCACTGGGAGTAGCACAGAAAAAAGGTGAGGGCCACAACCGCCAGAAGCCGAATTCCTTTTACCATTCTCTCTTTCATTGTTCACCGCTCCTTTACAGAAGGATCTCTTCCCCCGCCCGTGCAAATGCACAGTTTTTGTGGAGTTTCGTCAGTTCCCGGGCTGCACTGTCCAACTGAACATCTGTCCGGGCCGGATCATGGTGGATGACCCGCACCATTCTGGCGCCGCAGGCTGTGCCAAGCTGCGCCGCAGCTCTCCAGGTGCTGTGGCCAAAGTGTTCTCTTCCCTTCCACTCCTGCTGGCTGTACTGTCCGTCGCACAACAGCAGGTCGCAATCCCGGGCAAACTCCGCCAGCACAGGAATGTTTTCTGCCGTCACCGTACAGTCTGTCATAAATACAACGGTTTTTCCGCCGCCAGTCAGCCGGAATAGCGACACACCACCGGGATGAACCCCATTCATACTTTCTACAGTCACATTCCCCAAACAGAATGTGTCCGGCAGATCATGAAAGGAGATTTCTGCCGGGAAACGATCCGGACCCACAGGCCACAAAGGCGGTGCCAAGAAGGCACACACCTGCTGCCGAACGTCCAATCCATTCCAGACGGCACCGTAAATGTCGATTTTCTTCTCCGGATCAAATACCACCGGACACATGGGAATTCCCAGCAAATGATCCACATGAGGATGGGACAGCAGCACTGCAATCTGCTGGTCATTCTTATGTAAAACCTTTGGCAGCTCCAACATACCGGTGCCGCAATCCAAAACAACAACCTGATCTCCAAACCTGAGAAATACACAGGTTGTGGCACCGCCATATCGCAAATACGCCTCTCCACTGACCGGCACAGAACCACGTGTGCCGAGAATCGCAACACTTGCTTCCATCACAATAACACCTGCTTTCAACCACAATGTCTACGCCTTTCAAAAACATGCCGCTTCTTATATATTTAATATACTATACACCATCTTCCTCCAAAAATCTATCACTCTGTCAAAAACAAAAAGCGGATGATGAAGATACCAAAGCAACGCATAAGCATATCATAAAAACAGCCGGAGGATCATGCCATCCTCCGGCTGTTTCCTTTTATGTCTGCTTTCAGCAGTATTTATCCCGATGGGAACGCATCTGCCCGGCAAGAGGGACAATGCTGTGGTACTCTCCCCTGTTCTGCACAATGCAGGTCAGTGCAGACTCGATATCTGCATCCTCGATCAGCAGACTCATGCCGCAGCTCAGTTCTCCCTGAATAGCCCGGGGTGCCGGAGCGATCCGGTTCTTTACGTCAAATTTCAGCAGCAGATCCCGCAGAGCAAGCCCTTGCTCATAATTGGCAAAGAGGATATACCACCGAAGATCCGGATTAACCATTGAGCATCTCGATGAAAGCGCCGATTCTGGTGCGCAGCTGCTCGGCATCGGTATCGGCATAGTCAGTCTCCAGGCTCAGCACGGGAACACCGGCTTCCTTCAATGCCATGGAAACACTGCGCTTTTCGGTATCATACAGGCAGCAGAACTTCAGGCTGCAGTCGATGACACCATCGACCTTGTATTCCTTGACCAGCTCCAGAATATCCTCAATACGGCCGGTATTGGGGGTGAAGCAGGCGCAGTTGGTCTTCATGTAGCGCTCAGACAGAGCCATGAACTGCTCATCCAGCGTGGTCTTTGTCTCGTCCACCAGGTTGGTGAAGTAACGGGTGCCGGTGCACATTTCTTCACAGACAACAGCGCCGCCGCTGGTCTCAATGATGTTGTGCAGCTTCCAGTTAGGCACAGCCAGAGGAGTGCCGGTAACCAGAATACGCTTGGTGCCGGCAGGAACCACAGAAACGCCGTCCTTGATTCGCTGCTCCAGCTCGTCGGCCAGACGGTTGCACATCTGTGCACAGCGAACAGGATCATCGAAGAAGGAGATCTGGGTCATCAGCAGAGCATCACGGCCGGAGATGGGCAGGCACTCGGACTTGCGGCACTCGTAAACACGGGCCATAGCCTTGCGGCGCTCATTGATGATATGGATGGCCTCGTTCAGCTTCTCAACAGTGATCTCGTTGCCGGTAAACTCCTCCACCTTCTTGGCAAAGTCGGCAATTTCTTCCTTCCACTTGACGATGTCCTTGGGACGCTTCATCTGAGGCAGGTCCATGATGTACATAGGAACATCCTCGCCCAGAATTTCATAGGCCTTCTTCTTGCCGTCACAGGTAGTCTCACCAACGTACATATCAGCAATCCGGAAGAAGGGGCAGGTCTTGCCCAGGCGGGCACCAACAGAAGCCTTTACCAGGGGGCAGGTAGCCTTGGGCAGGACAGTTTCGCCGTCGGGAACCCAGAACTGGCTGCCGCCGCACAGGCCGGTGACGATACCATTGGCTGCAACCACCACTTCATCGGGAACATAGACACAGAAGGTGCCGAAAACCTTGCGGCCCTGCTTCTGGGCTTCGATCAGTTCAGCAGGACGGATGCCGTGGACTTCGGAGATGACCAGATCCCAGAAATCCATTGCGTTAGGACGGTTTTCCTGGGTCAGAAAAACGTCACCCACAGCGGTGGGCAGCACCTGGCAGAGCAGGTCGTGGTTTTCCAGATCCATACCCAGATCTTTCCACATTTCTACATAGTTGGCCATAATTGAATTCCTCCTGTAATCTTGGATTTGTCACATCCGGAATATTCTTCCGTATAAAATCATACCATACTACCATCTTCGACACAAATTCGGAAATATAATAAACTTTTACCCGTCACTTATTTTCCTGATAAATAATACCCCCTGATGCAGCGTAAAGCCGCATCAGGGGGTATCCACAATTCTTTTTCCTTAGTTGATGGTCCACTTCAGCAGGCGGTCCTTCAGCTTCTCAAACAGCTGCATCACGATAACCATGACGATGACCATGAATACGAAGCCCAGCCAGACCTTGTTATACATGCCAAAGTCTGCGAACTTTTTGACATAATAGCCCATGCCGTACTGTGCGCCGTACATCTCTGCATAAACCAGCATAATGAAGGTATTGCGCAGAGAGTTGACGAAGCCCGCCAGGATGGAGGGGCTGGCAGCAGGTAGGATGACCTTGAAGAACTTTTCAAAGCCCTTCAGTTCCAGGGTCGCTGCCTTGTCCAGATAGCTCTTGTCGATGGTCTGGATGCCGGTGATGGTGGCAAACAGGGTTGCCCACACGGTGCTGTAAACGATCAGAATGATGGATGCCACAAACATGTTGGGAGCCATCAGCAGAACGAAGGGCGACAGCAGAATGGCAGGCACCACGCTGAAAGTGTAGATCACAGGATGCAGTGCCTCACGGGCCTTCTTGTTCAGACCCAGGAAGGTTCCCAGAGACAGGGCGATGGCCAGGGAGAGGAACACGGCGGGGATCATCATCTTGAAGGATGCCCAGAGGTTCTGGCCCATCAGATGCTTGTCCGACTCATAGACCTTTGCAATGGAAGACACCTTGGGGAACAGGAAGGGGTTGGCATTCCCGAACTCCGTGGAGTAGTAATAGAGGCCGACCAGTCCCGCAAAGATCAGAACTGTGACCCAGTATTTCTTTACAAAAGTCTTAACCATGTTCATAGCAATACTCCTCAAGCGTTGTTAATCTGCTTTCCTTTGGGAATTAGCCGTTGTTGGCAGCGTAGTACTCCTTCAGGCTTGCGAAGAAAGCTTCGTTGCCTGCGCCGAACTCAGCTTCAGCCTCAGCCAGAGCCTGCTCGTAGATGGAGGTGTTGATGTGATCATCGATGTTGATGTTCTTGGCGTTCTCATCCAGGAAGCCGGTCTTGTCCAGGATGTTCCATGCACGGCGGATGGAGTTGGCCAGGGGATCGACATGGACCTTGTAGTAGTCGTTCAGCATGTAAGCAGCGACGTAGTCATGGTCAGCATTGATGTACTTGGCCAGGATATCAACGCACTCTTCCTTGTTGGCTTCGTAGTAAGCCTGAGCACGGATCAGAGCCTTCAGGATGCACTTGATGGTGATGGGGTTGTTCTTGACGAACTCGGTGGGAGCTTCCATACGGCAGCAGGAGTAGTCAGGCATGACATCACCCTGGTAGCACATGATCTCGATGTCGGGCATGTTCTGAACCTGGAAGTTCTGGCCGGTGCCCATCAGAGCGTAGTCGACCTCGCCGCGCTGCAGAGCAGCCAGAGCATCGGGGTAGGACATACCGGAAACCCAGTTGACAGCAGTCATGGGATCCTCAACGCCGGCATCCATCAGAGCGCCGGTGAATGCGAAGTAGGAGGGGTTGATGGCAGCCTTCTTGCCAACCAGGGATTCAACGCCGTTCCACTCGGTGCCGGGCTTGGCAATGACAGGCATGCAGCCCTGAACCATGTGGCCACCGAACATGGTCATGTCGACGCCGGCAGCGATGTTCTGCAGGGGGGAAGCGGTACCGGAGTTGGAGACAACGTCAACCTGGCCGGTAGCCAGCAGGGTCATAGCGTTGGCATTCTCGTTTGCGTTGACAAACTCGATGGTCAGGCCGTACTCAGCAAAGTAGCCCTTGTCGATTGCCAGAGCAACCAGAATGTTCGCGGAGGTGCCCCAGTTCCAGCGGACGGTGGAAACTTCGGGAACTTCAGCAGCAGGAGCCTCGGGAGCAACAGGACCAGCGGTGGTCAGTTCGGGCAGGACTTCGGACCAGTTGGTGAAGCCGCCTTCCAGGGTGTAAACCTTGGACATGTCGTAGCCGATGGCGGACAGAGCGTTGGTAGCAGCCTGTGCGTAACGCTTGCCGGAGTAGCAAACCAGGATGATCTTCTTGTCCAGACCCTTGGTAGCCTCGGTCATGGTAGCCTTACCAGCCTCAGCATCGCCTTCCTTGGCAGCGTCCATGTCGTAAGCCAGGGCGCCGGGGATGGAGTTGGCAGAAGAGTCAGCAGCCTTACGGATGTCGAAGAAGACGTACTCGTCGCTCTCCAGCAGTTCCTTTGCTTCGTCAGCCTTGATGTACTGCATGGGAACGTTCTCGGCTTCAGCAGGAGCCTCAGCAGCGGGAGCGCCGCAAGCAACCAGGCCCAGAGCCATGACGAGAACCAGCAGCAGGGAAATAATGCGCTTGTTCATGTTAGATTTCTCCTCTAAAAAATAATATGCATATCAGAAAAACTTCTGGTAGTGCCTTACTCAATGTGGGAAGCAACGTCCCGGTTGATGTAGCGGATCAGCTCATTGCGCAGCTTCATCATCTCCACATCGTCAAACAGGGTGTCCCGGGTGGGCTTGCGGTCGGCAGGGATCTTTACATCATAGATCACCTTGGAGGGAGCCTGACCCAGCACACAGATCCGGGTGGACAGCAGCAGGGCCTCGTCCACATCGTGGGTGACAAAGAATACCGTCTTTTTGTCCTCGGTGCTGCTCCACAGTTCCAGCACCATATCCTGCAGACGGGCGCGGGTAACGGCATCCAGGGCGCCGAAGGGTTCATCCATCAGCAGCACGGGAGGATTGATGGAGAAGGCCTGGGCAATGGCGCAGCGCTGCTTCATGCCGCCGGACAGTTCCTTGGGGAGCTTGTTAAACACATCATCCTTCAGACCAACAGCCCGCAGGGCTTTCATAGCAATTTCCTTGTGCTCAGCCTTGGTCTTGTTCTTATACTTCTGCTTCAGCGCCAGCATGATGTTGTCACCGGCAGTCATCCAGGGGAACAGGCCATAGCTCTGGAACACGACGCCGCGGTCCAGACCGGCACCCTCGATCATCTTGCCATCCTGGGTGATCTCGCCCACTGTGGGTTTTTCCAGACCTGCCAGCAGGCGCAGGAAGGTGGACTTGCCGCAGCCGGACTGGCCCAGCAGGCAAACAAATTCACCAGCCTCCACCTCAAGATCAATGTCTTTCAGAATCAGTCTGGTGTCACCGGGGTAGGAAAAAGAGAGGTTTTTTACAGTTGTTCCCTTCATCTTATGTATCCTCTTTTCTGTTGTCTGTTTCATAAAATGTTACAAATCTATTAAGTTCGCTTTTATAAATTCTATCACAGGAACGTATTTTTGTAAACAAGCCCAGTTATATAGTTTTTCTATATAAAAAGCGCATTTATTTCTATTTTGTATAGTTGATTTTCAGTTTTTAAGTCAAACTTTACCCCTGTCCTCCTGCCGGATATTATACGAAAAATTCAGCATATTTTGCATAAAAATACAGTCTGCCGCATCAGCGGCAGACTGCCTGCTTTATAACTTGGAATACAGGGCCCGGGTCAGCATGGCCATAGCCTTTTCCACCAAGGAGCGGGGACAGGCCAGGTTAAACCGCAGCCAGCCTTCGCCGCCGGGGCCGAACCAAGTGCCCATATCCACGCCGATATGGGCCTTGTGGGCAATGAAATGTTCAATTTCTTCCGTGGTCATGCCGGTGCCCCGGAAATCCACCCAAACCATGTAGGTGCCCTCACTCTTGCGGACTTTCAGCATGGGCAGGTTTTTCTGAATGTACGCCACCATGTAGTCCATGTTGGCACTGACGTACCGGCACATGCCCTCCACATAGTCCCCGCACCGGTCGTAGGCAGTCTCCAGGGCCACCTGTCCGAACCAGTTCATGTTGAAGATCCGGTTGGCAGTCAGTCCTGCCTCAAATTTTGCCCGGATATCATCATTGGGGATCACCACATAGGCAGTCTGCAGACCCGCCAGATTGAAGGTCTTGCTGGGAGCATAGTGGAAAATCGTATTCTGAAGGATCTTTTTCGACAGGGTTCCCATGGAGCAATGCTGCGCGCCCTCCATGATGATATCCGCATGGATCTCGTCACAGATCAGCAGCACACCATTGTCGGCGCAGAGCTCTCCCAGCCGGGTCAGCTCTTCGGCTGTCCAGCAGCGGCCGGTGGGATTGTGAGGATTGGCCATGATGAGGATCTTGTTGTTGGGGTCCTTCACCAGCTGCTCCAGTTCCTCAAAATTCATGGTGTAATAGCCGTCGGTTTCCACCAGTTGGTTGACCACCATTTTCCGGCCGTTGTTCCGGATACCGTCCATGAAGGGATAGTAAATGGGAGTCTGGACAATGATACCGTCACCGGGCTGGGTAAAGGTCTGATAGGAAATGTTGAAGCCGGGGATCACACCGGGGGTGAAGAGGATCCATTCCTCCTTTGCCTGCCAGTGGTAGCGGCAGCAGATCCACCGGGCAATGGAGGCCGGAAAGCTGTCAGGACGGTTGATAATATAGCCATAAACGCCATGCGCCGCCCGTTCTGCCACTGCCTCCACCACTTCATCGGGGGCCTTGAAGTCCATGTCAGCAATCCACATGGGCAGCATTTCCACGCCTTCATCCACGCCGAACTTGGCGTTGCAGCCGTCCCACTTGATGCTGCGGGTGCCCCGTCGCTCTATGTAAGTATCGAAAAAGTCTTTTCCGTATTTCAATTACTTATCTCCATAGAAGCGCTTCTTGTAGTAGCCGTTTGCCATGTAGATGGCCTGGATGGGATTGTGGCCGGTGACCCGGTCCTTGACGGCCAGCACGGTGCAGGGAGCATCCATATACTTGATGGCCAGGGTATCATGACCTACGCAAAGACCCAGCAGAATGTTGAATTCCACCTGCTGCTCATTCATCAGCATTGCCTGGCCGATGGGGTTGCACATAACTTCGTTGGCGCAGCCGGACAAAGTCTCCGCATCGGTAAGGCCGATGGAGGATTTGGGCTGGGCGCCATTCTTGCAGATGACACTCACCACCTCGAAGCCGTGGTGGGTCAGAATGTGGCTCACTTCCCGGGCTTCGTTGTGCAGGCCCATACAGAACACCAGACCCAGCTTTTTGTAGCCGGCCCGCTTGCAGAAAAGGACGATTTCCTCCATACGGCAAAGCTGACCATAGCCCTCGGCCTCCACCTTGCCGGCGGCATTGGCGATGCGGTAGTTTTCTGCTTCCTTATAAGCCTCGGCGGCTTTTGCCTGAATGGCTTCATTCTTACTGGGGCAGTCGGCCATGGTCTTGGTCAGATCCCGGAACTTGCAGCCCACCTGCCGGCACTCCGCACACATATAAGACATAGTAAGCACCTCTTTCTTTATTTTGAGAATCTCTTTTATCAGAATATCACAGATTTCACCGGGTCACAAATTGGTGTTGCTGATAATACGAGCAGTTTTATCTGTTTTCTTAATAATTCCTCAGAAACAGCACCGGCTCCCCGATCTGCAAACCGGCTTTCATCCGGTCTCCCGGCCGCCAATCTGCCCCAGCCGGACAGGTCTTTTTCCAAAGTGTGCCGTCGGATGCCCGAAAGGAGACCTGCAGATCGCTGCCCCGGAAAGAAACACGCTCCACCTGCACAGGATACTCCCCTTCCGTTTCGGTATCCAGGCAGCCCGGCCGCAGCATCAGATCGTAGCTGCCATCGGCTGCATCCGTTTCAAAGCAAATACCGGAGGCAGTAAATCTGCCGCCTTCCACCTTGCCCGGGATGTAGACACAGTTGCCGAAATAGTCCGCCGCCTGCCGGCTGGCGGGATGGGAATACACCTGCCGGGGTGTGCTGCACTGGATCAGACTGCCTTCAAACATCAGCGCCACCCGGTCAGACATGCTGAGGGCTTCCTCCCGGTCATGGGTCACCAGGATCACGGTCATGTGAAACTCCTCTTTCAGCTGGAGCACCAGGGTGCGCATATCCTCCCGCAGATTTTCGTCCAGAGCGGAAAAGGGTTCATCCAGCAGAAGCAGCTTTGGCTTGGCCGCCAGGGCTCTGGCCAATGCCACACGCTGCTGCTGGCCGCCGGACAGCTCCGAAGGCCGGCGGTTTCCGTAACCTGCAAGCTGCACTTTTTCCAGAAGTTCCTCCGCCCGGTGCAGCCGTTCTCCTTTGGGAACACCCTGCATTTTCAGGGGAAATGCCACATTTTCCACCACGCTCCTGTGGGGGAACAGGCGGATATCCTGGAACAGCACCGTGGTGCCCCGCTTGTGGATCGGAAGATGGGTAATGTCCTGTCCATCCAGAAACACACTGCCCTTGGCTGCCGGAACAATACCGGCAATGGTCTTCAGCAAGGTGCTTTTTCCGCAGCCGGAAGGCCCCAGCAGGGAAAGAAATTCCCCCGCTTCCACAGACAGGGAAAGATCCTGTAATACAACGTCGGCATCATAGCCGGCATTCAGATTTTCAATCACAAGTTTCATCGGCTTTCACCCCGTTTCTGATACACATGGATCACGGTTTCAAATACAAAAAACACTGCCAGCGCCGAGCCCACAAAGGCCACGCTGTACACCGCACTGAGGGCCCGGTCGCCGCTCTGGATATAGGGCACCAGCACCAGGGCAATGGTCTTTATCCGGCCGCCGCCCACCATCAGAGTGGTGAAATACTGGCTGTAGGACAGAATGAAGCCCATACTCATGGAGCTGAGGATTCCCGGCAGCAGGGAAGGTACTGTCACCTGAAAAAAGGCCCTTAGGGGATCTGCTCCCAGAACCATGGCTTGCTGCTCCAGTTTATCCCCCACCGCCCTTGTTACATCCGTCATAATGGTGATACAGTAGGGCACTGCTGCAATCAGATGGACAATCACCACACCGGATATGGTATCCGAAAGTCCCAGCCGGATCAGGGTGATCTGGATACCCATGGCAAAAACCGTACCCGGCACCAGCAGCGGCAGAAAAGAGGCCAGATGCACCAGCTTTTTTCCAGGAAAGTGATAGAGTTCTGTGGCCCGTGCTGTCAGAATGCCGATGGCCGTACCCAGAAGTGCCACGGTCAATGCCAGGAAAATGCTGCTGCAAAGCAGTTGAGGCAGCTTTGCGGAACCGAACAGCAGTTCCTTCACCGTCCGAAGGGAATAGCTTTCCGGCAGGAGCCCGGGCCAGGGCCACCGCTCCGTGATGCTCCATAGCAGAACCACGCCCATCGGCAGAAAAATGCAGAAAAGGGTCACTGCCAGGACCGCTTTCATCAGAAGGTTCTTTTTCATTTCACGCCACCTACCTTCCGGTTCAGCCGGTAGATCACCATGCTGTAGGCCAGGGCCATACCCGCCGACAGCAACAGCACCACACCGTTCATGGCCATGGCCAGAGGCCGCTGCAAAAGATCCGGACTCATATACACCAGGTAGGTCTGCACCGACAGGGCCTTGGGCAGAGTGGAGCCCAGCAGCAGGGGGAGCTCATAGCCTCCAAAGGCAAAAATAAAGATGATGAGTCCGGCTCTGGAAATCACCGGAACACTCAGCGGCAGGGTCACTTCCCAGAAGCTCCGCAGGGAGGACGCACCCAGATTTTCCGCCGCTTCTCCCAGGGTGTCGCTGATGGAACTCATAAATGCCAGCACAAAATAGGCAACAAAGGGGATCTCTTTCCAAAGATAGGCCAGGATCGTGCCCAGATAGCTGGGGGTAAACAGCAGCTGCGGAAAGGCAGAATAGTCCTCCAGAAATCCCAGAGCATGGGCAAACCGGGCCGCAAGGCCGGTCTGGGACAGGATCTGGATCACAAACACCGCCACAACCGCATGGGGCACCAGAATGGGCAGCCGCACCGCATAGAGCATGCCGCCTCTGGTTTTCCGGCATTTGATCAATGCCATGGCCAGCAGAACACCCAGACAGACGGAAAACACAGCAGACCACAGGGCAATCCGCACACTGACCCAAACCGCACTGAGAAAGTCCGCCCGGCTGAACACCTGGATATAATAATCCAATGTGGGCTTCGTCAGCCCGAAGGCCGGAATATAGCCCAGGCTTTGCACCAGCACATTCCAGATGGATACCAGCACAATGCCGGTCACCGCCAGAAAGGGCAGAAGCAGCAGGAAAATGGTTGTTTGTCTCTTCATGGGAACCTCCCAAACAAAAGCGGTACGGCATCGCCGTACCGCTCAAACATTTCGTGATTATTTGCCCACCACTTCGCTGAGCCAGATCTCCTCGATGACGGGCACCAGGCTGGCAGGCATTTCCGGCAGGCGGTGAGAAAGCAGCTCAGCCTGAGAAAGAACGCCCTTGCCCAGATCCACAGCATCAAAGGCAGCCTTTTCGTCAGCGGACAGCTTTTCAGCTGCCACAACAGGCAGCTCCCGCAGCTCGGCATACTGGGTCAGCTGGATCTCACCGCTGAGGATGGCATTGATGACCACCATGGCGCCAGCTTTGTTGGGGGAATTGAAGCCAATGGCCATATAGTTGGTATTGCCGATGGTTCCCTTGTCAAAGACAAACGTCTGTGTCGTTTCGGTATAGGTGCCGTTGGCGATACCGGTGGCAACGCTGAAGGGGCTGTAACTCATATTCATCACCAGTTCGCCATCGGCAAACATGGCATCCACCGTGGTGGAGGAATCGGGGAAGGTCTTACCCTCATTCCACAGGTAGGGATTCAGCTCCGCAGGTAGTCCAGCGCCGGTTCAATGGCAGCCTTGACGGTATCGTGATCCGCCTCCATAGTCTGGAACTGCTCCCAGCCGCAGAGCTCATAGATGATGTTGCGCACAAAAGCACTGCCGGTAAAATCGGGCAGGGCCGGATAGGTGACTTTGCCGGGGTTTGCCTTGCAGAAAGCCAGCAGTTCTTCGGCAGAAGCAGGCAGATCGGAGGTCACGGCGGTATCGGCGCACATGACCATCTGGGCCTTGGCATAGGGCGCTTCGTAGCCATCGATGGGCATGCAGAAGTCGTTCAGCGTCTCGGGATCATTCAGATCGATGTAGGCTTCCATGTTGGGAAGCTTGTCGGTAAAGGGGCCCCACAGCAGGCCGTTGTCCTTGGCGGAGTAGAAGTTCTCACCGTTGATCCAGATCATGTCGATGCTGCCGCTTTTTGCGCCGGCCTGCTTTTCGCCGGACAGCTTGGCCAGGATCTCATCGATGTTCATACCCACCACTTCCAGAGTGATGTCATAGTTTTCCCTGACGTAGTCAGCAACAGTGGTATTCAGCCAGTTGTTGCGGTTTTCATCGCCGCCCCAGCCGTAGAAGGTGACCGTGGTTCCCTTTGCAGCTTCCACGATCTCTTCCCAGGATGCGCTGGACAAATCAATTTCCTCCGTCTTGCCGCCGCAGGCGCTGAGGCCCAGCAGCAGGATCACGGCCAGCACAAACGCCAGCATACGCTTCTTCATCATATTGGATCCTTCTTTCTGTTTTTCTATTCTAAGATGATACCGAAAAACAAATTTTACGTCAAGAAAAAGCAAGTATTTATCCCAACTCTCAATGTGTATAATACATTTATTCGTTTTCCCTATATATTCGCGTCCCACACTTGTCCGAAGGGATTCCATGGGGTATAGTGAAGCTTATACCAGCAAGGAGGCATCTATGAAACAAGCTGTCATTTGCTTCACCCGGGTTCCCAAACCCGGTATCACCAAAACAAGGCTGCTGCCGGTTTTGCAGCCGGAGCAGTGCGCCGGACTTCACTGGGCATTCCTCCGGGATCTGGCGGACGTTTACCGCCAACTGGATGCCCATCTGTTTGTGGCATACACCCCGGATCCGGACTGGGAACAGTTAAAAACAGTGTTTCCGCCTGCAGGATATATCCCGCAGAAGGGAAAGGATCTTGGGGAGAAAATGTACAAAGCCATCCGCAAGGTTCTGGATCTGGGGTATTCCTCGGTGATCCTCACCGGAGCAGATCTTCCGCTGCTGACAAAGGAGCACCTGGAGAGCGGTTTTGCCGCTCTGGAATCTGCTGATATTGCCATCGGCCCCACCTCCGACGGCGGTTATTACCTCATTGGCATGAAGCATCCCTGCCGGGAGGTTTTTCAGGTGGATGGCTACGGCGGAAGCAATGTATTTGAAAATACGGTAATGGCTGCAAAAAACGCAGGCCTGTCTGTTGGCCTGGCGCTGTCCTGTGATGATGTGGATACGCCGGAAGATCTGAAACAGCTGACGGAAACTGCACCCGCCCACAGTCACACTGCACAGTATCTGAAACAGGAGGGGATCCGATGATTCATCGTGAACCGCTGAAATCCTATCTGAAGAGCCGTGATTTCCTGTCTGCCCTGGAACTGCCGGAAGGCACAGCGCTTTCCTTTGAACTTCTGGGGCAGGGAGAATACAATATCAATTATGTTTTCTGCCACCCGGTCACCGGCGAGAAGCTGGTGCTGCGGATCAACACCGGCAGTCAGATGCATCTGGATGACCAGATCAGATATGAATTTGCAGCGCTGCAGTATCTGCAATCCAGTGGACGGACACCAAAACCCCTGTTTTGCAGTCCGGAGCATCGTCTTTTGGTGATGCAGTGGCTGCCGGGCAAGCCGCTGGACTACCGCACCGATATGGATACTGCCGCCGCCATTCTGGCGGACATCCATTGCATTCCCATACCAACAAACTGCCGCCTGATCCGTCCCGCTGCCCCTGCCCAGGCCATTTATGAGGAATGTCTGGAAATGGTGCAGCACTATTTTGACTGGGAAGAAGCGGATCCTCAGGTTTCAGGGCTTCTGCGGGAACTGATCTGCGAAATCGGAAAACTGCCCCTGGAGGAGCCTTCCGATGCTCCCGCCTGTATGGTCAATACCGAGCTCAATTCCGGCAATTTCCTCATCTGCCCGGGTGGGCCAGGCTATCTGGTGGACTGGGAAAAACCGCTGATCTCGGAAGCAGCCCAGGATCTGGGCCACTTTCTCTCCCCCAGCGCCACCTTCTGGAAAACCGATGTGATCCTGACGCCGGCAGAAGTAAAGGATTTTATCCGAAAATACATTGCTGCTGTGGATGGCCGGATGGACTGCTCCGCCCTTACCCGGAGGCTTCCCCTCTATTTCACCGTCAACTGCCTGCGGGGCGTGACCTGGTGCGCCATGGCCTACCGGGAATACTGCCAGCCGGGTCGTTCCCTGCGAAACGAGGATACTTTCCGGAAACTGAAGGCCTATCTGGATCCTGCCTACCTGATCAATATTCTGGAAAACTATGTAAGAAAGGATCTTCTGGCATGAAGATTTCCCTGATCCTGCCCGTATACAACGAAAGCAAAACCATCAGCGCGATGCTCTCCCAGCTGGATTCACTGCCGGGAAACTGGGAGATCCTGTTTGCCGACGGCGGCAGCACAGACGGCACTCTGGACATCATCGGAAACCGGTATCCCGTACTGGCCTGCCCCAAAGGCCGTGCCAACCAGATGAATTATGCAGCTGCCCAGGCTTCCGGGGATGTTCTCTGGTTCGTCCATTGCGACAGCAAGATTCCGACCGACGCCTACGCACAA
Source organism: Oscillospiraceae bacterium (assembly GCA_017440925.1). Classification (GTDB taxonomy): domain Bacteria; phylum Bacillota; class Clostridia; order Oscillospirales; family Oscillospiraceae; genus Faecousia. Next base: position 5,447 of record JAFSAP010000012.1, on the reverse strand, counting down.
ATCCATCAGGCCACTGCGAATGGCGCAAAGTGGGGCTGTTTCCACATCGGTTTTGACTATGATGGCCCTTTCATGGACTGCAACACCTATTTTTCCAACCGCCGGGCCAAAAAAGGCATCGCCTTTGGCGATCAGGGCATCTGGGCAAAGCAGTCTGTTTTTGGCGAAATAGGCGGATTCCCGAACCTTCCCATTATGGAGGACTACGAATTTTCCCTCCGGATGAAGGCGAAAAAAATCCCCATCTGTCAGCTGCCCGGCAGGATCATTACCTCCGGCCGCCGGTATGAAAAGCGCTTCCCGCTTCTGACCATGTGGCAGATGTTTTATCTCCGGTGCCTCTACCGCCGCGGAGTGGACATTCAGGAAATCGCCCGGCGATACCGGGATATCCGGTAAAGGATCGATAGGCTTATCACCTCTCGCAAGCAAGAACGGCACCTCAGATGAGGTGCCGTTCACTTGTCGGAAAATCCCTTCGGGCTTTTCCGGCAGTTTTTTGCAGTCTGCTGCGCGCATAATTTGTTCGCTTATAGCGAACAAATTCCACACTTGCAGCCTGAGAAGTATTTTTGTCCACGTACGTGCCGCGGCCAAAAATGATTCCTATTTATTTTCTGCTTTCGCAGAAAACTCTGCGAGGCTTTCGGGACAGTCTGACGGCACCTCTTATGAGGTGCCGTTGGTTTGTTTCAATGTGGTTTTGATCCGGTTTGCCCAGCTGCGGGAACAGGATCTTCCAAACAGCAGCTCCAGCAGGTGCTGTGTCTCCCGTCCCTCTCCCCGGAAGGCTCCCAGGCATCCCTCGCAGGAGCTGAGAATGGTCTTTTCCGGAGGGAATTCCTCCAGCCGGGTAAGACGCATCTTTCGGCTTTTTTCCGGGTCTGTGGCTGCCATCATGTGGAAATTGCCGCAGCAGCGGGTGCTGCAGCCGGTGTGCTCCGGCTGGCAGCAGTCACAACCGGAAAGGGTCAGCAGCTTCCGGGCTGCCTCCTGCTGGACAGGATCCCTTCTGGTGGGACAGGGGTCGTGCCAGATAAACTGATTATCGGCGCCGCTGATATCCTCTTTGCGGATATACTCTGCCAGAACCGGCCAGACAGGAAGGACTTCAAATCCCCCCAGCTGCCGCAGCTGCAGCGTGCAGTTGGGGCAGGCAGTATAGATCCGCTTGACACCCTGTTTTTTCAGAAGAGAAACCAGCTTTTTCTGCCGCTTTTCCGCCTGTTTCGGAAACAAATATACTGTTGGCTGTCCACAGCAACCGCAGGCCAGTTCTATCTCCGGCTCTGCACGGCGCAGAACTGCCAGGGTCTTTTCCAGAATTTCCCCATCCAGATTCAGCAGGGCGCAGCCGGGCCAGAATACTGCCTCTGCCTTGGGCAGACGCAGAAACAGAGCCGAAAACCCAAGCCCCTGGTGAAAGGCCATCCCCAACCGTGACCCTTTAGGCATCCTTTTCCGCCTTTCTGTTCTGTGCATCGGTATAGATCTGTTTGACGATGGTCACCAAAATGCTGATGGCAAAGAGGCACAGCAAGCCCGTCATCATGATCCGTGCACCGCCGGTGAGCATACCGCCTACATAGGAATAGACGATGGTGGCAGGCGTCTGACCGATACCTGTGGCAATAAAGAAAGGAAGAAATTTCATGGGCGTCAGACCGGCAAAATAGCTGACGGCATCAAAGGACACAAAGGGCAGCAGGCGGCACACCAGAATGGTCTTGGTACCGTATTTTTCAAAATAACTCTCTACGCTGGAAAGGGCGCCTTTTCCGGCAAACCGCTCCACCACATCCCGGCCCAGGCCACGGGAAATGTAAAAACACATGGCCGAACCCACCATGGCAGAAGACCAGGACAGGATGGCGCCCTGCCACCAGCCAAAGATGGCTGCATTGGACAGGGTAATCATAAATGCGGGCAGCGGTGCAATGAGAGAGGAAAACACCATCAGGCAGAAGGAAAAGGCCATGGCCCAGCCGCCGAAGGAACGGATGTATTCGATAACGGCATCCACATTGGCGCTGCCCAGCACGGCAGCAGCATGGGTGATAAAGGCATTGACAGAAGGGACAGACAGGTAGACGATCAGCAGCAGTGCCATCACCAGCAGGATCAGAAGTCTTGTCATATTGGGTTTCTTTTTCATTTCACTTCTCCATTCGTTTTGTTTTGGGGGTAAAGCCGTCTGCCCAGCAGGGCAGTCACCGCCAGAAGCAGCAGCAGAAAGCCAATGGCGATCCAGAAATCGGGGCTGGTTACATCCATGGCCTTGTCTCCAATATTGATAAAAGCAAAGGTGCCGGGAATGATGCCAATACATGACGCCAGAATATAGGTGGAATATTTCATAGCGGACAGGCCGAAGGCATAGTTGATGAGGTTGTAAGGAACCGCAGGGATCAGCCGCAGAACCACCAGCAATAAAAATCCGCCGCTGCTGTTGAGATCCTGCAGGCATTTCTGCCAGACAGGGCTGAGTTTCTTCCTGATGAGTGCTTCCACCTGTTTTCTTCCGGCATATCTTGCCAGGAAAAACATCAGGGTACAATTCAGAATCGCTCCAATAAACGTATAGAGGCTGCCCAGCCACAGCCCAAACAGCAGCCCGCCTGCCAGGGCCAGCACCGCCACCGGGAAGAAAACGGCCGGAAGCAGCGTAAACAGGCCCACATAGCCGATGGCCGCCCAACTTCCCAATTTCTGCAGGGCGGTCTGGAGCTCCTGGGGAGACACGCAGGTACCCAAATAACAGCCCAACAGCAGCACCGCAGTCAACGCACCGGTTTTCATCATTGTCTTCTTGATTTTCATAGACACCTACTCCGTTTTATCATTCCTATTTTCGGGTATAACTGTCCCAAAAGTCAAATAGGCAAACATTATAAATGTCAATTCATTTATGCGTATTTTTGCGTTATCGTTTTTCGTTGATAAAGCACAATCGTGCTTCTGCCCAGGTTTTGGGATGTAAATACAGCCCTATCACATAGAGAACCTACAGGCACAACTGCAATATTGAGCAAACACGGAAGAATTTTGATTCTTCTGCGTTTTGGGCAGTATATTCCTTTTGGATTTACAGATAATAGCATCGTAATTTGTAAATCTAAGAGGAGAGAAGATATATGAAAGCAACCGGAATTGTAAGAAGAGTGGACGATCTTGGCCGAATCGTCATCCCCAAAGAGATCAGAAGAACCCTCCGTATCCGCGAGGGCGACCCGCTTCTGACAACATTGAGAGTAGAGGAGAAGTACTTATGGGCTATGGGAACATTGGCAAAACGAATAGGTACATCCTGAATCAAATCATATCTCATCTTTCTCGTCATCAATCTAGTCATTTCGCTTGACGAGATTGATGAGGTCCGATATAATACTCACAATGATGTAAGGAGGTATCGAATATGGACTTTCGGGAAAGCGAAACTGTCGAACTGAAATCCGTAGTTGTAGAGGATGTCAAGAAAGAGGTCATCGCCTTTGCCAACAGCAACGGTGGTACTCTCTATATTGGTGTTTCTGATGATGGAACCGTGATAGGTGTAACCAATGTAGATGAAACCATTCAGCAGATCACCAATATAACCCGGGATGCTATCAAGCCAGACATCACTATGTTTCTACACTACAGTACCATGGAAATTAGCGAAAAACTGGTCGTTGCCATAGATGTGCAGCGTGGCACCAATAAACCTTACTATCTGGCAAGGAAAGGCCTCCGTCCGGAGGGCGTTTATGTCCGGCAGGGTACCTCTTCTGTTCCGGCCAGCGACGCGGCCATCCGCCGGATGATCATGGAAACCGACGGAGATAGCTTTGAAGCCATGCGTTCTCTGGAACAGGATCTGACCTTTTCTGATGCTAAAAAAGAATTTTTAGTCCGGAAGCTTCCTTTCGAGAAACCGCAGAAACAAACACTGAAGCTGATCCAGAATGGAATCTATACAAACCTGGCATACTTACTGTCTGATCAATGTGCCCATACCGTAAAGGCTGCTGTTTTTGAAGGAACTGATCAAAACATTTTTAAGGATCGCCGGGAATTTTCCGGTTCTCTTCTTAAGCAGCTCAATGATGTGTTTTCCTACATCGATCTTCACAACGCCACCAGGGCTACCTTTGACGGATTACTCCGTATCGATACCCGAGCCTATCCGGAAATGGCCGTCCGGGAAGCTCTGCTGAACGCTCTGGTTCATCGGGATTATTCCTACAGTGCCAGCACCCTGATCAGTATTTACGCAGATCGCATTGAATTTGTTTCCATCGGCGGACTAGTTCCTGGCCTGGAGCTGGACGATATTCTGATGGGTGTATCCGTGTGCAGAAATCAGAATCTTGCCAACGTTTTTTACCGTTTGCAGCTGATTGAAGCTTACGGTACTGGTATGAGAAAAATTTTTGGCGCATATAACGGAAAAATTAGTCAACCCAAAGTTGAAAAAACCAACAATGCCTTCAAAATCATTCTGCCAAATCTTGCAGCAGAAGCTTCTGCCTCAGAAAGAAAACCTGCTCACAGCAACGAAGAATCCATTCTTTTACAGCTTACTTCTCAAAATGGCAGCATCACTCGCATTGATGCCGAGAAAGCACTGGGTGTCAGCAGTTCTACGGCTTCCAGACTGCTTAGGAAAATGGTAAAGCAAGGGTTGTTATTGCAAACCGGAAACGCAAAAAATACGAAGTATCTGCTACCATAAGAAACCGCTCCCGCGATCAAAGGCTGATCGCGGGAGTTACTTATTCATAATAGACCAGAATATGTCTTCGGCATATATTTTTGATTCTGAGATTGATCCGCTTCACATTCAGGGAACTCCACCAACAGTTGCGTACCCAATCAGAAATCTCCCTGTATTCCAGATGTGCTGTTTAGTGTATCCAGTTTTACAGATAAATTAAGCGTTTTTGCTCTCGGGAGAGAAGATGTCTTGCTATGCTGTGACAAATAACATAACCTAAAAAGCAACCCCACGGTCTGCTCATGATCGTGGGATTATCATTATGTGCGCCAACCAGAAAGTAACATCATTGGCTTTATGAAATTACACTGTATCCCAATTTTCAATCCACTCTCCCCATATGGAGAGAGACAGCATGTACAATATCATCCCGTTCGAAATGCTTATTGCAATCCACCCACCCCGTGCGGGGTGGGACCTTACTGCTGGAATCCATCATCCTGATTCTGGCAACAATTTCAATCCACCCACCCCGTGCGGGGTGGGACGGTTGCCCATTCTGGCAGCGGCCTTGATGGTGTTATTTCAATCCACCCACCCCGTGCGGGGTGGGACCACACTGTATGTCTTTGCATTTACCGTATCAATATTTCAATCCACCCACCCCGTGCGGGGTGGGACTGTGCTGAAATATAGCTAAGGAGGAAATAAAAATATTTCAATCCACCCACCCCGTGCGGGGTGGGACTCT
>JAFSAP010000001.1 GCA_017440925.1 Oscillospiraceae bacterium | reverse complement strand
CGTCGAGTTTTTTATTCAGCGGAAGGAAAGCTATTTCATCAAGAAGCTGGATGGTCACATGGTGTATGTAAACGATGCACCACTGGATGACAGCTTTACTATTCGGATTTCTACCACCAAAGCAGAAGATTATCTTCCGGAAGGTGTAACAGGGGCATGTGTCCATACGCAGCGAATCACGGGATTAGTAGATAAGCCCAATATCCGAATTGTGGACGCAGGCGGTAAAGAAATGAAAGTCGTGTATGATGAACCTACCCGAACTTTCGTAGAACTGTCTGATGAAAATACGATTAGTGAAGCTGAGAAGGAGCTTGCTATCAATGCGGTTAAAACCTATGCACTATATATGATCAAGCGAGCTGGTGAAGGGGATATTGCAAAATATTATCTCCGTGGATCTGATGCCTATAATGCCATTACTGACACAGAACTGAGTTTTGTGCAGGATGCGGCCAGCCGGGAATTTGTCAATGAATCTGTTACCAATTTCTATCGCTATTCTGACAATCTGTTCTCTGTGCGGGTTTCTGTCACACTAAATCAGTATCGATCCAGCGGCACTGTAAAGGAAAGCATTATCGAGCAGAGCCTGTTCTTTGAAAAACAGGCTAACGGAAAATGGATGTGCTATGCCATGACTGCAGTGGATGTGTTCCGGCCCGTAGAAAAAGTGCTGCTTAATTTTATGAATGGGGATGAAGTGCTGGATTCTGACTTTTATGACAGTGAAATCCACACATTGACCTGTCCGGTGGTGTCCACTCCGGAAGGGAAAGTATTCTCCGGGTGGATGGTTGAGGAAACAGATGAAAATGGGCAAACCATTATGAACATTATATTCCAGCCAGATGAAAATGGTGTTGTTAGTATCCCCGCAGGAGCAACACTTGAACCCATGACACTTTATCCTTATTTTGAGGATGTGACTTAATCCCTATGAATATCCCCATTATTTTTGACAGTGAATATCGGCTCTGCCTGTTAGTTTGGGAACATGAGCCAATCCGAAGTACAGCGTTGGTAAAATTATGTCAGAGCCGGTTACACTGGTCAAAATCCACAACATATACGGTCATCCGCCGGTTATCAGAAAGAGGCATATTAGCAAATCATCAGGCCATCGTTCGATCTTTGATACCAAAAGAACAAGTTCAGGATGCGCTATTGGATGTTTTCCTCGACAAATATTTTGAAGGATCGGTCTCAAACCTCAGTGCTGCACTCTCCAGAATTAATAAATAGCTGCTAATAAGCCAGACGATATAACGCAGAGCAAAAGCACTATTGGAGGTGATCTTGTGCATGAAAGTCGAGATGATTCCCGATGGATTCGCTGTCCAATTTGCGATTCCAAAACCAGAACTAAGGTATACACTGATACGGTAATGTTTAATTTCCCTCTCTTTTGTCCCAAGTGTAAAAAAGAAATCAGGATAGATGTAATGCAAATGAAAATGGCCATCAGAAAAGAGCTGTAAAAAGAGCAGAGCCAAGTTCCCAATCAAAGGGAATAGGCTCTGCTTTTTTATTCTACATCGCGCTTTTTACTATTTCTGACCATGTTAATTGCGGATTCTACTATTGGAAATATTGCAGCAGCTTCTTCCTCTGTGCAATCGTTGATCAAAGCTCTAAGCTGGGAAACGGCAGGTGAGTCGTGTTGCATTTCCGGATAGAAAAGGATTCTTGGATCTAATTTATAGAACCGTACCAAAGGGTACAGGTTTGAAAACCAGGGATTACCCCGGTAGTTTTCAATATTCAGAATTGTGCGATTATCAACACCAGCAGCCCGGCCTACTTCCTGCTGAGACATACCAGTTTTTTCTCTGGCCGCCTTAAACACATCACCTAACCAACGAGAGAGTTCTGACATACTTTTCACCTCTCCCATATTTTACATTACACTTTGTTTCGAGGGAATCCGATACTTTTCACATCTTATATGAAAAGTATTACACCATTAGTACGAAAGAGGTTTCCTGCATATGTGCTACTTTTGGAATGAGTATACATCACATAGTTTGCATTTCTTCTATGTTTACGATACTGGTCTACGCTGCAATGTGAAATATATTGCACATACCGCTGCTATGACGTTCTAAAAAACAAACCTGTCGCTCCCAGATGCCGGAGCCCTCCCGTCGATCTGAAACTCAGATTTCAGATTGATTGGAGGAAGCATAAATGGATGGAAACCATCCAATCCGTAAAAAGGATAAATATAACCCCTATGAATTAACCGTGGAAAACGAAGAATACTATGTTGCTTTTTGTGACGGGCAGGGGTTTCACCATAAGGAAAGAATCAGCCGGGAACTATACGAACTGTTTGACCGGTTTGAATTGGAGGATATATCTCAGCTAAATGTAATCAGCCGCTACCAGGAACATTCAGAAATGACCGAAGGAACATTAAACCAAAGAGCGCTGATACAACCGGAAACCATGGAAGAAGGTGTCTATCGTAAGATCATGTACGATCAGCTACATACCGCCATTGGCAAGCTCCCGGATATTCAGCGCCGCCGTGTACTCCTGTATTACTTCGGCGGATTCACCTACGAACGAATTGCAGAAATGGAGGGATGCACCAAAATGGCAGTAAAGTTCAGCATAGACATTGCCGTAAAAAAGCTGAGAGAAAATTTCTGATTATTTTTTGATTCCTGACTATACTTTTGGCTTATAACTGAGCAAACAGGTGAAGGGGTTACTCCTTCACCTGTTTATCTTTTGATGGATGGGTCTGCACCTTGAAAACCGCATACCCATTCATCAAACACATTCCTGTTGTTATTGTGATGAGCATGAGCTACTTTAGCAGCTGCGCCGGGATGTGCCCTGCCGGGAAAGCAACGAGATTTCACCTTTTCTATTCGGTCTGCTATGCTTTCTCCGGTTTCGGCACGGAGCGAAAAACAGCTTGCTATGACCACTGGGCGGCTCCCGGTGGGGCGATAACCGACAACAGGCATAATGATACTCCCGTCCAGTCACAGCCTCACGCAATGAGGGCGGTCACATGAGAACCATGCGAGGGCGCATAATCGATCCCGTGGAGTTGGTACGCTGCCAACCGTTTGATGACTTCCCTTGAAAGCCGGGGTGTCGAGGACAAATAGGCTTCATACTATAAGTTGGCCAGCAGACCCATTCTGCTGGCTGACCGTACATAGGCAGAAGCCTAGTCCTAAAGAGGAGGTCATAAAACAAATGAAGAAAACATATTTCAGAGGCGAGATGTATTATGCCGATTTGGGTACAGGAGTTGGTTCTGAACAGAACGGTTATCGCCCAGTTGTTATTATCCAGAATGATGTAGGAAATAAGTTCAGCCCCACAACCATTGTAGCCGCTATTTCCACGCAGATCAAAACCAAAGCTAAGCTGCCGACCCATTATTACCTCAAGGCGGGGAATGGATTGTTGCATCCTTCTGTGGTAATGCTGGAGCAGATCCGAACCATTGACAAGACCAGACTGGAACACTATATTGGTACGCTATCCGAAAAGGAAATCTGCGGAATGAATCATGCACTGGCAGTCAGCATTGGTCTGATTCCTGCGACATCACCCAAAATCAAATTATGCCTTTGCCGCACCTGTGCTGATACCTTCCTTAGCGCAGGTGCTTATATTTTGAAGCGCACAAATCTCTCATATAAGGAACCGGAACTATGTTCCTACTGCAACCATAGCTATGGGCAGGAATATGAAATTGCCCATCGGTGATGGAGGTGTTAACATGGATGAGATAAAGATTGACAGCCATTTTGCCGCATTGAAAATGATTGAAATTCTGCTCCAAAAAGGACTCATCAATCAGTCTACCTATGCCAATATCATGCGAAACGATCATTCGCACATTTCACAAGCAGCGTGATTTTCGTTACACTATTCTCATGAAAAGGAGGCTAAAATCATGAATACAGCAGTAAATCAGTATAATTACAGATTTCTTCTGACAGATTATGCGATGTTTGACAGGAACCGTCTTAGACAGGTGGCAATTTATGGCCGTGTATCCACGGAGCATGAAGCCCAGCTCTCCGCTTTGGAAAACCAGTTGCAGTGGTACGAGGATCAGGTGCGTTATCATCCCAACTGGGTGGTAGAAGGTCGATACATCGATGAAGGCATCACCGGCACTCAGGCAAAGAAGCGGCCTGCCTTTTTGAGAATGATTGAGGATGCGAAGAACGGAAAATTTGATTTGATCGTTACAAGAGAGGTGTGCCGGTTCGCCCGAAATGTGGTTGATACTCTGGTTGTTACCAGAGAACTGAAGGGCATTGGTGTCGAGGTTTACTTTATCGACGATAACATCTGGACCATGGATGGTGATGGAGAGCTTCGCCTGTCTCTGATGGCAACACTGGCACAGGAAGAAAGCCGCAAGACCTCTGAGCGAGTGAAAGCCGGTCAAAAGATCAGCCGGGACAATGGTGTTCTCTATGGAAACGGAAATATTCTGGGATATGACCGTGTTGGCAGCAGCTATGTGATAAACGAAGAACAGGCTGAAACAGTCAGAATGATTTATGACCTGTATTTGCAGGGCTATGGTTCCATGCGGATTGCCAGTATTCTGACAGAGCGTAAACGGAAAAACGCTTCCGGTGTAATAAAATGGAGCATCTCCAATATTATGAGAGCCATCCGAAACGCAACCTACACAGGAACAAAATGCTATAACAAATCCAGAAGCAATAACTTCCTGGAACAGAAGCGCATCAATAATCTAGATATGTCCACCTATGAATATGTGGAAGGAGATTTCCCGGCGATCATCTCACAGGAGGTGTGGGAGAAGGCGCAGCAGATTCGGGAAAGCAGAAAGAAGCCCACCCTGGTATCGGCTGAGAAAACAACTATCAGCAAACGGGACTCCAGAGATATTTGGGTAAACAAACTGCGCTGTGCCTGCGGTTCATCCTACCGTAAGGATAAGTGGCATATCCGTAACGATGGCAGCATTGCGTATGGCTACCAGTGCTATAATCAGCTTAACAATGGCAGCAAGAAAAAGAGGGAAGCCCTGGGACTGGATACAGAAGGATTCTGCGATATTCGGATGGTTGCAGACTGGAAGCTGGACTTCATGGCAAAGGCAGCGCTGGAACATCTCTGGAAAGACCGCAAAGCGTCTGTGTTGCTGGCAATCGACCTGATCAAGCGGTATTACAGAGATGAGCGTACAAATGATGGTTTGGCAGATGCAGTAAGCACCCAGGCCAAGCTGGATAAAGCAACAGTCAGACTTCAAAATCTGATTGCAATGAGAGCTGACGGGGAGATTACAAAGGAAGAATACCAAGCAATGCGAACCCCTATTGATGATCAGATCCGGAGCCTGCAAAAATTGTTGGAGGAAGTACCTGCAACAGAAGCCACACCCAAGGGTTTGCAATTGGATAAAATCATAGCGGCATTGAACTCCATGATCGATTTCAGAAACAGCACCATCAGCCACGACATTATTAACCAATTCGTATATAAGGTAACACCTACATCTGATTCGACATATGACTGGTATCTCAATCTGAGCGGCACAGCCAAGGCCCGTGCAACCTTCACTGCCGAAGGCAGGAAAAAGGATTGCATCATTAAACTGGAGGAAATCGAGAAGATTTCCTCACTACATACACACACCGCAACGAATAACCAACAGCACATAAATAACCCCCTTGTATTTACCTTACTGCACAGGCTGCTCTGAAGGGCTAATCCTTATAGAGACGCCATTGTCCCGATGTAAAGCCTGTTAGCGTGTTTCCGATAAATTCCGCTATCGTGGCTGAAGCATAACCGCATAAATTTAACAGACCTTGTAGAAGAAATTCTGCAAGGTCTGTTTTTTGGTATGGAAACCACCGGCTATGCCGGTGGAGGTATCCCGTAAAAAAGCTTTCGCTTCAAGCATCGAGCGAAGCGAGTTGCTAATAAACAAGCTATCAAGTTAGTACAAGTATGACAAGAAGCGTAAGTGCCCGTTTACGGGCGGCAGAGCAGTAGATGCAAGCAAAAGAATTTCAGTGCATCTTTAGCTGCTTGCCGGTAAAATGCCCTTCCAGGGCTTAATCAAGCCACCGGCTTAGCCAGTGGTCATGACTGCATCTATGGGGATGGAAAATGGATTTATTATGTTTTTTGGGAAGTTTAACAAGAAAATAATTTTCATAGAAAAAATTTTGTATTTTATCAACAAAAAACTTGATATCTGAAGAAGCTTATACTATAATACTGTAAATTCAGTGTCGGTTTATGCAAATGGCACGGAATGGAAAAAGAAAGGAATGAAAAATATGGATAAGCTTGCTTTACTTGCGCCCGTGCTGGGCGTAGCTGCATTGCTCTTTGCGGCATCTCTGTCCCGCAGAGTAAGCAGTCAGGATGCAGGAACTGACCGGATGAAGGAGATCGCTGCATTCATCCATGAGGGTGCACAGGCATTCCTCATGGCAGAGTACAAGATCCTCGTTGTATTCGTGGCAGTTCTGTTTGTGGGTGTTGGACTGGGTATCAGCTGGGTGACTGCGGTTGCGTTCCTGGTCGGCGCTCTGTTTTCCACCATCGCCGGTTACTGCGGCATGAACGTTGCCACCAAGGCCAACGTCCGTACCGCTGCGGCGGCCAGGGATTCCGGCATGAACAAGGCTCTGTCCATCGCCTTCTCCGGCGGTGCTGTCATGGGCATGTGCGTGGTCGGTCTGGGCCTGCTGGGTGCCAGCGTTGTGTATCTTATCACCGGTGATCCCAATGTTCTGTCCGGTTTCTCTCTGGGCGCTTCCTCCATTGCCCTGTTTGCCCGTGTGGGCGGCGGTATCTACACCAAGGCTGCTGACGTGGGCGCTGACCTGGTGGGCAAGGTGGAGGCCGGTATCCCGGAAGATGACCCCCGTAACCCTGCAACCATCGCGGACAACGTAGGTGACAACGTCGGTGACGTGGCTGGTATGGGCGCAGACTTGTTTGAGTCCTATGTTGGCTCCATCGTTTCTGCCATCACCTTGGGCGCTGTTACTTACAGCGTTACCGGTGCAGTGTTCCCCCTGCTGCTGGCAGCCGTCGGTATTCTGGCGGCTATTATCGGTACCTTCTTTGTCAAAGGTGATGAAAATGCCTCTCCCCATAAAGCTCTGAAAACCGGTACTTATGTTTCCAGCGCCGTTGTGGTTGTGGCATCTTTGGCCATGAGCTGGCTGTTCTTTGGCAACCTGAGGTCTGCCTTTGCCATTATCTTTGGCCTGTTCGTCGGCGTTCTGATTGGTATCATTACCGAGATCTACACTTCCGGCGACTACCGCTTCGTCAAGAAGATCGCCCAGCAGTCCGAGACCGGTTCTGCCACCACCGTTATTTCCGGCCTGGCTGTGGGTATGCATTCCACCGCTGTGCCCATTCTGCTGATCGCCGTGGGCATCATCGGCGCTTATATGGCAAATGGCCTTTACGGTATTGCGCTGGCTGCTGTTGGTATGCTGTCCACCACCGGTATCACCGTTGCTGTTGACGCTTACGGCCCCATTGCCGACAATGCCGGCGGTATTGCCGAAATGTCCGGCCTGCCCAAGTCCGTCAGAAACATTACAGACCGTCTGGATGCCGTAGGCAACACCACCGCTGCCATGGGCAAGGGCTTTGCCATCGGTTCCGCTGCACTGACTGCTCTGGCTCTGTTCGTTTCCTATGCCGAAGCCGTCAAGCTGTTTGACACCGGCATCAATCTGCTGGACTACAAGGTCATCGTCGGCCTGTTCATCGGCGGCATGCTGCCTTTCTTCTTCTCTGCACTGACTATGGACTCCGTTTCCAAGGCAGCCTACAAGATGATCGAGGAAGTCCGCCGCCAGTTCCGCACCATCCCCGGCATTCTGGACGGTTGGGGTAAGCCGGACTACACTTCCTGTGTTGCCATTTCCACCCAGGCCGCTCTGCACGAGATGCTGGTTCCCGGTGTCCTGTCTGTCATTGCACCTCTGGTGGTCGGTATCGTTCTGGGCACCGCTGCTCTGGGCGGCCTGCTGGCAGGCGCACTGGTCACCGGCGTTCTGATGGCTCTGTTCATGTCCAATGCCGGCGGCGCATGGGACAACGCCAAGAAGTACATCGAAGAAGGCCACCACGGCGGAAAGGGCAGCGAAGCCCACCGGGCCGCTGTTGTCGGTGATACCGTTGGCGACCCCTTCAAGGATACCTCCGGCCCCTCCATTAACATCCTCATCAAGCTGATGACGGTAGTGGCACTGGTGTTTGCACCTCTGTTCCTGCTGATCAATGCCGGTATGGGTCTGCTGTAATCGTCTGAAGGGAGAATCATTATGCATATTTACGAAAAAGAATTTGACTTTGTGATCCAGCGGGCCAAGTCCCTGGAGCGTCCTGCCCGTATGGTGGTCGCTGGTGCCGACTGCGAAAATGTTCTGAAGGCTGTTTTTGAAGCCCAGGCACAGGGCTTCGGCCGTCCCATCCTGGTGGGTAATGAGGACCGCATTGGCGATATGCTGAAGCGGCTGGGCCTGTTTGACCGGGAATACGTTATCAGCCATGTCCCGGATTATGAGATCAATACGGACTATCACGTCTATATGAAGCGTGCACTGACCATCATCAATGACGGTCTGGGCGACATCCTGGTTCGCGGCAACACCTCCACCCGTAACTTCCTGATGCCCATTCTGGACAAGAAGATCGGCCTGGCCACCGGCCTGGTCAGTGAGGTCGCCCTGCTGAAGGTGCCCTATTACGACAAGGTGCTGGCACTGTCCGATGTTTCCGTCTGTATCAATCCCTCCGAAGGCCAGCGCAAGAAGATCGTCAAGAACATCGTCAATGTTCTGGAGCATCTGGGTATCCAGCGCCCCAAGGTGGCAGTGCTGGCCCTGGTGGAAAGACCCAGCTTCCATATGCGCGATACCGTTGAGGCGCAGAACATTGTCCGTTCCCACAAGATGGAGCCTATTGCAGACTGCGAGCTGGTCGGCCCCATTCCCTGGGATCTGATCGTCAGCAAGGAAGCAGCCCGCCTGAAGAGCTTTGAATGCCCCTGGTGCGGCGAGTTCGATGCTGTGCTGATGCCCAACGTCATGGCAGGCAACACCGTTATGAAGGTTCTGACCATGTCCGCCAATGTCAACGCCTGCGGCGTTCTGGGCGGCACCCGGGTTCCCTGCGCCATCGCTTCCCGCTCCAGCTCTGAGGAGCAGGCATATCTGTCCCTGTGTGTTGCAGCAGCCATGCTATATGAGGAGAAGAAAGCATAAAAATTTTTACACACCGATCCTGGCGGCACCGCTTCTGCGGTGCCGCTTTTTGCCGACTTTTTTCTGCATTAGAACATAAAAATGCAGATAAATACCGGACAATGATAGTATTTTTTCTACAAAACAGCAAGAATGTAAAAAATCTTACATAAGTAAAAATATTTACCGCATTTTGTCATAAACCGCTATAGAAAGTGTAAGTTTTTTGCACTATGCTATCATCAGCTACAAATGGTAGTAAAAAAAGGAGGATTTTTTCTATGGAAGCTTTACAAATTGCTAACAGCCTTCCCATGTGGATCGCCTGCGGTGTGGCCGTCGTTCTGGTCATCGTTCAGGCTCTGATCTTCATCAAGAAGGCTATCGATGCCGCACCTCATGTGGGCGTCACCAAGGAGCAGGTCAATAAGGCCATCAAGAGCTCTGCTCTGACCTCTATCGGCCCCTCTATCGTCGTTCTGTCCGGTATGCTGTCCCTGCTGGTCACTGTCGGTGGCCCCATGGGCTGGATGCGCCTGTCCTTCATCGGCTCCGTTATGTTCGAGTCCATCGCCGCCGGTATCGGCACCGGTGCTGTGGGCGTTCAGCTGGGCGTCGATGAGCTGACTCCTCTGGCTCTGACCATGGCTGTGTGGACCATGATCCTGGGCTCCGTGGGCTGGATCATCTTCTCCACCTTCGCCGCTGACAAGATGGACAAGATCCAGAACAAGCTGGCTGGCTCCAACCCCGCTGGTCTGACCATTATCTCCACCGGCGCCATCATCGGTGTGTTCGCTGCTATGTGCGGCCAGAAGCTGGTTATGGTCGATAAGACTGCTCTGGCTACTGTTCTGGGCGGCATCTGCATGTTTGCCATGATGACCCTGACCAAGAATGAGAAGTTCGCCAAGCTGAGAGAGTGGAACCTGACCATCGCTATGCTGGTTGCTGTGGTTCTCACCGCAATCATTTAAGGAGGTAACACCATGAACGAGAACTTCTACAATCTGGAATACCTGCCCAAGATGCACCGGATCGGTAAGGTCATTGGTGTTCTGGCAGTTTTTGCATCCTTCATGCCCGCTCTGACTCTGGGCATCGTCTACGGCCTGTGGCCCGACTGGGCTGCTCTGGGTACCGCTGCCCTGACCGCCATCTCTTCCTTCGGCGTTCTGTGGTTCGTTGAGCCCCTGTCCTACTATCCCGTCGTCGGCCCCATGGGTACTTACATGGCTTTCGTTTCCGGCAACATCTCCAACATGCGTATCCCCTGCGCTTCCATGGCACAGGTTTCCGCTGGCGTGGAGCCCGGCACCGAAAAGGGTTCCATCGTTGCTACCATCGGCATGGGCGTTTCCATCGTCATCAATACCCTGGTCCTGTCTGTTGGCGTTATCGCCGGTCAGGCCATTCTGGGTGCACTGCCCGCTGCTGTTAACACCGCTCTGTCCAACTATCTGCTGCCCGCTCTGTTCGGCGCACTGATCGTTCAGTTCGGTATGAAGGCAAAGGGCCACACCATTGTGATGCTGGCTGTCGGCTGCTTCATGTATGCTGCTGTGGGCAAGAGCCCCCTGCCCTTCAACCTGTTCGGCTGGCTGTCCGGTGCAAGCAACTACCTGCCCACTCTGGTCTGTGTCTTTGTTTCCATCGGCATCATGATGGTCACCAGCAAGAAGAAGGCCAAGGCTTAATTTCTAAATACTGCCCTTTCCGGCAGAGGCGAGTCCTCTGCCGGAAAGGATACCTTGTGCTCCGGGATTCTGACAATAGAACTTCCGGAGTTTTGTTTCAGAAAAAGGAGATGATAGTATGCCTGCAAAGAAAAAGCAGATCATTCAGGAAGTGGAAAAGCTTTCCGAGCTGTGCAAAAACACCTGCAGCTTCCTGTGGAACAATCCCGAAGTGGGCGGTACGGAGGAGAAGTCTTCTGAATATATGCGCGGTCTAATGCGCGATGCCGGTTTTGCGATCATCAATGAGGACAGACTGAAGTATGCATTTCTGGCAGAGTACGGCTCCGGCCATCCTGTCATCGCTGTTCTGGGCGAGTATGATGCACTGCCCGGCCTGTCCCAGAAGAATGACAGCGCAGAAAAGGATCCCGTGGTTCCCGGCGGCCCCGGTCATGGCTGCGGCCATAATATGATCGGTTCTGCTGCAGCGACGGCAGCCATTGCACTGAAGAACATCATGGAAAAGGAAAACCTGCCCGGTACCATCCGTTTTTACGGCTGCCCCGAGGAAGAACTCCTTTCCGGCAAGGTCAAGATGGCTTACTACAAGATGTTTGATGGCTGCGATATCGCCCTGTCCTGGCATCCTTCTTCCAGCAATGCGGCTTATGATGCCAGCTATCTGGCCTGCGCCTACGCCAAGTACTATTTCACCGGTCTGACGGCCCATGCCGCTTTCGCACCCCATCTGGGACGCAGCGCTCTGGATGCCATGGAACTGATGAATGTGGGTGTCAACTACCTGCGTGAGCATATCATCAGCGATGCCAGAGTGCATTATTCCACGGACAGCTGCGGCATCCCGCCAAACATCGTCCCCGATAAGGCTGTCAACTGGTACTGCATCCGCGCACCCAAGATGTCCGATGTGAAGTCCATCCTGGACCGGATCACCAAGTGCGCCAAGGGCGCTGCCATGATGACCGAAACCGAAGTGGAGGTCAAGGTGGAGCATGGCTGCTGTGAAATGTTCCCCAACACCAAATTTACCGATCTGACCCACGACGTGATGAAGAATATCACGCCCCCCACCTTTACCGGTGAAGAACTGCAGTTTGCTGCACAGCTCCAGGCTGCGCTCCGTCCTGAGGCTGTGAAGGCAGAGCAGAGCATTTACGGCCGCAAAGAGATCATGCATACTGCTGTCGCAGCCCGGGATATCGGCAAGAAGCTCTACATGAAGGCTTCCTCCGACTCCGGCGATGTCAGCTACATGATGCCCATGAACCTGTTCACCGTGGCTTGCTGGCCCTTCGGCGTGGCACCTCACACCTGGCAGGCAGCTGCCTGCGCAGGCAGTTCCATCGGCGAAAAGGCCACACTGTATGCCGCCAAGGTCATCGCTGCCACCGGCTATGAACTGCTGACCAACTCTGCCAAGAGAGAAGAGATCATTCAGGAGTTCAAGGACGCCAAGGTGGAATATACCCCCATGTACAAGGATTGATTCCAAATCCTCCCCCAAAAGAGGCCGATGCAGCCCAGGCTGCATCGGCCTTTTCCTGTCGTAAATAAAAAATTTTACAGGAAATTATTTTATTTTTTGAAATTATAGCTGTATTTTATTGAAAAACATGTTATAATGTAAAAAATATTCAGAAAGGGGTGCGGGAAATGGGCATTACCGTCAGAGATCTGCTGAGTGTGGAATACTTCCGGGACTTCAAGGTGATCGCGGGTAAGAAGGGGCTGAACCGGGAAATACAGGGTGTTACTGTGGCAGATGCACCGGACGGCTACCGATGGAAGTCGGAGAAAGAACTGTGCTTTTCCTCCGGCTATGTGTTTGCCCATGAACCGGAGTTCATACTGGGTTCTTTCCAGGGAGAGTCCCGGCTTGCAGCGCTGGTCATCAAACGGGGGCGGTATCTGGATGAAATTCCAGAGTATATGATCCGTCTTTTTGATGAGTATGAAGTGCCGCTGATTACCATGCCCTATGGCATTCCTTGGATGGAGGCCATCAACCAGGTCTATGTGGCGGTGATCAACCATGCCATCCAGCTGTTCAGTATCAACGGTCAGAGCGATACATTCCGCCCTCAGACTGCCAACTTCAAGGAACGCAGATTCCAGAAGATTCTTCGGGCAGTGGAAAACGACATGGAATTGCCTGCCATGCTCTATGACCTGTTTGAAGAGAATGTCTATTACAGTTCTGACAATTTCCAGATCATCAGCCGGCAGCACGGCATTCAAGGAACAGATTACTGGGAACCCCGGTGCGCCTATTCCCGACATACCCTCTGTGACAGCATTCATATGTCACGCTATCGCCTTATGCTGGGAGAAAGCCAGGGACAGCCCCGGATCAGCTGGATTACCATACCCATTATTGTGGATGGTGCCCCTCAGGCCTATTTCTGCGTTATGGAGTCCCGGCGTTTCATGGACTTCTGCGATGAATATTCTATCCGGATTGCTTACCTTGCAATTCTGAGTATCTATGAGCAGATCGTTGCCGTGCGGGATACCTCCAACATCGGCTTTGAACAGCTGGTGCATCTGGCACTGGAAAGCGATGAGGAGGATTTCCACCGGCTGCAGTACCAGGCCAATCAGCAGGGCATTTCCATGGATGAGACCTACATCTATGTGCTGTTCCAGCACGACCATAAGGAATTTGATATTCGTACCAAGCGAGGCATAGTTATGGAACTGTTCCAGCACTGCGGCCTGGAGCCCAGAGGCAGGATCGCATTCCTGTCCCGCAATGAGGGTGTCATCCTGTTCCGGGCCAGAGGGCAGGAGCAGGGAGATAAGCGGCAGATCCAGAGCATCCTCCAGGAATTCCACGAAAAGATGTCCCGGAAATTTGAAGGGATGGAATGGACCTTCGCGCTGAATTATGAGCCCCGGCGGCTGTCGGATATCCGGGCGTGCGTTACCAAGGGGCAGAAAACCCTGAAGATCGGCAAGCTTGCCATGCCGGGACAAAGTGTGCTGGATTACAATGATCTGGGTGTTCTGGCCTGGCTGGATATTCCGGACGAAGAACTGAAGAAGCTGCTGGAAGAATTTAAGCAGCTGATGCAGGCGGAAAGAAGCCGGGAACTGCTGCACACCCTGCGGGTGTATCTGGAAAACAACATGAATTACAGTGTGACGGCGGAAAAACTCTATGTGAATATCAACACCATCCGCCGCCGGATCGAAAAGGTGAATGAGCTGGTCAGCATCGACTGGGACAATTACTATACCCGGGCGAAAATCGGACTGATGCTGCAGTTTATGCAGTTTTAAAAGCTGTCAAAAGCAGGAGATTCCTGGGAATCTCCTGCTTTTTCTTTACTTTACCTTTGACTGTTGCACATCTGTCTGCTATAATGATAAACTGAAAAATTATGGGGCAAAACTGCCCCTTTGGAGGATATTGCTATGAGAATGCGTAAAATGAAGAATCTGGATACCCGTATGGAGAATTGTGCTGCCTACCGCATTGTGGAGCCTGCCGCGAAAAAAGGGGACTGGCGCAGCCTGAAACCCGGCTGTACCGCCCTGTGGGTGGAGGTTGGCTGCGGCAAGGGTAAGTTCACTGCGGAGACTGCCGAAGCCAATCCCGATGTGCTGCTGATCGCCGTGGAGCGCTGCCGGGAGGCCATGGTTGTGGCCATGGAAAAGGCCCAGGCCATGGGGCTTACCAATGTGTTTTACATCGATATGGACGTGGCCAACATGGAGGAAATCTTTGCCGCCGGAGAGATCGACCGGCTGTTCATCAATTTCCCCGATCCCTGGCCCCGGAAGAAGAACGCCAAGCGCCGCCTGACCCACCGGGGTTTCCTGGATAAGTACTGCCGGGTGGTTCGGGAAGGCGGGGAGTTCCACTTTAAGACTGACAATGCCCCGCTGTTCGAGTTCAGCGTGGAGGAATTTGCCGCCTGTGGTCTGGAGGTCAAAAACCTGACCCGGGACCTGCACAAGGATGGTATTGTGGGCATCATGACCGGCTATGAGGAAAAGTTCCACAGCCTGGGAACCCCCATCAACCGCTGCGAAGTGGTCTGCAAGCCCTTCGTTCTGCCTCCCGAGGAGAAGAAAAAGAAGGACGAGGAAGAAACCGAGGAATAATTTATTTTCTCCACGGGGAGGAATTTCTATGACGACTTATTATGGAGGAGCCTGTGACGTTGCCGTCATTGGCGCAGGACATGCCGGTATTGAAGCTGCCCTGGCAGCTGCCCGGCTTGGCATGCACACCATCCTCTTTACCATCAACCTGGATACCGTAGGCAATATGCCCTGCAATCCCGCTGTGGGTGGTACCGGCAAGGGCCACCTGGTGCGGGAAATCGACGCCCTGGGCGGAGAGATGGGCCTGGCAGCTGACCACAGCTGCATCCAGTACCGGATGCTGAACCGGGGAAAGGGCCCTGCCGTCCATTCCCTCCGGGCCCAGGCAGACCGCCGGAAGTACCAGCAGTATATGAAGCATGCCCTGGAAAAGCAGGAAAATCTGGAACTGAAGCAGGCCCAGGTGACGCAGGTTCTGGTGGAAAATGGCCATGTCACCGGTATCCGCACCCAGCTGGGAGCAGAGTATACCGCAAAGGCAGTTATTATTGCCACCGGAACGTATCTTGACAGCACCATCATCACCGGAGAAAGCGTCATTCCCTCCGGCCCGGACGGTATGCACCCCAGCCATGGTCTGGCGGACAATCTCCGCATCTTAGGGTTGGAGCTGCGCCGGTTCAAGACCGGAACACCCCCCCGGATCAACCGCCGGAGCATCGATTTTTCCAAAATGGAGCTGCAGCCCGGTGATGATACCGTGGAGCCCTTCTCCTTCCGCACAGAGCACCGGCCTTATAATGAGGCGGTGTGCTATCTCACCTATACCAACCAGGCCACCCATGACATTATCCGGGCCAACCTGCACCGTAGCCCCATGTATGACGGCACTATTTCCGGTGTTGGCCCCCGGTACTGCCCCAGCATCGAGACGAAGATCGTCCGCTTTGCAGACAAGGAGCGTCACCAGCTGTTCATCGAGCCCTGCGGCCTGGATACGGAAGAAATGTATATCCAGGGTTTCTCTTCCTCTTTGCCCGAGGATGTGCAGCTGGCCATGATGCGCACCATCCCCGGCCTGGAAAAGGCGGAAATGATGCGCCCTGCCTATGCCATTGAGTACGAATGTGTGGATCCTACCCAGCTTTTGCCCACCATGGAGACGAAGCTTATTTCCGGTCTTTACGGTGCAGGACAGTTCAACGGAACCTCCGGCTATGAGGAGGCGGCTGCCCAGGGTCTGGTGGCAGGCGTCAATGCAGCGCTGAAACTCCAGGGAAAGGAACCCTTCGTTCTGACCCGGGACACCAGCTATATCGGCACCCTCATCGATGACCTGGTGACCAAGGGCACCAACGAGCCCTACCGGATCATGACCAGCCGCTGTGAATACCGGCTGCTGCACCGGCAGGACAATGCCGACCAGCGGCTGACCCGTTTTGGCGCGGCCATCGGCCTGGTATCCCAGGAGCGGCTTCGGGAAGTGGAGGAAAAATATGCCCATGTCAGCTGGGAAGTCCGGCGGCTGGAGTGCAATGGTGTGCCTGCCTCGGAAGCGCTGAATGCCATGCTGGAAGCGAAGGGCAGTGCGCCGGTTGCAAATTCTGCCCGCCTGGCGGATCTTCTGCGCCGCCCCAATATCACCTATGCAGATATCGCTCCCTTCGACCCCCACCGCCCGGAACTGCCTGCTGCAGTCACGGAGGAAGTGGAGATCCAGATCAAGTATGCGGGCTATCTTGCCCGGCAGAAAAAGCAGGTGGCGGAATTCAAGAAGGAAGAATCCCGGCTGCTGCCGGCGGATATTGACTATGATGCCATCGTGGGCCTCCGGCTGGAAGCCCGGGAGAAACTGCAGCAGATCCGGCCCATGTCCATCGGCCAGGCAGGCCGCATCTCCGGCGTCAGTCCGTCGGATATCGCCGTCCTTCTCATCTGGCTGGAAAGTAGGTAATTTGCGATATGTTACTTTCTTGTCGCTGAACAAGAAAGTAACCAAAGAAGTCAGCTTAAGGAGGCGCTGAGTTCTGCGCTCCCGCGCAGAAAGTCGCCCTCCTTAAGGATCCACCCGACGCGCAACGCCGTAACTGCTCAGCACTTTAACGACCAGAATGTTTGGACGTATGGTCTTGCTGTTGGCGGCGGCTGGCGCTCTCGCCGCCCTGCCGATGTAAGAAGCACCGAACTTCAAGCAGAAAATTGGTACATTTTCTGCTTGAACAGGATTTGGGTTAAGGTGCTCCGTACTGCCGGCGATGCGTGTCAAGGGAGTCCAAAGGGTGGTGCTCCGCGCAGCGAATCAAAATAACTATGATTGCCGGGGGCAATCATACCATAACTTATGGCTTTGCTTGCGGCTGCACCCGCAGGTGCGTTTCGGAGCGCAACCGTCCGGAGGACGGCACTTAGCGCGTAGATGAGCAAGCAACTCAGCATCCCTTTGGCCTGTTCTTTTGGTACTTTTCTTACAGGAGTAAGAAAAGTACAGTTAATGTGATGCACAAAAATCACCTCTGTGGCATATCCTGCTGGGAGGTGATTTTTTGTCTGTTGTTCCAACCGATATACCAATGACATCTGCCTTGTGCGAAGAAACCATAGACAGATTGCTGAAAACCTACCCGTTTCTGCGGAGTGAAACACTGACCACCACGGCCTATGGCCGTCCTGTCCGGACGCTGGTGGTGGGAAATGGGGAACGGAAGGTGCTGTATTCCGCTGCCCACCATGCCAATGAGTGGATCACCACCGTCGTACTTCTGAAATTTGTGGAGGAATTGGCAGAAGCGGTGCAGAGTGGAGGACAGCTCTATGGCGTGGAGGCCCGGAATATTGTGAATGCTGCCACCCTCCATGTGGTGCCCATGGTGGATCCGGATGGGGTGGATCTGGTGACGGGAGCCGTCCAGCCCGGTATGCTGGAATATGAGGCGGCCAGCCGTATTGCGGATCCGTTCCCGGATATTCCCTTTCCCGAGGGTTGGAAAGCCAATCTGCTGGGAGTGGATCTGAATTTGCAGTATCCTGCCGGATGGCTCCTGGCCCGGGAAATCAAATTTTCAGAGGGCTTTGACCGGCCCGCACCCCGGGATTATGTGGGAAGAGCGCCGCTGAATCAACGGGAGACCATTGCGCTGGCAGCCTATACGGAAAAGGTCGACCCCGATCTGGTGATCGCCTGGCATACCCAGGGAGGCGTGATCTATTGGCAGTTCCGGGACTACCAGATTCCCGGAGCCCGGACATTGGGAGAGGAATTTTCCCGGCTCAGCGGCTATGAACTGGCAGAGGTGCCCTATGAATCCTCCTTTGCCGGATACAAGGACTGGTTTATTCAGAATTTCCGCCGCCCTGGTTTTACCATCGAGGCAGGAAGGGGAGAGAACCCGCTGCCCATCTCCCAATTTGATGAAATCTACCGGGACAATCTGGGAATTCTGGTGACAGCGGCTTTGGGCCTGCCGTCTTAGAGAGAAGATCCGTCTTTCATGACACTGGAATTTTCCGGTGTCATGTTATTTTTTAACAAAAAAGATTGCTTTTCTTTTGACAATGTGCTATATTTCTAAGTTGGTAGATTATGAATTTTGAAGCCTCAAAAGGAGATTATATATGACACCTCAGGAGAAAATCCGCAATATAGCCATCATTGCCCACGTTGACCACGGCAAGACCACTCTGGTGGACGAGCTCTTAAAGCAGGGCGGTATTTACCGGGAAAACCAGGCGACCCAGGACCGGGTCATGGACTCCGGCGACCTGGAACGGGAGCGCGGCATCACCATTCTGGCCAAGAACACTTCCGTCCGTTACAAGGACTACAAGATCAACATTGTCGATACTCCTGGCCACGCCGACTTCGGCGGCGAGGTGGAACGTATCCTGAAGATGGTCAACGGCGTTATCCTGCTGGTGGATGCCGCCGAAGGCCCCATGCCCCAGACCCGGTTCGTGCTGCAGAAGGCTCTGGAGCTGGGCCACAAGGTCATCGTTGCCGTCAACAAGATCGACAAGCCCGATGCCCGCATCGAAGAGGTCATGGACGAGGTTCTGGAGCTGCTGCTGGATCTGGATGCTACCGATGAGCAGTTCAACTCTCCCACCGTTTTCTGCTCTGGCCGCCAGGGCACCGCTGCCTACGGCCCCACAGAAGTGGGCAAGGATCTGACCCCCCTGTTCGAAACCATCGTCAACTATATCCCTGCGCCCCAGGGTGATGTGGAAGCTCCCCTGCAGCTGCTGGTTTCCTCCATCGACTACAATGAGTACGTGGGCCGTATTGCTGTGGGCCGTGTGGAGCGGGGCTCCATTAAGGTCAACCAGGAAGTCACCATCTGTGATTTCCACAATCCCGAAATTAAGGCCAAGGGCAAGGTGGTTGCCCTGTATGAGTTTGATGGCCTGGGCAAGAATCCCATTCCCGAGGCCCACGCCGGTGAGATCGTGGCCCTTTCCGGCATGGCAGACATCACCATCGGCCGCACCCTGTGCGCACCCGAAACGGTGGAGCCCCTGCCCTTTGTAAAGATCTCCGATCCCACCATCGAAATGACCTTCGCCGTTAACGATTCTCCCTTTGCCGGTAAGGAAGGCAAGTATGTCACCTCCCGGAACCTTCGTGACCGCCTGGAAAAGGAACTGCTGAAGGATGTTTCCCTCCATGTCACCGAGGCCAGCACCGATTCCTTCAATGTGGCAGGCCGCGGCGAAATGCACCTGTCCATTCTGATGGAGACCATGAGAAGAGAGGGCTATGAGTTCTCCGTCTCCACCCCCCGTGTTCTGACCAAGGTCATCGACGGCAAGCTCTGCGAGCCCATCGAACGGATGGTTGCTGACGTTCCCGAGGAGTGCATGGGCGCTGTCATCGAAAAGATGGGCCGCCGGAAGGCAGATCTGCTGGGCATGACCCCCATGGGCAGCCGTTACCGTCTGGAATTCATGGTCCCCTCCCGTGGCCTGTTTGGTTACCGCAGTGAATTCCTCACCGACACCAAGGGTGAAGGCATCATGTCCTCCGTTCTGGCGGATTACGCCCCCATGAAGGGTGAAATCGAACGCCGCCTGGTTGGCAGCCTCATTGCCCATGAATCCGGTGAAGCCGTTACCTACGGTCTGGGCGCTGCCCAGGAGCGCGGCTCCATGCTCATCGGCCCTGGCACTCAGGTCTATGCCGGTATGGTGGTTGGCATCTGCAGCCGCAATGAAGATATGACTGTCAACGTCTGCAAGCGCAAGCAGCTGACCAACATGCGTGCCTCCGGCTCCGATGAAGCCATCCGCCTGGTGCCTCCCAGAATCATGTCCCTGGAGCAGTGCCTGGAATTCCTGGCCGATGACGAACTGCTGGAATGCACCCCCAAGAGTCTGCGTATCCGCAAACGGGAACTGGACCACGGTATCCGCATGCGGAACCTGATGAAGAAGCGTGCCCAGGAGCAGGGCTGATTCTTCGAAGAATCCTGCAGAAAAATCAGAAAAAAATGTTGACCTTATTGCCTTTTTCGGTTATAATGGCCTAGCGTGACTATGTATGGTCAGTTAATATGTGTTGCTGCGGCCTATCCAGGCTGTCGAGCATATAGAAAATCACAGTATTTCAGGAGGTGAAAGTGTAATGAAGCGTACCTACCAGCCCAGCCGCCGTCATCGTTCCAAGGTCCACGGTTTCCGTCAGAGAATGGCTACTTCCAACGGCCGCAAGGTTCTGGCCCGCCGCCGTGCAAAGGGCCGCAAGGTTCTGTCCGCCTAAGTGCAGATCCGTGGGTGACAACACAAACGGAATAATCGCGCAAAAGCGAAACGGGAGCTACAGCGGGGTGAATGGAGCATTCGCCCCGCTCCCTTTTTAGCTGGAAGTATTCTTGAAACGGTTTTTGGCTGTGTCAGCGAATCTTTTGGCGCATCTCTGCATTTTGAAAGCCTCGAAATATAGCGCAGCCGTTGTCGTCGAAGACGATTTACGGATGCGGCATACCCCTTGCGGGTACACAAAGTATTCCTTCGGCTTTCAACTTTGATCTGCACCAAAATCTTGCGCTGAACAACACAAAAACCATTCCTGCGAACACTTCTGAATTTAGGGATTGTTATGATAAGGGTTGTCATTGCGAGGAGCATGGCAGAAAGCCATGCGACGTGGCAATCCCCTGGTGTAATGCTGCATGATGTACAGCGTTACAGGAGATAGTATCATGAAGTTTTCGAGTTCTTTGAAACTGAATCACATTTTCCGGCGGCTGTACCATACCTCCGGCCAGGCAGATGGGCTCCTTGTGCTCTATGCCCGGAAAAACCGGACAAATGGCAACCGGGTGGGCATCACCGTCAGCAAAAAGCTGGGGAAGGCCCATATCCGCAACCGCATCCGCCGCCGTATCCGGGAGGTCTACCGGCTCAATGAGGCCAGGTTTCAGCCCGGCTGGGACATTGTGGTGGTGGCCAGGAGCAAGGCTCTGGACGCACCTTTTGACAAGCTGACTGCCAGCTATCTGTCCCTGGCGAAAAAGGCCGGCATCCTCTGTGGTGAAGAATGATGAAAAAGCTGTTTCTTTCCCTGATCCGTTTCTACCAGCGCAATATTTCCCCCTGTTTTCCGGCCCGGTGCCGGTTCCGACCCACCTGCAGTGCCTATGCTTACGAAGCAATTATGAAGTACGGGGTATGGAAGGGCGGATGGCTCGCCCTGCGGCGGATACTCCGCTGCCACCCTTTTTACAAGGGTAATTTTTTCGACCCCGTCCCTTGACTTTCATAAGGAGGAGAGTCCATGTTTCTCGCATTCAAATTATCCGATCTTGTCACCGTGCCTTTCGGCTGGCTGCTGGGCGTTCTTTATGACCTGACCAGCAACTACGGTGTTGCTATGATCCTGTTTGCGCTGATCGTTCAGCTGGTGCTGACCCCCATCAACGCAAAGTCCAAGAAGAGCATGATGAAGATGTCCCGCCTGCAGCCCCGCATCCAGGATATCCAGAGAAGATATGCCCATGACCAGCAGAAGCAGAACGAAGAAATTCAGAAGCTGCAGCAGGAAGAGGGCGCTTCCATGGGTATGGGCGGCTGCCTGTGGAGCTTTGTTCCCCTGCTGATCCTGTTCCCCCTGTTCACCGTTATCCGGGAACCCATTACCTACATTCTGGGCGAAAGTGCCGAAGTGACCCAGCAGATCATTGCTGTTGTCAAGGCCAATGCCCCCGCACTGTTCTCCAACAATACCTACTATGACCAGGTCGTAGCCGCCAGCGCCATTTCCCAGTATGCCAATGAGATCGCTGCCGCCATTCCCGGCATCAGCACCGAGACCCTGGCTGGTATCAACTTTGATTTCTTCGGCATCAACCTGGGCGCAATCCCCCAGTTCAACATCTTTGCATCCACCTGGGCTTGGGACTGGGCACACATCGGTGCTTTCCTGATCCCCATCGTTTCCGCTATCTCTCAGGTTGCCCAGATGTGGGTCAGCCAGAAGACCAATGATTCTGTCGTCACCAATGAGAAGGGCATCCAGGACAAGGAGATGGCTGAAAACTCCCAGTCTGCCCAGACCAACAAGATGATGATGTGGATGATGCCTCTGATGTCCCTGTGGATCGGCTTTACCGTTTCCGCCGGACTGTCTGTGTACTGGTTCATCGGCGGTGTGTTCCGTATGGTCACCGATCCCATCATGACCAAGCACTACCGCAAGATCTATGACGCTGAGGATGCTGTCCGTCTGCAGAAGGCTCTGGAGCAGGAACGCATCGAGGCAGAGAAGGAGCGCATCCGTGCAGAGCGCCGTGCTGCCAACCCCGAGGGCATCACCGCCAACACCAGCAAGAAGAAGCTCCAGAAGCAGCAGCGTGAGGCAGAGCAGGCTGCAAAGGCTGCCAATGCCAAGGAGTACAACGCCAAGAAGGGCATCGTAGAGGAAGAAGAGGAAAGCTGCATGTCCGGCATTCCCAGCCGTCCCTACTGCAAGGGCCGCAACTACGATCCCAACCGCTACGCTTCCAATCCTACGGAGGAATAAGCAATGGAAAAGACCATTATCACCAGCGGCAAGACCATTGATCTTGCTGTGGAAGCCGCTCTGACCCAGCTGGGTCTGGAGCGGGACGATATCACCTACCAGGTTCTGGCACTGCCCAAGGCTGGTTTCCTGGGCTTTGGTGCCCAGCCCGCCAAGGTGCAGGTAACTTATGAAGTCCCCGATCCTGTTCCCGCAGCTCCCGAAAAGCCCAAATCCGCGCTGGGCGCCGCTTCCCGCTCCAAGCCCAAGGCTGCTGCCCCTGTGAAGAAGGCAGAACCCAAGCCCGAGGCTCTCAAGGCAGAAGCCCCCAAGCCCGAAAAGAAGGCGGAGGCTCCCAAGCCCGAAAAGAAGGCGGAGGCCCCCAAGGCTGAAAAGAAAGCAGAAGCTCCCAAGGCTGAAAAGAAGCCCGAAGCACCCAAGCCCGAAAAGAAGGCGGAGGCCCCCAAGGCTGAAAAGAAAGCAGAAGCTCCCAAGGCTGAAAAGAAGCCCGAAGCACCCAAGCCGCCCAAAGCACCCAAGGCTGAAAAGCAGCCTAAGGCAGAAAAGAAGGTGGAAGCTCCCAAGGAGTACACCCCTGCTGAGGCAGGCTCCGTGGAGGAAAAGATCGAAGTTTTCATCAAGGGACTTCTGGAGCACATGGATTCCAAGGCTGTGCCCCACTGCTGGAAAGCAGACAGCAACACCTACAAGGTGGATCTGGTGGGCGATGATCTGGGTTATCTGATCGGCCGCCGGGGCGATACCCTGGATGCCATCCAGCACCTGGCCAACTATACCGTCAACCGGGAAGTAGACGGTCACATCCGCATCAATGTGGATGCTGAGTGCTACCGGGAGAAGCGTGAGGAAAGCCTGCGCCGCTATGCCCGCAAGAAGGCACAGCAGGTTCTGAAGGCCCGCCGCCGCATCACCCTGGAGCCCATGAATGCCTATGAGCGTCATGTGATCCACGCCGCCCTGCAGGAGATGGACAACATCACCACCCATTCCACCGGCACCGAACCCAACCGCCGCGTGGTCATTGAGTATGTGAGATAAAAAGTATGCCCGCAGTCATCCGGCTGCGGGCATTTTCTATTGCAGAAAGAGGCGTGTGTTACTTTCTTGTGCCAGACAAGAAAGTAACCAAAGAAGCTGGCACAGGGGAGGCGCTACGGGATAAATGCGCCCTCCCCTGTGAACCCCTCCCGCCGCCTCGCCAGAACATGGTACAGATTTGCAGAGCAGTGTACTTCAAGCAGAAAATCGGGACATTTTCTGCTTGAACAGGATGTAGGTTAAGGTGCTCCGCGCCATCGACAGAGCGCGCCGGGGTATTCTTAAAGGGGCGGCTTTGCTTGCGGGAGCAAGCAACTCAGCGCCCTTTAAGTCGGCTTCTTTTCGCCCTTTTCTTGCCGAAACAAGAAAAGGGCATAAAAGATGTAGCAGAAGCCCGCCGGGGGAAGAACCACCGGCGGGCAGTTGGTTTATTCGTTGGGTTTTTCTTCTTTTCTGGGTGCAGATTTGATGGGCTTTTTGGCGGAACGGCGCTTGCCCAGTGTCCGCAGAAGAAGTACTGCAGCGGTCAGCAGGACACCCCAGACCACCAGATAGGGGGAATTTGCCAGGATCCAGACAGCGGCATCCACAAAGCCGTCGCCCACACCTTCCAGACTGTCACTGAAACCATCCCGGATCCGTTCCCATACCGTCTTTTCTGCAACAGGGGTGTATTCCTGGACTTCATCGATGAACAGGTAGATGGTGGCGTAGTCCACCTGGTTGTCATAGAGCCGCAGCTGGGAGGAGTAGCTCTCCAGTTCATAGCGGACATCGGAAAGCCGGGCTTCGATCTCCAGCAGATCGGCCATAGTCTCCGCCTGGGCCAGCAGTTCCAGCAGCCGGGCTTCTTCGGTTTTCAGTGCGGTAACTTTGCTTTCTGTTGCCACATAGGTGAGGGTGATGTCCTCACGGCTCACATTCTTGGAGACCACATTGGCGATGCCGGAAACTTCCGTGGCAAAGGCATCCACATCGGCAGCAGGGATCCGGATGGTAAGGTTGGCGTTTCTGCGGCGGCGGGCTGCATAGCTGGAACCATTGTAGATGTTCTGATCTTCCACATAGCCATCCATCTCTTCGATGGCTGCCTCCAGATTCACAAGCAGGGCGTCCAGGTCTTCCGTCTCGGCGCTCATGTCCACGGTGACGATCCACTTCCGGCTTTCCGGCAGGGAGACTGCGCCGGTTTCCCCGGCACCGGCCAGGGCGTTGCTGCCATTCATGGTTGTCATGGCCATGGGAGCTTCCGCAGCGGCTTCCTCCACCACAGCGTAGTCCATGGCAGCGGTCTGCTTGAGGGCGGGGCTGGCGCTGTTGGCACCACAGGCGGTGAGCAGGGTCAATGCCATCACCAGGGCCAGCAGCAGAGCGGTCAGTTTTTTCATATTCGTTACCTCCTTATGTATTTGGTGGATTCACCTGTATACTCGACAAAGAACTTCTTTGGTTACAGAATTTGGATATTTTTATTTTATCAGATATGCGGACACAGCACAAGGGCTGCCATTGTTAATTTTGCATGAATGAGGGTTGCATATGGAGGTTTTTTTCGATATAATGAAACATGCAAACGGAGGTAGAAAGAGATATGGCAAAGCTTTATTTTAAATATGGTGCCATGGGTTCCAGCAAGACTGCCCAGGCATTGATCACAAAATACAATTACGAAGAAAATGATATGAAGGTCTGGCTCATCAAGCCCTCTGCAGACACCCGGGACGGCGTGCAGATCCTGCGCAGCCGCATTGGCCTGGCAGCAGCGGTGGAGGTCATGACGCCGGATATGGATATCTACCAGGTCTATGGAAGCACCCGCGCAGGACAGTGTGATGCCGTCATCGTGGACGAGTGCCAGTTTCTGACGGAAGCCCAGATCGACCAGCTCCGGGCCATCGTCAATGACTACAATGTGCCGGTGATGTGCTTCGGCCTGCGTACCGACTTCCAGACCAAGCTGTTCCCCGGCAGCCGCCGCCTTATGGAACTGGCGGACTGCATCGAGGAGATCAAGACCATGTGTGACTGCGGCTCCAAGGCAACGGTCAATGCCCGTATCAGCGACGGCTATATCGTCACCGAGGGTGCCCAGGTGGTGCTGGGCGGCAATGACTGCTATATCGCCATGTGCCACCGGTGCTATATCCGGGGCATCCGGGAACATAAGAAGATTAAACTGCATGGGCAGAACTAATGGAGGAATATATTATGGAACTGAAAGACATTCTCGCCAAGTGTGACCATACCCTGCTGGCCCAGACTGCTACCTGGGCGGACATCAAGGCTATCTGCGATGATGGTATGAAGTATGGCACCGCTTCTGTCTGCATCCCTCAGTCTTTCGTGAAACAGGCCAAGGAATACGTTGGTGAAAGATTAGCCATCTGCACCGTCATCGGCTTCCCCAACGGCTATGCCACCACCGCTGCCAAATGCTTCATGGCCTCCGATACTGTGGACAACGGCGCCGATGAAGTGGACATGGTCATCAACATTGGCTGGGCCAAGGAAGGCAAGTGGGATGAGATCACTGCCGAAATTGCTGCCATCAAGGCTGCCTGCAAGGGCAAGCTCCTGAAGGTCATCATCGAGACCTGCCTGCTGACGGATGACGAGAAGATCGCCCTTTGCAAGTGCGTTTCCGATTCCGGCGCCGATTACATCAAGACCTCCACCGGTTTCTCCAAGGCCGGCGCAACCTTTGAAGATGTGGCACTCTTTGCCAAGCATGTTGCGCCCCATGTGAAGATCAAGGCTGCCGGCGGCATTTCCAGCCTGGAGGATGCGGAGAAGTTCATTGCCCTGGGTGCAGACCGGCTGGGCACTTCCCGGATCGTCAAGATCGCCAAGGGTCTTGCCAACGACGGAACTTATTAACGAATGAAAGACTGTAGGGCGGGGTCATGACCCCGCCGAGCAGGTAACAATATTATTTCGAGCTGTATACGATGCATAGCAGGGGAGCGCTCTTGTGTAAAACTGAGCCACACCTATGGTGCGTCGGCGGGGTCATAACCCCGCCCTACAATTCATTTTGGGAGGAACTTACTATGTCCAACTTTGCAGTTACCCCGCATATCAACGTTGCCGATGAGATCGGCTTTGGCAAGACAGTGCTGATGCCCGGCGATCCCCTGCGGGCCAAGTTCATCGCGGAAAACTTCCTGGAAAACCCTGTCCTCGTCAATAATGTCCGTGGTGTTCAGGGCTATACCGGTTACTACAAGGGGGTCAAAGTTTCCGTCATGGCTTCCGGCATGGGCATGCCTGCCATCGGCATTTATTCCCATGAGCTGTTCAACTTCTTTGATGTGGAAAACATCATCCGTGTGGGCTCTGCCGGCTCCATCCAGGAGAATATCCACCTCTATGATATCGTCATCGGCCAGGGTGCCTGCACCGACTCGAATTGGGCAAGCCAGTTCCATCTGCCCGGCACCTTTGCGCCCATTGCCGACTTTGACCTGCTGTGCGAGGCTGTCAAGGCTTGTAAAGAGCATGGCGCAACCTACCACGTGGGCAATATCAATTCTTCCGATGTATTCTACGGCGACCATGTGGATGTCCCCGAGGGCCTGGGCAGTGTCTATGGTCTGAAGAAGATGGGCGTCATGGCTCTGGAAATGGAAGCTGCCGCCCTGTATATGAACGCCGCCCGTTACGGCAAGCGGGGCCTGTGCATCTGCACCATCTCCGATCATGTGCTGACCCACGAGGAAACCTCTGCCGAACAGCGCCAGACCTCTTTCACCACCATGATGAAGGTGGCTCTGGATGTGGCTGTTGCCATGGAGAACAAATAAATCATATGCTGTCATTGCGAACCAGCCCGCAGGCTGGTGTGGCAATCTCCTCCGATCATGGGGATTCCCGGATCATCCGGGGGATTCCCACACCTGTCTCCGGCAGGCTCGGAATGACAGTTCTTTTTTGAGGTGATACTATGAAACGTATTTTTCTGATCGTTCTGGATTCCTTCGGCATCGGTGCCATGCCGGATAGTGAAAGCTTTGGCGATGTGGGGGTCAATACCCTGGCCGCCTGTGCCACTTCTTCCAAGCTGCATATCCCCAATATGATCGCCGCAGGTCTGGGCAATATTGACGGTGTTTCCTGCCTGCCGAAGTGTGATGCTCCCGCCGGTGCCTTTGCCCGGCTGCGGGAAGCCTCCATGGGTAAGGATACCACCATCGGCCACTGGGAGATCGCCGGTGTGATTTCTCCAGAGCCGCTGCCCACATATCCCAACGGTTTCCCCCAGGAAGTGCTGGATGCGTTCACGGAAGCGACAGGACGGGGTGTTCTGTGCAACCTGCCCTATTCCGGCACCGATGTGATCCGGGACTACGGCCAGGCACAGATCGACACCGGCAAATGGATCGTCTACACCTCCGCCGACTCGGTGTTCCAGGTGGCGGCCCACGAAGAACACATTCCGTTGGAAGAACTGTATGATGCCTGCCATAAGGCCCGGAACATCCTCCGGGGCAAGCATGGCGTGGGCCGTGTCATTGCCAGACCCTATGTGGGTAACAGCGCAGATGGCTTCAAGCGGACTTCCAACCGCCATGACTATTCCCTGGAGCCTCCCAAACCCACCATGCTGGATGCCATCAAGGCAGCAGGCCTGGATTCCATCGCTGTGGGCAAGATCCATGACATTTTTGCCGGCTATGGAGATACGGAATTTGTCTACAACAAGTCCAATGCCAACGGTATGGAACATACCACGAATTATGCTGCGAAGGATTTCAAGGGCCTGTGTTTTGTGAACCTGGTGGATTTTGATATGGTCTATGGCCACCGCCGGGATATTGATGGCTATGCCAATGCGCTGAGCGAGTTTGATGCCTGGCTGGGTAATTTTCTGCCCACACTGGGAGAAGATGACCTGGTGATGATCACTGCTGACCATGGCTGTGATCCTGCCTATACCGCCACCACCGACCATACACGGGAATATGTACCCCTGCTGATCCTGGGTAAGGCAGTAAAGCCTGTGAACCTGGGCACCCGGAAGAGCTTTGCCGATATCGCCGCCACTGTTACCGGCTTGCTGGGTGTGGATTACGACACCCCGGGCGAGAGTTTTGCAGAGGAGATTTTGAAATGACACCTGAAAAACTGATTGAGCTGGCCAAAGAGGCCATGCAGCATGCCTATGTACCCTACTCCGGCTACAAGGTAGGCGCAGCGCTGCTGTGCGCTGACGGCACGGTATACCAGGGCTGCAACATTGAAAACGCTGCCTACGGCCCCACCAACTGTGCTGAGCGTACTGCCTTTTTTAAGGCGGTCTATGATGGCCACCGGGATTTTGTTTCCATCGCGGTCTGCGGCGGCAAAGATGGCGTAATTACCGGAAGTTTTCCGCCCTGCGGTGTCTGCCGCCAGGTCATGCGGGAATTCTGCGGCGATGACTTCCTGATTTACATGGTGGATGCTGAGGGGTATGAGACGCACACTTTGGCAGAAATTCTGCCATACTCCTTTTCTCCGTCAAAGCATATGGGAATCTGATGGGCAGACCGGGGAAAACATTGTGATAAATGACAAATCTTCGGATTATCTGTTGATTTTTCGGCTCAAATATGCGACAATAAAAAAGGTGTGAAAAACACAACCCAAAGAATTTTTATGGAGGAATGAAACTATGAAGAAGATTCTTAGCCTGCTGCTGGCAATGGCTCTGGTTCTGTCTCTGGCTGCATGCGGCGCTTCCGAAGCTCCCGCTGCCACCGAGGCTCCCGCTGCTGACGCCCCTGCTGCTGAGGCTCCCGCTGCTCCTGAGGCTCCCGAGGCTCCCGCTGCTGTCAACCCTGACGACATCGCTGACGAGATGACCTCTGCTGACGGCAAGTACCAGGTCGCTTTCATCACCGACGTGGGCCAGCTGAAGGACAAGTCCTTCAACCAGGGCACCTACGACGGCGTTAAGCTGTACGCTGCTGCCAACGGCAAGTCCTACAAGTACTATCAGCCCGCCAACGGCAACGAGGCTACCGATGATGACCGTATCGATGCCATGAAGCTGGCCTGCGAGAACGGCGCTGAGGTCGTTGTTGCTGCAGGCTTCATGCAGGAAGGCGCTCTGAAGGCCGCTGCTGAGGCTTACCCCAATGTTAACTTCGTCTTTATCGACGGCTACCCCATCGGCTTCGACAACGTTGCCGGCATCGCTTTCCAGGAGCATCAGTCCGGCTATCTGGCTGGCTACGCTACCGTCATGGAAGGCTACACCAAGCTGGGCTTCATGGGCGGCGGCGGCGGCACCAACCCCGCTTGCCAGCGCTTTGGCTACGGCTTCCTGCAGGGCGCAGAGGCTGCTGCTGCTGAGCTGGGCGTCAAGGTCGACATGAACTACTCCTGGGCTTACGGCGCTGCATTCTCCGCTTCTCCCGAGCTGCAGGCTATGGCTACCGGCTGGTACACCAACGGCACTGAAGTTATCTTCTGCTGCGGTGGCTCCATGTTCCAGTCTGTTTCCGCTGCTGCTTCCGCTGAGGACGGCCTGGTTGTCGGTGTTGACGTTGACCAGTCCTTCGAGTCCCCCGCTGTCATCACTTCTGCTATGAAGGGCCTGGCTGACGCTACTGTCTGGGCTATCTCCAAGCACTATGACGGCGCATGGGCTGAGATCGGCGGCACCTCCACCTCTCTGGGCGCAGCTGACAATGCTGTCGGCCTGCCCACCGCAACCTGGTCCCTGACCGAGTGGACTGTTGCTGACTACGAGGCTATGTTTGCCAAGATCGCTGCCGGTGAAGTTGCTATCTCCGACGAGCTGGTCACCACTCCCGAGAGCACTGCCAACGTTACCGTCAACTACGTTGAGTAATTCTCCCCAAAACCAAGAGGAAGGCGAAAGCCTTCCTCTTTTTTTGCTGTATCTGACTGACTTTCAGCAGAATGGAGAAAATAGGATACAGTCCCTGCACGCCTTGCCGAAAAAACAGGGAAAATGTATTCTTTTCTTGCAATTCCTCCAGGTTACATATATAATAATCCTGTCTATATTCGGGAAGGAGGGCGATTTTCATAATGCAGTCAGAATACATTATTGAAATGCTCAATATCAGAAAAGAGTTCCCCGGCATTGTGGCAAATGACAACATTACGCTGCAGCTGCGGCGTGGCGAGATCCATGCCCTGCTGGGTGAGAACGGCGCCGGCAAATCCACGCTGATGTCCGTTCTGTTTGGCCTCTACCAGCCGGAAGCCGGTCAGATCAAAAAGAATGGCGAGGTCGTTAAGATCAACAACCCCAATGATGCCACCGCGCTGAACATCGGCATGGTGCACCAGCACTTCAAGCTGGTGGATGTGTTCACGGTTCTGGATAACATCATCCTGGGTGCAGAGGATACCAAGCTGGGCTTCCTGCAGAAGAAACAGGCCCGCCAGAAGGTCCAGGCCCTGTCCGAAAAATATAAGCTCCACGTGGATCTGGATGCCAAGGTGGAGGATATTACCGTTGGTATGCAGCAGCGTACGGAGATTCTGAAGATGCTGTACCGGGACAATGAGATCCTGATCTTTGACGAGCCTACCGCTGTGTTGACCCCCCAGGAGATCGATGAGCTGATGGAGATCATGCGTGGCTTTGCAAAGGAAGGTAAGTCCATCCTGTTCATTACCCACAAGCTCAACGAGATCATGGCGGTTGCAGACCGTTGCACCGTTCTGCGTAAGGGCAAGTATGTGGGCACCGTGGATATCAAGGACACAGACAAGCAGTCCCTGTCCAATATGATGGTTGGCCGTCCTGTTCAGCTCCAGGTTCAGAAGGAGGAGGCAAAACCTGCCGACGTGATCCTGGATGTGAAGGGTCTGACAGTGGCCTCCAAGACCAGCAAGAAAAATGCCGTCAATGATGTGACCTTCCAGGTTCGTGCCGGTGAGATCGTCTGCATTGCAGGCATCGATGGCAACGGCCAGTCGGAACTGGTTTATGGCCTGACTGGCCTGGAAAAGGCCTCTGCCGGAACCGTGACCCTCTGCGGCAAGGATATTTCCCATGCCAGCGTCAAGAAGCGCAGCCAGACAGGTCTGAGCCACATCCCCGAGGACCGTCATAAGCACGGCCTGGTGCTGGATGACACCCTGGAAAATAATATTGTTCTGCAGTCCTTTGAAGATCCCCGGTTCCAGAAGATGGGCTTTATCAAGCGGGATGCCGTCCGGGAATATGCGGAGAAGATCATCGGCCAGTACGATGTCCGCAGCGGCCAGGGCCCCATCACCATCTCCCGCAGCATGTCCGGCGGCAACCAGCAGAAGGCCATCATCGGCCGTGAGATCGACCGGGAAAATCCCCTGCTGATTGCTGTTCAGCCCACCCGCGGCCTGGACGTGGGCGCCATTGAGTATATCCACAGCCAGCTGGTTGCCCAG
Source organism: Oscillospiraceae bacterium (assembly GCA_017440925.1). Classification (GTDB taxonomy): domain Bacteria; phylum Bacillota; class Clostridia; order Oscillospirales; family Oscillospiraceae; genus Faecousia. The sequence goes on along the minus strand of JAFSAP010000001.1, from coordinate 51,161 downwards.
CGGGACAGCGGTAAGGCAGTTCTGCTTGTCTCCTTGGAGCTGGATGAGGTCATGAACGTTTCCGACCGCATCCTGGTCATGTACGAGGGTGAGATCGTGGGCGAGCTGGATCCCAAGACAACCACCGTCCAGGAGCTGGGCCTGTATATGGCCGGCGCCAAGCGGATGTGAAAGGAGGAGCGGGCATGAAAAACACCCTTTTGGATATTTATGAAAAGGAAGGAACCAAAAAAGTCCTTTCCTCTCTGATTTCGATTCTTGTGGGCCTGTTCGTCGGTGCCATCGTTGTGGTCATCGTGGGCCTTACCAAGGACACCATTACCAACCAGGGCATCGCGGATGGCGTGAAGCTGATCTTTGCAGGCATTCTGTGCACCGGCCGTAATGCTGCCGGTGAACTGACCTGGGGTTTCCATGGCCAGGCACTGGGCAATATGCTCTTCCGTGCCATGCCTCTGATCATGACCGGCCTTTCCGTGGCAGTGGCCAATAAGACGGGCCTGTTTAACATCGGTGCTCCCGGCCAGTATCTGATGGGCACCATGGCCTCTCTGATGATCGCACTGGGCGTTCCCTCCGGCGTCATGCCCGGCTGGGCACTGTGGCTGCTGGCCTTCCTGGGTGGCATGCTGGCAGGCGCTCTGTGGGGTGCCATTCCCGGCATTCTGAAGGCATTTTTGAATATCAACGAAGTTCTGGCCTGCATCATGACCAACTGGCTGGCTGCCAATATCGTCACCTGGGGCTTTGATGTGAGCAACTTCAAGAACATTGTGGAAAATACCAAATCCGGCTATGTTTACAAGACCACCTTCGGCCTGACCGAAGTGGATGGTGCCTGGACTTACGTCAACGGCAACGGTATTGCAACGGCAAAGCTGGGATTGGACAAGATCTTCTCCGGCTCCCAGATCAATGCAGGCATTCTGGTGGCAGTGCTCTTTGCCATTGCCATGTATATTCTGATGAATAAGACCACCCTGGGTTATCAGCTGAAGGCCTGCGGCTCCAACCGCCATGCCGCCCGTTACGCCGGTATCAATGACAAGCGTAACATCGTGCTGTCTATGGCCATCGCCGGTGCCCTGTCTGCTGCCGGTGCTTCCCTGTACTGGCTGTCCGGCAATACCGAGTTCTTCTGGTCCACCTACCAGTCCCTGCCCGCCATTGGCTTCAACGGCATTCCTGTTGCCCTGCTGGCAGTCAACAACCCCATTGGTGTTATTTTCTCCGGCATGTTCATGGCAATGCTGGACATTGTTGGTCAGAACCTCACCGGCTACACCGCCTATAACGAGTATATCACCGATGTGATCATCTCCGTGATCGTGTACCTCAGTGCATTCTCTCTGGTGATTCAGACCATGCTGCCCAAGCTGAGAAAGGCCAACGCAGCCAATGCCAATGCCGAACCTGATCCTGTGAAGGAAGAGGAAACTAAGGAAGGAGGCGAGACCGTATGACATTTGTGATTCAGCAGACCCTGCTTTATGCGGTCCCTCTGATGATCGTGGCGCTGGCTGGCGTGTTCGCTGAGCGCAGCGGTATCATCAACCTGGCTCTGGAAGGTATTATGATCTTCGGTGCCTTTATCGGTGTTCTCTTTGTCCGTACCATGCAGAATTACGATGTGTTTACGGCAGCTGTCAAGGCCGGTGACTGGATGACTCTCCAGGGCCTGGAAATTCTGACCATGCTGGTTGCCGCTGCCATGGGTGCCATTTTCTCCCTGCTGCTGAGCTTTGCCTCCATCAATCTGAAGGCAAACCAGACCATCGGCGGCACGGCACTGAATCTGATGGCTCCTGCGCTGGTGCTGTTCCTGGTTCGTGTTCTGGCCAACCAGAACACCCTGCAGATGGCTACCGGTGACGCAGCTTCCTGGTTCATGATCAAGAAGTCCACCTTTGGCATCAAGAAGAATGTGGATATCGGCTTCCTGGGAGAGACATTCCTCCATAAGGTCTACCTGGCCACCTATATCTGCATCATTCTGTTCGTTGTCCTGTCCATCATCCTGTATAAGACCCGGTTCGGCCTGCGGCTCCGGGCCTGCGGTGAGAATCCCCAGGCAGCTGACTCCCTGGGCATCAATGTTTACAAGATGCGCTATGCTGGTACCACCATCTCCGGTGCTCTGGCCGGCATGGGCGGCTTTGTATACTCTCTGACCACCGCCAACTGTACTGCCAACGGTGACGTGGCAGGCTTCGGCTTCCTGGCTCTGGCAGTTATGATCTTCGGCAACTGGAAGCCCGGCAACATCGCTGCAGCCTCCCTGTTGTTTGGTCTGTTCAAGTGCATTGCTGCGGCCTACAGCTCCATTGATATCAATGGCGATGGTGTGTTTCTCCTGGCAGAGCTGGGCATCAGCTCCCACCTGTACCGCATGCTGCCCTATCTGGTGACACTGGCAGTTCTGGCCTTCACCTCCAAGAAGTCCCGCGCCCCCAAGGCAGAGGGCATCCCCTACGACAAGGGAAGCAGATGATCCTGTTACAAAAGCCTCCGCTTACAGCGGAGGCTTTTTCTTGATTTTTTCATGTCCATCTGCTACACTATAGCTAAGATCCGGAAAACCGGAAAAAAACTGGAGGTAATTTACAATGGCTAACAAATATGCTGGTACTCAGACCGAGAAGAATCTGGAAGCTGCCTTTGCCGGCGAATCCATGGCAAGAAATAAGTACACCTACTTTGCATCCAAGGCCAAGAAGGAAGGCTACGAGCAGATCGCTGCCCTGTTCCTGAAGACTGCTGACAACGAGAAGGAACATGCCAAGCTGTGGCTGAAGGAGCTGGAGGGCATCGGTGATACCGCCGAGAACCTGCTGCATGCCGCCGAGGGCGAAAACTACGAGTGGACCGACATGTATGACGGTTTTGCCAAGACTGCCGAGGAAGAGGGCTTCAAGTCTCTGGCCGCTAAGTTCCGTCTGGTGGCTGCCATTGAGAAGCATCACGAGGAGCGTTACCGCGCTCTGCTGAAGAATGTAGAGACTGCCCAGGTCTTTGAAAAGAGCGAAGTCAAGGTTTGGGAATGCCGGAACTGCGGCCACATCATTGTTGGCACCAAGGCTCCTGCTGTCTGCCCCACCTGTGTCCATCCTCAGAGCTACTTCGAAGTTCACGCCGAGAACTACTAATTCCATACACGAAGTGCCGCCCACAGGGGCGGCACTTTTTTCTTGCAATTTTTTCCAGTGGCGATATAATAGGAAGAAAAACAGGAGGAATTCCCAATATGTCCCATACCGTATCTCCCGAAGCACTGGCTGTCATCCGGAAAATGCAGCAGGGTGAGCTGACGGAAAGTGTTATTTATGAAAAAATTGCCCGGTTTGCCAAGGGTGAAGAGAATAAGGCTACCCTGCTGCGGTTGGCAGGGGAGGAAAGAGCCCACTATGAGATCTGGAAAACCTATACCGGAGTGGAAATGAAGCCGGAAAAGGCTAAGGTTCTCAAGTACACCCTCCTTGCCCGGATCCTGGGCTTTACCTTTGCAGTGAAGCTGATGGAGCGGGGGGAAGAAAACGCCCAGGTGGAATATGATCTGCTGGCCCGGGAAGTGGCGGAAAGCGCACAGATCCGGCAGGACGAGGAAGAGCACGAGCAGGCTTTGCTTGCCATGCTGGATGAGGAGCGGCTGCAGTACGTGGGCAGCATGGTGCTGGGACTGAACGATGCCCTGGTGGAGCTGACTGGCTCTTTGGCAGGTTTTGCCTTCGCCCTGCAGAACAACCGGCTCATTGCCCTGTCCGGTCTTATCGTAGGCATTTCCGCAACCTTTTCTATGGCATCTTCAGAATTCCTGGCAGCCCGGAGTGAAGGCCGCAGCGATGCGCTGAAGAGCTGCAGCTATACCGGCATTGCCTACCTGCTGACGGTCATTGCGCTGATCGCACCCTATCTACTGCTGGGCACCACGCAGTATATTGCGGCTCTGGTGTGCATGCTGCTGGTGGTGGTTCTCATCATTGCCGGATTTACTTACTATACCTCTGTTGCCATGGACCAGCCTTTCCGATCCCGCTTTGTGGAAATGGCCGGTATCAGCATTGGCGTTGCCGTGGTGTCCTTCTTTGTGGGCATTCTGGCAAAGCAGTTTTTGGGTGTTGACCTGTAATGCAAATGGAAACGTCCCGGATGGTTTAGGCCATCCGGGACTTTTTGCAGAAACAGTGGAAATCCGCAGTTTTCTGTGCTATACTGGAATTTGAAAAGAAAACTGGGGGTATTTCCATGAATACAGAGAAGAAATACGATGTTTTTATTTCCTACCGCCGGGATGGCGGACAGGAAACCGCCCGGATCCTTCGGGACAGCCTGACAGAACGGGGCTATCGCGTATTTTTTGATCTGGAGTCTCTGCGGTCCGGTGCCTTCAATACAAAGCTGTATTCTGTTATTGAAGAGTGTACTGATTTTGTGCTGGTGCTTTCCCCGCATGCCCTGGATCGCTGTGTCAACCCTGACGACTGGGTGCGTCAGGAAGTGGAGCATGCACTGAGAAAGAAGAAAAATGTGATCCCCATCCTGCTGCGGAATTTTGAATTTCCGGCACAGCTGCCGGAAACACTGAAGGATCTGCCCTACTGTAACGGTATTGCGGCAAATATGGAGTATTACGATGCGTTTCTGGATAAGCTGGAAACCTTTTTCCATACCGAAAAGTCCTCTTGGACGAGACTAAAGGAGGTTTTTCGGTCAGTCAAACGGCTGCCGCTGATTCTTGGTGCCATTGTATTGGTCGTTTTGGCTTTGGGCATCGGTTGGTTCCTGCAATACCCCCGCACCACAGAGCAGATCAGCCTGACAAGCGGTGTGATCTCCAATGTAAGCTACAGCCTTACCTGCCTGGATATTATGGCAGATGCACAGCACGATATGCTGGAAGCAGCAGAGGAATATCTGCAGACAGGCGATGCGGCAGCCCTTTCCAATGCGTTTCAGTCCTGCTATAAAATTCTGACAGAGACAGACCTGACCCAGATCTCGCCTACGGCAAATCTGCTGGACTGGATGATGGACAGTCCCTTCAGTGGAGATGACCTGAAAGCCATGCACGACCAGCTTTCTGCATTCCGGGACGAGGGTTTGGGAAATCTGGAGTATATGGAGACCATTTTGACGGACGAAAGCGCGCTGGCACTGGATACTGCGGAGAAGCTGCAGGTGGTGACGATTTATAAGACCTATCTGGAAGAAACCAGAGAAGCCTTTGCCTATGCTACCAATGAATTGCTGATTCCCGTCACCAGAGAGAAGTATCTGGAAACCCTGTGGTCGGATACCCTGCCATATCTGGAGGAGATCCCCCTCAACGGAAGAAACTGGAGCCGGGATAAAAAGGCTCTGCAGGAAGCACAGCGGGAATGCCTGGATAATATGGAAGCTGCTGTGCAGGAAATGTATCTTCTGTCGGAAAATGAGGCAACAGAGCTGCAGCAGGTGCGGGAAGCCATGGTGCAGCAGCTTATGGATGAGGGCTACACCCAGGCCAGAGCAGAAAAGATCGTGGAATATTCCAAGCATGACTGGGAAACAGAGCTGACCCAAAGCTATATCCGGCAGGGGCATTCCGAGGAGGAAGCTGCGGAAATGGCACAGGATGAGGCGGAATACCGGCGACTGGAAATGAAGGCTGTTGCTGCTTTCAGCGGAAAAACCACAGATGATGTGAACACCTTGTGGACGAAACTGACTTATCTTCTGAGCGTTTATCCGGATATGGATCTGGAGAAAGAAACAGAGGAATGCATCCTCCTTTACCAGGCAGCCATGGACAATTCCGACCGTTATATGCCGGCACTGGTGATGTATATGCAGCTGAAGCAGCAGGGAACGCTGGAGCATGGCATCATGGTCATGGACTACTATGCCGAAGACGGTAAAAACGACAAGCTGATGATCGGTGATATCATCTACCAGTTTAACGGTGAAAACTGTAGAACAGTGGCAGACTACCTTGCGGCAAAAGAGACGCTGACTTCTGACAGCTACACAGTCAAGCTGCTGCGTATGGATGATAACCGGGAGGTACAGGTGCTGGAAGTGACGCTTGAAACAAATTCTCCAAGGGTTTACCTCAACGATCTGCTGCCTGAGGAGGACCAGTAACCATAAAATCAAATCCCGGATGGCGAAAGCCATCCGGGATTTTTGCATCATTGTGGGATTACTTGAAGTACTTGACAGCAGCCTTGAACATCTGGATGTCGTAGTTGCCGGGCACATTCTTGTAGCAGCCGTTGCTGTAGCGCTCGCTGTGGCCCATCTTGCCGATGACACGGCCATCGGGAGAGGTGATGCCTTCGATGGCGTACAGGGAACCATTGGGGTTGAAGGCAGCGTCCATGGTGGGCTTGCCGTCCAGATCAACGTACTGGGTAGCGATCTGACCGTTTGCAGCCAGCTCCTGAATCAGCGCATCGGGAGCCAGGAACTTGCCTTCACCGTGGGAGATGGGGACATTGACGATGTCGCCAACATTCATCAGGCTCAGCCAGGGAGACTTGGTGGAAGCAACCCGGGTCTGAACGATGCGGCTCTGGTGGCGGGCGATGGTGTTGAAGGTCAGAGTGGGGCAGTTCTCGTCGGTGTCGATGATCTTGCCGTAGGGAACCAGACCCAGCTTAATGAGTGCCTGGAAGCCGTTGCAGATACCGCAGATCAGACCGTCGCGCTCGTTCAGCAGACGCATGACTTCTTCTTTAATGGCGGGATTGCGGAAAAAGGCGGTGATGAACTTTGCGGAGCCATCGGGCTCGTCGCCGCCGGAGAAGCCGCCGGGGATGAAAATCATCTGGCTGTCGGCAATCTTTGCAGCAACGGATTCTACGCTGCGGGCAACATCATCTGCGGTCAGGTTGCGGATAACAGCAATCTCAGCATCAGCGCCGGCAGCCATGACAGCACGGGCGGAGTCGAATTCGCAGTTGGTGCCGGGGAATACGGGGATCAGAACCTTGGGCTTGGCAACCTTGATGGCAGGAGCCAGGGAGACGGTGCCTTCGTAGGAGAAGGCGGGGATCTCGTCCTTGGTTTCCACAGTCTCGGTGGGATAGACGTTCTCCAGAACTGCAGTATTCAGCTTGTACAGCTCTTCGATGGAAACAGTCTCGTTGCCATAGGTGATGGTTTCATCAGCGGTGGTCCAGCCGATGCGCTCAGCACCTTCGATCTCCTCGGTCAGTTCGGCAAGGATCTGGCCGTAGGCGGCGCCATAGCTCAGAGCAGCATTGGGGTCAGCCTTGAAGCCGATGGCGTTACCGAAGGACATCTTCATAACAGCCTCGGCAATACCGCCGCCGTCCACAGCCCAGGCAGCCTTGACCTTACCGGCCTGGCACAGAGCATGGAACTGATCCCAGGCAGCCTTCAGACCTTCGTAGTCATTCATGGCATTTGCCTTGAACAGGTAGACGGGATGGCCGGCTGCCTTAAATTCGTTGGAAATGACCTCGCTGTCCTTCAGAGGAGCGATGGCGAAGGAGATCAGGGTGGGGGGCACATCCTTGTCCAGGAAGGTGCCGGACATGGAGTCCTTGCCGCCGATGGCAGCGGCGTTCAGACCCAGCTGTGCCTCCAGAGCGCCCAGCAGTGCCTGGAAAGGCTTGCCCCAGCGGGCGGGCTCAGTCTTCAGCTTCTCGAAGAACTCCTGCAGGGTCAGATAGACCTTCTTGTAGTCGCCGCCGGCAGCAACCACCTTGGCTACAGAGGAGATGATGCTGGCCTGTGCGCCCACATAGGGATCAGCAGACAGCAGGTCGGGATCGCAGCCCCAGGCGAACAGGCTGGCCTGGTCGGTTACTTCACCGGGCAGGACAGGCAGCTTGGCAGCCATAGCCTGGGTGGGGGTAGCCTGCTTCTTACCGCCGAAGGGCATCAGCACGGAGCCGGCACCGATGGTGGCATCGAAGCGCTCCACCAGACCACGCTGGGAAGCGAACTTCAGATTGGAGGCAATACTGCGCAGGTCGCCGCTGCAGCAGCAACCGACGGGAGCCTTGCGGTCAGCAACATCGATGGCGGCGTGCTTCACGGCGCCGTTGGTGTTCAAAAAGTCGCGGGACAGGTTGGCGATTTCCTTGCCCTTCCAGGTCATGACCATCCGGGCTTCCTCGGTGACAACGGCCACGCGGTAGGCTTCCAGGTTTTCTTCCTGGGCGTAGGCGATGAACTGGTCAGCATCCTTGGCTTCCACCACAACAGCCATACGCTCCTGGGATTCAGAGATGGCCAGCTCGGTGCCATCCAGACCGTCGTACTTCTTGCGGACGGCATCCAGGTCGATCCGCAGACCGTCAGCCAGCTCGCCGATGGCAACGGAAACACCGCCTGCACCGAAGTCGTTGCAGCGCTTGATCAGACGGGTGACCTTGGGGTCACGGAACAGACGCTGGATCTTACGTTCTTCGGGTGCATTACCCTTCTGAACTTCGGAAGCCATGGTGGTCAGAGACTTCAGGTTGTGGCTCTTGGAGGAACCGGTGGCACCGCCGATACCGTCACGGCCGGTACGGCCGCCCAGCAGGATGATGACGTCGCCGGCATCGGGACGTTCCCGGCGGACATTGTAGGCAGGAGCGGCAGCCACAACAGCGCCGCACTCCAGACGCTTGGCGATAAAGCCTTCGTGGTACAGTTCGGCAACATGGCCGGTGGCCAGGCCGATCTGGTTGCCGTAGGAGGAGTAACCGGCTGCGGCAGTCTGGCACAGCTTTCTCTGGGGCAGCTTGCCGGGAAGGGTCTCACTGAGGGACTTTCTGGGGTCGCCTGCACCAGTGACGCGCATGGCCTGGTGGACATAGGCGCGGCCGGACAGGGGATCGCGGATGCAGCCGCCGATACAGGTGGCAGCGCCGCCGAAGGGCTCAATTTCGGTGGGATGGTTGTGGGTCTCGTTCTTGAACATCAGCAGCCAGTCCTGATCCTCGCCGTTGACGGTGGCGGTGACATGGATGGAGCAGGCGTTGATCTCTTCGCTTTCGTCCAGTTCGGGCAGCAGGCCCCGCTTCTTGAGGGTCTTGGTGCCGATGGTGGCAATGTCCATCAGGGTCTGGGGACGCTTCGCTGCCTTTTCTTCACCGTAAACTTCCACACGGGCGGCCAGGTAACGGTTGTAGGCTTCCTGCACATCGGCGTCGTGGATACGGATATTGTCCAGGTGGGTGGAGAAGGTAGTATGACGGCAGTGGTCGGACCAATAGGTGTCAACCACGCGGATCTCGGTGATGGTGGGATCCCGGTGCTCCTCGCTGGCAAAGTAGTTCTGCAGGAACTTGAGGTCATCCAGATCCATGGCAAGGCCCAGCTTGTCCAGCAATTCTGCCAGAGCTGCTTCGTCCATGGTGATGAAGCCATCGATGGTGGCGACGGTCTCGGGAATGGCGTATTCCACAGCCAGAGTTTCATAGGTCTCCAGGGAAGCTTCCCGGCTTTCCACAGCGTTGATGACGTGCTTCTTGATGGCAGCGATGGCTTCCGCGGTCAGATCGCCGGTGAGGACGTAGACCTTGGCGGTGCGAATGGTGGGGCGGTCGCCCTGGGAAATAATCTGGATGCACTGTGCGGCGGAGTCAGCTCTCTGGTCGTACTGACCGGGCAGGGGCTCTACAGCAAAGACCACGTCGCCGGTGGGAACTTCGTAGCTGACGTTGTCAACCTGGGGCTCGGAGAAGACAGTGTTGATGCAATAGGTGAAGAGGCTTTCTTCAATGTTTTCTGCGTCGTAGCGGTTCAGCACGCGAACAGCTTCCAGGCTATCGATTTGCAGGAAGTCCTGGATCTCATGCAGGAGGCTGTCAGCTTCGTGGGTCTGTCCCTTCTTTTTCTCAACATATACGCGATAAACCATGGGATTAAATTCCTCCTATGTCTCGTTATTTGTCTTTATTTCAGGGCCTGCAGAGCGCGCTGACCGATGTCAGAGCGGCGGTAAGCGCCTTCGAACTGCACGCCGTCAGAGATGCGGTAAGCCTCCTTGATGGCTTCTTCCAGAGAACCGGCAATGGCGGTGGTGCCGGTGACACGGCCGCCGGAGGTGACCAGCTTGCCATCCTTGAGGGCGCCGCCAGCCACGAAGGTGTGTGCCTTGGCTTCTTCTGTCATGGTGATCTCGAAGCCCTTCTTGTAGGACTGGGGATAGCCGTTGGAGGCAAGAATGACGCAGCATGCGTGCTTATCGGCAAACTTGACCTCAGTTTCTGCCAGAGTGCCATTGGTGCAGGAGCGCATAATGGTCAGCAGGTCGCTTTCCAGCAGAGGCAGGACGACCTGGGTCTCGGGATCACCGAAGCGGCAGTTGTACTCAATGACCTTGGGGCCATTGGGCGTCAGCATCAGACCGTAGTACAGGCAGCCCTGGAAGGTGCGGCCCTCGGCATTCATGGCGTTAATGGTGGGCAGGAAGATGGTATTCATGCACTCCTCAGCAATGGCCTCGGTGTAGTAGGGATTGGGGGCGATGGTGCCCATGCCGCCGGTGTTGAGACCGGTGTCATTGTCGCCAACGCGCTTATGGTCCATGGAGGAAACCATGGGCTTGACCACCTTGCCGTCAGTAAAGGCCAGGACGGAAACCTCGGGACCGGTGAGGAACTCTTCGATGACAACACGGCTGCCGGACTTGCCGAAGATGCCACCTTCCATCATGTCCCGGACAGCAGCCTTGGCCTCGTCCCGGGTCATGGCGATGATAACGCCCTTGCCCAGTGCCAGACCGTCAGCCTTGACCACGGTGGGGATAGGAGCAGTTTCCAGATAGCGGAGGGCAGCTTCCATGTCCTCAAATACTTCGTACTGGGCAGTGGGGATGCCGTACTTCTTCATCAAATTCTTGGAAAAGACCTTACTGCCCTCGATAATGGCAGCGTTTGCCTTGGGGCCGAAGCAGGGGATGCCCTTTTCATTCAGAGCGTCCACGCAGCCTAAGACCAAAGGATCGTCGGGAGCAACCACGGCATAGTCAATGGCGTTCTCTACTGCAAAAGCCACGATCTTTTCAATATCGGTGGCACCGATGCCGGTGCAGACAGCTTCTTCTGCCATGCCGCCGTTGCCGGGGCAAGCAAAAATGGTTTCAACTTCCGGATTCTTCTTCAGATAGCGGATGATGGTGTGCTCACGGCCACCACCGCCGACAACTAAAAGCTTCATATAATACTCCTAAATAGGTGTTTTTGGGGTCTCTCAAAACGCACCGACAGGGGGCAGCCCTTTTGGGCTGTCCCCTGAGGTGAAATCTTAGTGGTGGAACAGACGCATACCGGTGAAGGCCATGACGATGCCGTTCTTGTCGCACTCTTCGATAACCAGGTCATCACGGATGGAGCCGCCGGGCTCAGCGATGTACTTGACACCGGAGGCAACGCCGCGCTTGACAGAGTCGGGGAAGGGGAAGAAGGCATCACTGCCCAGGGCAACAGCATCCCGGGAATCCAGCCATGCCCGCTTTTCCTCTGCGGTCAGAGGCTCGGGACGCTCGGTGAAGTAGTTCTGCCAGATGCCCTCAGCGCAGACATCTTCTTCGTTGCCGTTGATGTAGCCGTCGATGACGTTGTCACGGCCGGGACGGCCCAGATCAGCGCGGAAGGGCAGATTCAGGGTCTTGGGATGCTGGCGCAGGAACCAGGTGTCAGCCTTGCCGCCAGCCAGACGGACGCAGTGAACTCTGGACTGCTGGCCGGCGCCGACACCGATGGCCTGGCCGTCGTAAGCGAAGCAGACGGAGTTGGACTGGGTGTACTTCAGAGTGATCAGAGAAACGATCAGGTCGATCTTTGCGCTCTCGGGCAGTTCCTTGTTGGCAGTAACAATGTTCTGCAGCAGGTGTTCGCCGATCTTAAAGTTGTTGCGGCCCTGCTCAAAGGTGATGCCGAAGATCTGCTTGTGCTCCTGTTCAGCAGGAACATAGTTGGGGTCAATGGCAACGACGTTGTAGCCGCCCTTGCGCTTGGACTTCAGAATGGCCAGAGCTTCCTCGGTGTAGCCGGGAGCGATGACACCGTCGGAAACTTCGGGCTGGATCAGCTTGGCAGTCATTTCGTCGCAGACGTCGGACAGAGCCACCCAGTCGCCGAAGGAGCACAGACGGTCGGCGCCACGGGCGCGGACGTATGCGCAGGCCAGGGGGTTCTCGTCCAGGCCTTCCACATCCTCCACAAAGCAGGCCTTCTTCAGCTCGATGGGCAGGGGCTTGCCAACAGCGGCGGAGGTGGGGGAGACATGCTTGAAAGAGGTTGCACAGCTAAGCCCGGTGGCTTCCTTCAGTTCCTTGACCAGCTGCCAGGAGTTCAGTGCGTCCATGAAATTGATGTAGCCGGGGCGGCCGTTGAGAATGGTGATGGGCAGATCGCTGCCGTCATGCATATACAGGGAAGCGGGCTTCTGGTTGGGGTTGCAGCCATACTTCAGCTCAAAATTCTTCATTTCTCTTTAAACTCCTTTATTAGCAGTGCTTGTTGATGATCCGCTGCTCATATTCGCCGGTGGCGATATCGGTGTAACGGACGAACAGGGAGATCTTGTTGTTCTCGTCCAGGTTGGTCCACAGTTCATTGGTGAATGCATCGATGTCAGCAGGAATGGAGACACGCTCGGGCTCACCCTGGAAGGTGGGGATCACGGGGGTGCCATCGCAGACATAGGTATGCAGGAAGTGGCCCAGACCGGCAGTGGCGGGGTACTCCCAGAAGAAGCGGGCGCAGGCATTGCCTTCGGGATCGGCAGCCTTCAGAATGGACATCTTGTAGGAGCCGTCACCAGCCTGCAGGCCGGAGATACGGGGAGTCCAGTTGGGGCCGTCGTCTTCAAACTGGCGGGTCCGCAGGGCAGCTTCCCAGCTTTCGCCACGGGCAGCGAACTCCCAGATGGTGTCAGTCTGGTCACCGTTGGTAACGATCAGACCGTTGCCCAGTTCCCGGACGGGATGGTAGATGATGAGGTGGGGATCCTTCATGAGAGCGGGATCGTGGGCCTCGGTACGGATACCGTCCTTCTCCTGGATGAAGACACGGTTGCGGGAGTTGACGGAGCGGCCCATGATGAAGTAGGCAGCTACAGCCTGCTTGCCATCCTCGGTAACGCCCAGGACGATGCCGCGGCCGGGATAGGTATTGCCGTCCAGGCGCTCAGCCATGGACTTGATTTCATAAACGTTCATTGGTATATCCTCCTTATTTTGAGAACACAAGGCTTCTCCTTGAGGAGAAGCTGTCAGCGAAGCTGACTGATGAGGTGGATAAGAGAATGGGGAAACACCTCATCCGTCTCGCCTTCGGCGAGCCACCTTCCCCTCAAGGGGAAGGCTTTTACAGAGAAGCGCAGACCTTTTCAGCAGCTTCCGGCAGCAGGATCCATTCGGCCTGCTCCATAACCCGGCGCTGCAGAATTTCGGGGGTGTCGCCTTCTTCGATATAGACGGCCTTCTGAGCGATGATCTCGCCGCCGTCGGGGATCTCATTGACAAAATGTACAGTAGCGCCGGTGACCTTCACACCGTAATCCAGGGCAGCCTGGTGTACCCGCAGTCCGTAGTAGCCTTCGCCGCAGAAGCTGGGGATCAGTGCGGGATGCACATTGATGATCCGCTTGGGCCACTTGCTGGTGAAGTTCTCGGACAGGATGCACATGAAGCCTGCCAGAATGATGAGGTCGGTGCCGTTGCGCTCCAGCACAGCCTGGAGCTGTGCTTCAAAGGCAGCTTGGGAACCCAGCTCCTTTTTGTTGATGCAGGCAGCGGGAACGCCGAAGTTCTTTGCCCGTTCCAGGGCGTAGGCATTGGGGTTGTTGGAAATGACCATGGCGATCTCGCCGTGAGGGATTTTACCAGCTTCCTCTGCCTCCAGCAGAGCCTGCAGGTTGGTGCCGCCGCCGGATACCAGAACCGCAATTCTCTTCTTCATTACAGGATCACCTTTTCTTCGCCCTCGATGATCTGGCCGATGACGTAAGCGTCGATGCCGTTGTCCTTCAGAATGTTCAGAGACAGTTCGACCTCGGCAGCGGGAACCACGATGCTCATGCCGACACCCATGTTGTAGGTGTTGTACATGTCACGCTCGGGGATGTTGCCCCAAGCCGCAATTACGTCGAAGATGGGCAGAACCTTGATGGCGCTCTTGTCGATCTTGGCGCACAGACCGTCGGGGATGGAGCGGGGAATGTTCTCGTAGAAGCCGCCGCCGGTGATGTGGCTGATGCCCTTGACATTGACCTTCTCCAGCAGAGCCAGAACAGGCTTAACATAGATCTTGGTGGGAACCAGCAGAGCTTCGGCGATGGTCTTGCCGTCCAGCTCTTCGCGGGGAATGTACAGCTCGGGATTGTTGTTGTCGATGTCGAAGACCTTGCGGCACAGGGAGAAGCCGTTGGAGTGGATACCGGTGGAGGGCAGGGCGATGACAACGTCACCCACAGCCATCTTGGAATTATCCAGGATCTTCTTCTTGTCCACGATACCCACAGCGAAGCCGGCGAGATCGTAATCTTCCACAGGCATCATGCCGGGATGCTCAGCGGTTTCGCCGCCGATGAGGGCAGCGCCGGACTGGACACAGCCCTCTGCCACGCCGCCGACGATCTCGGCGATCTTCTCGGGGATATTCTTGCCGCAGGCGATGTAGTCCAGGAAGAACAGGGGCTTTGCACCCACACAGATGATATCGTTGACGCACATGGCAACGGCATCGATGCCGATGGTGTTGTGCTTGTCCATGAGAATGGCCAGCTTCACCTTGGTGCCGCAGCCGTCAGTGCCGGAAACCAGAACGGGCTCTTCCATGCCTGCAATGGGCAGACCGAAGCAGCCGCCGAAGCCACCCACATCATCCAGGCAGCCTTCATTCCGGGTGCGGGCAACATGCTTCTTCATCAGCTCCACAGCACGGTATCCGGCAGTGATGTCAACACCTGCAGCTGCGTAGCTGGCGGAATAGGAATTCTTGTGATCCATTTCTATGTAGCTCCTTTTCAGAGTTGTATTTTTATGAGATCAGATTGGGGATCGGCTTATTCTTCGCCGGTCCAGCAGTAAGTGCAGACCTTATCCCGGTCCAGACCGATGGCTTCCAGCAGACCGTCCAGACTCTGGTAGCCCAGGGAGTCGAAGCCCATCTCCTCGCAGATGGCCTTCAGCATGCACTGGCCCCGCTCGGTTTTGGCATCGGCGTATTCTGCCACATGCTGCTGACCCATTTCACCCTCCAGCCGCTGGATGGTGCGGCGTGCCAGCAGGTCCATGTCGGAATTGCTGCGGGAGAAGTTCAGGTACTTGCAGCTATACATGATGGGGGGACAGGCAGAGCGCATATGTACTTCCTTGGCGCCGGACTTATACAGGAATTCCACGGTTTCGTGGAGCTGGGTGCCGCGGACGATGGAATCGTCCACCAGCAGCAGCTTCTTGCCCTCGATCAGCTCAGGTACAGGAATCTGCTTCATTTCTGCCACCAGGTTGCGCATCTCCTGGTTGGAGGGGGTAAAGGAACGGGCCCAGGTGGGGGTGTACTTAACGAAGGGCCGGGCAAAGGTCTTGTGGGTGTGGTTGGCATAGCCGATGGCGTGGGGCAGACCGGAATCGGGCACACCGGCAACGTAGTCCACATCGGGGAAGGTGCCGTTGGCCAGTTCGTCCCGGGCCATGATCTCGCCGTTGCGGCAGCGCATGACCTCCACATTTTTGCCTTCATAATTGGAATTGGGATAACCGTAGTAAGTCCACAGGAAAGCGCAGATCTTCATTTTGTCGCCGGGGGCGGACAGCTGCTCATAGCCGTCTGCGGTGATTTTGACGATCTCGCCGGGGCCCAGGTTGTAGCAGGGGGTGTAGCCCAGCTTCTGGCAGGCGAAGGACTCCATGGAAACACAGCAGCCCTCTTCCTTCTGGCCCACAACGATGGGCAGACGGCCCAGCTTGTCACGGGCGGCGATGATACCGTCCTCTGTCAGCAGCAGAATGGTGATGGAGCCTTCCACCACGCTCTGGGCGTAGCGGATGCCGTCCACCAGATTGTCGCAGCGGTTGATGAGGGCAGCGATCAGCTCGTTGGTATTGACCTTGCCGGAGGACATGGCCATGAAATAATGGCCGGGGCCGGAGAAGGTGTCCGCCACCAACTTTTCGGCATTGGTGACGATGCCCACGGTGGAGATGGCGAACATGCCCAAGTGGCTGCGGACCAGCAGGGGCTGGGGATCGGTATCGGAAATGCAGCCCAGACCGGCCTGGCCGTTCATCTCCAGCATGTCCCGCTCAAATTTGGTGCGGAAAGGGGTGTTTTCGATGTTGTGGATCTGACGCTGGAAGCCCTTTGCAGGATCGTACATGGCCATACCGCCCCGCTTGGTACCCAGGTGGGAATGGTAGTCCGTACCAAAGAAAACATCGTATTTGCAGTTTTTACGGGAAACAGCCCCGAAGAAACCACCCATAATTCAATTTCCTCCTTAAAATAATGGAAGCGTAAACAAACCAATCAGGGGCGGCAGGGATTGCCGCCCCTGATATCCGTTGATTAAGCGAAGAACAGACCGTTCAGGGTCATGGGGTCGATGTATTTACCGTCCTTGTAAACGCGCATGTTGCCGGAAGCAACTTCGTCGATCAGCATGACGTTGCCTTCGGAATCGTAGCCGAATTCGAACTTGATGTCGTACAGCTCCAGGCCCTTGGCAGCCAGGTCGTCAGCAACGATCTTGGTGATAGCCTGGGTCTGAGCCTTCAGGGAATCGTACTGCTCAGCGGTCATAACGCCCAGGTCAACCAGGCCGTCCTTGGTGACCAGGGGATCACCCAGAGCATCGTTCTTGAAGGTGGTTTCTACGTAGTAGGGCAGATCCTGGCCTTCGGTGCAGTACTGGTTGTAGCGGCGGAAGAAGGAACCAACAGCCTTGCGGCGGCAGATGACTTCCAGACCCTTGCCAAAGACCTTGGCAGGCAGAACTTCCATGGTGGTGTTGGCCAGGTCAGCGCTGACATAGTGGGTACGGATGCCGGAGGCATTGATCTTCTCGAAGTAGTAGATGCTCATGCGCAGGTTCACATCGCCAACGCCTTCGATGGTCAGGCCGACAGAGTTTTCGCCGGGATCAAACACGCCGTCCTTGCCGGTGCAGTCGTCCTTGAACAGCAGCAGGCAGTTGCCGTTGGGGAGTTTATAAACATTCTTGGTCTTACCGGTGTACAGCAGTTCGAGATTTTCCATAAATTTGTTACCTCTTTCTGAAATGAATGGTGTATATGGGTTGATTGGTTTGTGTATGGGAATGGGAATAACTTACTTGTTCAGTTCGGCCTGCAGGGCAGCGTCCTTTTCCAGAACCTTGGCAGCATCGCTGGCGCGCTTGGCATCCAGCCGGGCAGCCAGTGCATCATCGGCTACGGCCAGGATCTGGGCTGCCAGCAAAGCGGCGTTGACACCGCCGTTGACGGCTACGGTAGCGACGGGAATGCCGGAGGGCATCATCACGGTGGACAGCAGTGCGTCCATACCATCGAAGCAGGGGCCTTTGCAGGGGATGCCGATGACGGGCAGGGTGGTGTTGGCGGCGATGGCACCGGCCAGGTGGGCAGCCATACCGGCAGCTGCGATGAAACAGCCAATGCCGTTTTTTCGGGCATTTCTGGCGAAATCCCGGGCTTCCTCGGGTGTGCGGTGTGCAGAGAAAATATGGCACTCAAAGGGAATGTCCAGAGAGGCCAGGGTATCCATGGTCTTGCGCAGGATCGGCAGATCGCTGTCGCTGCCCATGACAATGCCAACTTTTTTCATAGTTACCTCCTAAAGAAAAACAAAAGGGCGCACTAACCCCAGATGGGAAAGTGTGCCCAGACGGTCGGCAAAAATATCCCTTACTCCGTGTGGTGCTCCACTGATCCGTCAGTCATAAGGGGTTTGCAAATTACGGATTTATTATAGCATTCGATGAAAAAACAGTCAATTCGCAAGTTTACAATTTCTCGGGATTTTTCCAGTTCAGCCATGTATATCTTGACAAAAGCAAAAAAGAACGTCCTGAAAGCGGTAAACTTTCAGGACGTTTTTGTACCGGATTATTTGAAGAAATTATACAGGCCGTAGACGAAGATGAACAGGATGATGGCGGGAACCACATAGGTCATATACAGCCGCATCCAGTTTGCCACCTTGTAGCCCTTGCCGGTGTTGGCTTCCTTGAGGAAGTTTTTCCAGCCCCAGCCGTAGCGGGTGACGCAGAACAGGGCAAACATAAAGGAGCCGATGGGAAGCAGCAGGCTGCTGACCACAAAGTCCTCGAAGTCCATGATGCTCAGCCCCAGGATCTGAACATGGCTCAGAACGGTGAAGCCAAGGACACAGGGCATGCACAGCACCATCAGGGAAACACCGGTGATGATACTGGCCTTTTTGCGTTCCCAGCCGGTGATATCCCGCAGGCATGCCACGATGTTTTCAAACACGGCAAACACGGTGCTGAGGGCAGCAAAAGACATGAAGATGAAGAACAGGCTGCCCCAGATCCGGCCGCCGGCCATATTGTTGAAGATGTTGGGCAGGGTGATGAAGATCAGGGGAGGGCCGGAAGCGGCTTCCACGCCAAAGGCGGAGCAGGCGGGGAAGATGATAAGGCCCGCAGTCAGTGCCACAAAGGTATCCAGGAAGATGACGTTGACGGTCTCGCCCATGAGGGAGCGGTCTTTCTTCAGATAGCTGCCGAAGATGGCCATGGATCCGATGCCCAGGCTCAGGGAGAAGAAGGACTGGTTCATGGCGGCGACGATAACATTGCCGATGCCGGCTTCGGTAAAGCGCTTGAAGTCAGGCAGCAGATAGAACTTGAGGCCCTCTGCTGCGCCGTCCAGCAGGCAGCTGTTGATGGCCAGGATCACCATGATGCTCAGCAGTGCCAGCATCATCCACTTGGTCACCCGCTCCAGGCCGCCCTGGAGACTGAAGGAGCAGACGATGGTGGCCAGCAGCACGGTGGCGATGGTGTAGAAAGCCATGGCACCGGTGTTCTGGGTCATGGCACCGAACATGTTGCCAACGGCAGCGGCATCCAGACCGGCAAACTTGCCGGTGGCAGTGTCTACAAAATACTGGAGCATCCAGCCGGCAATGGTGCAGTAGCACATCATCAGGATCACATTACCGGCCATGGCCACATAACCATGGATATGCCATTTGGAACCCTTGGGCTCCAGCTCCTGGTACATCTTCACGGGGCTCTTCTGGGAACCGCGGCCCATGGCAAATTCCATGACCATAACAGGCGCACCCAGCAGAACCAGGCAGGCGATATAAACCAGAACGAAGATGGCACCGCCGTTCTGACCGGTGATATAGGGGAATTTCCAGACGTTGCCGATGCCGATGGCACAGCCGGCACTCAGCAAAATGAAGCCCAGGCGGCTTCCTAACTTTTCTCTTTCCATTTTCTTACCTCCAAGGAACGAAAGTGGTATGATTATACACTTCTTGCGGACATCTGTCAATGGTTGGCGGAAGAAAAATGAAAATCTGCAGGATATCCTGCAGATTTTCAGTCAAAGGCAAAGCCAAAATAACTGGGTTCACTGGCGTTTTCCGCCAACGGATGGAACATGGCAAAGGCAACTGCCTGTCCGGGCATCCGAAACACACCGCCGGTGCAGCCCAGCGCGGCAGTGATACCGGGAAGCAAAGCGGGATCTCCCAGAAATTCCATGCCGTGAAGCTGTCCTTTTTCTTCGTAAGCCGCCAGCAGAAACCTGTCTCCTGCATAAAACCGGAGCTGTTCTGACAGAAACACCAGATTTTCCCCTTCCTGGATCACACTGCCCTCCGGCAAAAGCTGGCGGCGCAGCTGTGCAAATTCCGCTGGCCCCACGGCCCGGACAGGCACAGCGGCCCCGGCGGTGCATTCCAGAATTTCCAGCCCGCCTGCGTCCCGGTAGCCCATTCCGGCATACATTTTTCGCAGGGATTCCGTTTGGGGAACCAGAATGGCGCTGGCATAGCCCCGGCTTTTCAGCAGTGCGTGGGTGTCTGCCATGAGCCTGCGGCAATGGCCCTGTCCCCGGTGATCCGGGTGGGTGGCAACGGCATAGATATAGGCGGTTTTCTGACCGGACACCACACAGTCAAACCAGTACAGCACAGCGGCGACGGTATCCGCCTCAAGCACACACCGGCAGCGGTCACAGGCAAAAGCAGTGCGGAAGAAGCTGTCCAGAAAAGCATCCGTGTCGCCGAAAGCGGTTTTCCATAGCTGCCGAAGCTGATGGATGTGCCGGGAAGCAGGATGGTCAATCAACATGGATATCCTCCTTCACAACGGCCCGGTACTTCTCGACCATATGGTGAGGACGGTAGCTGAGCTTGGCAGTACGCAGACCCTCCAGTCCCATATCTTCCTCCCGGTTCAAAAACTGTACATCCGGATATTTCAGCCGCAGGTAACGGGCAAAGTGGCAGTTGATGGCATTGTAAGCGCCGGATACATCCTCCCGGGCCTTTTCGAAATGGATGTCAAAGGTATCGGGAGACAGACGGGAGCCCATGGTGATGGCCAGAATTTCCTCTCCGTCCATCAGCACCAGACCCTCCATATCCAGTTCTCCACAGTGGTTAAAGAGCCGTCCCAGGGCTACGCTTTCCAGAAGGTAGTCTCCTTCCGGATCCGTCTCCCGGCGGCGGGCATACCAATTTTCGATAAATGCCTTTGCCTTGGGCAGCATGTCACAGGTCATGGGCACTGCCTGGTGGTCCGGGTGGTCTGCGCAGAACCGGTTGAAATGGTTGCGCTTACTCTGGAATTTCCGTCCCCGCAGGTCGGCAAGGTCGTTGATATCGTAGACATAGTCAAAGCTGTCCCGCTCTGCTTTGATATAGAAGGTTCCGGGGAACAGCTGCTCCAGCTCTTCCTTGTCCCGTTCCGTAATGCCGATGATGCGGCAAGGGATTCCCCGTTCTTCGGCGTCCCGGAGGATTTCTGTAATTGCGGCATGCTTGTCCCCGGTTCCGATGGGATAGGGGTATACAGACTTTCCGTGGAAATGGGAGAAGCGCAGAACGCAGTCCTGCAGAAAAGCGAGGCTCTGCAGTCCCCAAAGATACACGTTTGCGAAAGAATATTCACAGCCACGCGCCTGTTCGGCCATCAGAATGGCTTCGTATTGGTCTTTCTGGGAAAGATTTACACGCTGAAAACCGATCATTTCGGTCACTCCTTTGATATGTATTATACCATAGTTTTCCCTGAAAAACAAGAAGTCACCCCGGAGGAGAACTCCGGGGTGACAAAATAGGATTAAGCCAGATAAATTGCCTTGCAGGCCAGCATGGTCATGTAAGCGTCCACCTTGGATACCAGCTCAATGGGCGCATGCATGCTGATGACGGGCACACCGGCATCGACCGTGACGATGTTCCGGTTAGCCATATAGGCGGCCACAGTGCCGCCGCCGCCCTGATCCACCTTGCCCAGTGTGGCGGTCTGCCACAGCACACCTGCATTGTCCAGGGTGGTGCGTACATGGCCCATTGCTTCGGCAGAGGCGTCGGAAGCGCCGGACTTGCCCCGGGCACCGGTGTACTTGCAGATGGCAACACCGTAGTTCAGCAGGGAGTTGTTCCGCTTTTCGCAGGTTTCGGGGAAGTTGGGGTCATAGGCGTTGGAAACGTCAGCAGACAGGCAGAAGGAGTTGGCGAAGCAGTGGTTCAGCTTCACGCCCTGTGCGTCGCACAGCATTTCCATGAAATATTCGAAGGCCTGGCTCTGCATGCCGGAGATGCCGTTGGAGCCGGTCTCTTCCTTGTCAGCCAGGATGCAGACGGCGGTGTGGGTGGGAGTGCCCATGTCCAGCAGGGGCTCGATCTCGGCGTAGGCACAGACCCGGTCGTCATGGCCGTAAGCGCCCAGCAGGCTCCGGTCCAGACCCACCTCGCGGCAGCGGCCTGCAGGAACGATGGTCAGCTCGGCAGAGCGGAAGTCAGCTTCGATGAGGCCGTACTTTTCGTTCAGCAGCTTCATGACATTCAGCTTCACCAGGTCGCCGCCTTCGCCCTCCAGAGGCTGGGTGCCCAGGATCACATTCAGCTGCTCACCTTCGATGCCCTTGGCCAGGGTCTTCTGCATCTGATCGGCAGCCAGGTGGGGCAGCAGGTCGGAGATCATCAGAACGGGATCATTGTCGTCCTCACCGATGGTGATGGTGACAACGGTGCCGTCCTTGCGGTAGACAACGCCGTGCAGGGCCAGGGGAATGGTGGTCCACTGGTACTTCTTGATGCCGCCATAGTAATGGGTCTTGAAGAAGGCGATCTCATCGCTTTCATACAGGGGATTGGGCTTCAGATCCAGACGGGGAGAGTCCACATGGGCAGCACAGATATTGGCGCCCTTTGCCAGGGATTCGCTGCCTACAACGGCCATCAGGAAGGCCTTGCCCCGGTTGTTCAGATAGACCTTGTCGCCGGGCTTGATTTCCATACCGGGAACCAGGGGCTTGAAGCCGTGTGCCTCACAGGCGGCAACGGCCCAGTCGGTTGCTTCCCGTTCGGTCTTGCAGGCATCCATGAAAGCGCTGTAGCGCTTGCAGTAGCTTTCCATTTCGGCCCGCTGCTCAGCCGTCAGCAGCGTGCAGCCGTTCTTGGGTTTCATCAGCAGGGAATCGCGGAGTTCTTCAGTAGTCATATGCATTAGCTCCTTTCTGTTTCTGGGTTCATTATACCCTGTTCTTGCAAAAAAGCAAGGCAGCTGTTTGTGTAATTTGTGATATCTCCTGCGTTTTTTATGACATAGTTGCAGTGCCGGGAAAACCAGCTGTCATCGTGCTGGGCAGCGATCCGGCTACGGGCATATTCTTCGGAAATGCCGTCCCGTTTCATAAGCCGCTGTACTCTGTGTTCTTCTGGTGCGGTGACAGCAACGGTGATATCGCACAGCTCTGCCAGCCCTCCTTCAAAAAGGCCGATGGCATCAATGGCAGCAAGACCAGGCGTTGCCTTCAGCCGGCGCAGGACTTCTTTTTTCACGGCACTGTGGGTGATGGCGTTCAGCCGGAGCAGGGCATTGCTGTCTGCAAAGACAATGGCGCCCAGCTTTTTCCGGTTCAGCTGGCCGCCTTCCACTGTGCCGGGGAACTGTGCTTCGATGGCGGACAGCATTTCCGTGTCGGTTTGCAGCAGTTCATGGTAGATGGCATCGCAGTCCAGCACCAGGCCGCCTGCCTCCCGGATCAGGTTCAGCAGGGTGGTTTTTCCGGAGCCGCTGCCGCCGGTGATTCCGATGATCATGCCTCTTCCTCCGCATCCACGATGTGGAAGGCAGCAGCCTTTTTCAGCCGGTTCTGCACAGCGTAGGCAACACCGCCTCCCACAGGGCACCGGGCATAGACCTGGTGGATGCTGGGGTCATCCAGTTCCCGCAGTGCGGCGAACAGACCGGCAGACAGGGTGTTCACATCTGCCTCTTTGCCATAGGAGAGGGGATCGCAACCTTCATACAGGGGCAGCTCTTCCTCAAAGCAAAGCACCCGGTCGCCGGGCTCGAAATGGCTTCGGATGTATTCTGCTGCTTTTTCCCGGCTTCCGGAGACGATGACCACAGGCTCGGAAGGGGCATAGTGGCGGTATTTCATGCCGGGGGCCTTCACCACTTCGTCCTTGTCGATCTGGGCGGTGACGGCCTTGTCCACGACCAGATCCCCAAGGACTTCCAGCAGCTGTTCAGGGGTGACACCGCCGGGACGCAGCAGCCGGGGACGCGCCTCCGTCAGATCCACGATGGTGGATTCCACACCCACCCGGCAGCTGCCGCCGTCCACGATGGCGGCGATTTTGCCGTCGTGGTCATGGCGCACGTGTTCGGCGGTGGTGGTGGAGGGCTTGCCGGAAATATTGGCGGAGGGAGCGGCAATGGGAACACCGGACAGCCGGATGATCTCTCTTGTCACATCACAGTCGGGGCAGCGGACAGCCACGGTGGACAGCCCGCCGGTGGTGCGTTTCGGTACAATGTCCTTTGCCGGCAGAACGATGGTCAGAGGGCCGGGCCAGAAGGCTTCCGCCAGGTCATAGGCTTTCTGGGGGATGTGGTGGCAGAACAGCTCGATCTGCTCCGGGCCGGAGATATGCAGGATCAGCGGATTGTCCTGGGGACGGCCCTTGGCTTCAAAAATTTTGGCAACAGCAGCTTCGTCCAGACCGTTGGCACCGAGGCCGTAGACGGTTTCGGTGGGAATGGCCACCAACTGGCCGTTCATAATGAGATTGGCGGCGGCTGCTGCAGTTTTGGAATCGGATGCAGATAACAATAAGGTTTGCATGATAACCTCCTGTTCGGGAATGCAAATTGCAAAATGAAAAATGCAGACCTTTGCATGCTTCATTTTACAGTTTGCTTGCGGTGTGGATGTTTGTATGGTATAGTGGAACTGGAATGTCGAATTTTGGAAACGGAGAGAATCTATGAAAGCATTTTTTGCCTACTTTTTCGGGCAGGGGACAGAAACAGAGTTTTCGCTTTTTACGCTGGCCCACTTTACGCCGATCCTGCTGATGCTGCTTGCCATTTGGTGCATCTACAAAAAGCGGGATGTTTTGGCGCAAAGCAAATACGAGGAGAAACTGCGCTATGCCCTGGCTTTTGCGCTGATCATCTGCGATATGTCCTATTACTGGCGGTTGGTGGGAATGCCGAGCCTGCATCCCAATGCGGTGGAGAATCTGCCTATCGGTATCTGCGCCTGGACGGTGATCTTCTGCAGCTTTCTGATGGTGGGAAAAAGCCAGACACTTTTTGATATTGTTTACTTTTGGCTGCTGTCCGGCACAGTCTTTGCACTGCTGACGCCGACACCCCTGACCTATACCGGGCCCACCCGGTTCCGCTATTACCAGTTCTGGCTGGAGCATACGCTGGGATATATCGCCGTGTTTTACATGATCTTTGTCCACAAAATGCGGCCGACGATCTGCTCGGCATTCAAATCTGCTGCAGCAATGACGGTTATGGTATTGATGGCCTACTGGGTCAATACCATGATTCCCGGTGCCAATTATCTGTACATGGCCCGGCCGGAGGCGGCGCCCTCTGTGCTGGATATCCTGCCGCCCAACTTCGCACTGCGGGTGAGCATCATGGCATTGGTTATGGTGGCGATGTACGCCCTGGCCTACCTGCCCTGGTATCTGAAGGACAGAAGGGCAAAAGAATAATAACACAATCCGTTCTGCAAGGAAAAAGGGCTGCGATGCGCAGCCCTTTTTGTTATGTGCAATTACAGGGTGGGCTGGTTGGCTGCCTCGATGATCTTGACGAACTTCTCGGGAACCAGGGAAGCGCCGCCGATCAGACCGCCGTCGATGTCGGGCTGAGCCAGCAGTTCGAAAGCGTTCTTCTCGTTCATGGAGCCGCCGTACAGGATGGAGATGGCGCGGGCGTTCTTGGAGCTGTACAGCTTGCGAACGACAGTACGGATCATCTCGCAGACTTCCTCAGCCTGCTCGGGGGTAGCGGTCAGGCCGGTGCCGATGGCCCAGATGGGCTCGTAGGCAATGATGACCTTGCGGATCTTCTCTTCGGGGACATTCTTCAGACCCAGCTTGATCTGCATGGTGATGTGCTCGGCAGTGATGCCGTTCTCACGCTGCTCCAGGGTCTCACCGCAGCACATGATAGGGATCAGACCGGCATCCAGAGCGGCCAGGACCTTTGCGTTGACATCGGCATCAGTCTCGCCGTACATCTCACGGCGCTCGGAGTGGCCGATGATGACGTACTTGCAGCCGGCATCCACCAGCATGTTGGTGGCGATCTCACCGGTGTAAGCGCCGCTTGCCTTGGCGTTGCAGTTCTCAGAGCCGATGCCTACGCGGGTCTCACGCATGGCGCGGACAGCAGCGGGGATGCAGACAGCGGGGACGCACAGGGCGACATCGCACCAGCGGCCCTTGGGCATGATAGCCTTCAGCTGGGTCATAAACTCCTTGGTCTCGGAGGGGGTCTTGTTCATCTTCCAGTTACCGGCGATGACAGTCTTACGATACTTTCTGTTCATTTCCTTTTTCTCCTTTTATCAGAACACCGAAGCCGAATGGCTTGGTGTGGATTGACGAAGTTATAAGGCTTCTCCTGGAGGAGAAGCTGTCAGCGAAGCTGACTGATGAGGTGTGCGGCAGGATGTACGATAAAACATGGTGTCGGGCGGATTCGTGTATGGTAGCCGCTATACGGCAACACCTCATCCGACCCGGCATACGCCGGGCCACCTTCCCCTTGAGGGGAAGGCTTTGGCCTCAGCGTTCATTTTAGAAATTACTTGTCCTGCAGGCAGGCAATACCGGGCAGTTCCAGGCCTTCCAAGAATTCCAGGGAAGCGCCGCCGCCGGTGGAGATGTGGGTGATCTGGTCAGCAAAGCCCAGCTGTTCGCAGGCTGCTGCGGAGTCGCCGCCGCCGACGATGGTCACAGCGTCGCTGTCGGCCAGAGCCTGAGCAACAGCGATGGTGCCCTTTGCCAGAGTGGGGTTCTCGAACACGCCCATGGGGCCGTTCCAGACAACAGTCTTGGCATTCTTGGCAGCCTCGGCAAACAGTTCGCGGGTCTTTTCGCCGATGTCCAGACCCATCTTGTCAGCGGGGATAGCATCGGAGGAAACAGTCTCGACCTCAACCTCACCGTCGATGGGGTTGGGGAATGCGGAAGCGACCACGGTGTCGATGGGCAGCAGCAGCTTGACGCCCTTGGCTTCTGCCTTGGCCATCATTTCCTTGCAGTAGTCGACCTTTTCAGCATCCAGCAGGGAGGTGCCGATACCGTAACCCTTGGCAGCCAGGAAGGTGTAAGCCATGCCGCCGCCGATGATCAGGGTGTCAACCTTTTCCAGCAGGTTGTTGATAACGTTCAGCTTGTCGGAAACCTTGGCGCCGCCCAGGATTGCGACGAAGGGACGCTCGGGGTTGGCCAGAGCCTTGCCCATGATGGAAACTTCCTTCTGCACCAGGTAGCCGCAGACAGCAGGCAGATGGTCAGCAACACCGGCGGTGGAAGAGTGGGCGCGGTGAGCGGTGCCGAAAGCGTCATTGACGAAGATATCGGCCAGATCAGCCAGAGCGCGGCTCAGCTCGGGATCATTCTTGGTTTCACCCTTGATGTAACGGGTGTTCTCCAGCAGCATCACATCGCCATTGTTCAGAGCAGCGGCCTTGGCCTTGGAGTCCTCGCCGGCGACATCGGATGCCATGATGACTTCCTTGCCCAGCAGCTCGGAGATCCGCTCAGCAACCACCTTCAGGCTCAGCTCAGGCTTCCATTCGCCCTTGGGCTTGCCCATGTGGGAGCACAGGATGACCTTGGCGTCATGCTCGACCAGGTACTTGATGGTGGGCATAGCGGCAACGATACGCTTGTCGGAAGTGATCTTGCCGCTCTTGGTGGGAACGTTGAAGTCGCAGCGGCACAGAACGCGCTTGCCTGCTACTTCAATGTCTTCAATAGACTTCTTGTTGTAGTTCATGGTTTTTCCTCCATAATCTAACGGGATTTCTCCCGAATTTTTCTGTCAGGGATTCTGTTTCATCTTACCGTAGTCCTGCAGTCCGGGATATTCCAGCTGCCGCAGGGCTTCGTAGACCGTGATGGCCACAGCATTGCTTAAGTTAAGGCTCCGGGCATCCCTTTTCATGGGGATCCGGACACAGCTGTCGTAATGTGCATCCAGAAAATCCTCCGGCAGTCCTTTTGTTTCCTTGCCGAAGAACAGATAGCAGCCGTCGTGGTATTCCGCTTCCGCCAGACACCGGGGGGCCTTGGTGGACAGGCACCAAAGTTCCTTCACATCATTGCGTGAAAAAAAGTCCTCCAGATTTTCGTAGTCGAAAACCTCCACCATGTGCCAGTAGTCAAGACCGGCCCGCCGGACGGCCTTTTCGGAAATATCGAATCCCAGAGGGCGGATCAGATGCAGCCGGCAGCCGGTGGCGGCGCAGGTGCGTGCGATGTTGCCGCAGTTCTGGGGAATCTCCGGTTCCACCAGCACGATATTCAGCATCTTCTTCACCTCGGATTCAAACACTGCAGACGCATGCCTTACGGCGCTGTACGTGTCTTATTGTATGTCAAACAACTGGTAAAATCAATCTCAAAAAACCAATAATTCGCACTTTTTTATAGTATTCACATAAATTTTTGAGTGCAAGAAGTAAATTTGTGAAAATTGTAGGTGTCTGGACGGGAAACGGCAAAAGAAGGAAATTTTCTATCAATCGTCATAAAAAAGCACACCGCCTGAGCGGTGTGCTTTTGTGTGATAGCCGGATTAGCCAACCACCAGCAGCAGTTCGCCGTTGTTGCTGTACCAGCTGCCGCCCACAACCTCCATGGTGTTGCCGGTGGACAGGGCAACTTCCAGATACAGTTCCAGCTGATAGTCATCAGCCATGGTGGGCATGGTGAAGGAAACATCGGTCAGAGCCATTTCGTAGCTGCCTTCGCCTTCACCGGCGGGCATGGACACATCCATACGGCTGGTTTCCTCGCCGTTCAGCTTCAGAACCAGGGAAGCCTTGGAAAGGGAAGCAGGGCCGGAGGTGGTCAGACGGGGCATCTGAACCTGGGCATAGCCGGACTTGACGACCAGGTTGCTGCCGGTAGCT
The DNA here is from genome assembly GCA_017440925.1 of Oscillospiraceae bacterium. Classification (GTDB taxonomy): domain Bacteria; phylum Bacillota; class Clostridia; order Oscillospirales; family Oscillospiraceae; genus Faecousia. Next base: position 22,540 of record JAFSAP010000001.1, on the reverse strand, counting down.
TCCCAATCTTCCACGATCAGGTTTGCATAGGCATTCAGATTGGAACCCAGGTAGACCAGGGATTCGTTGGTGACGTTTTCGGGGGTGTTCAGTGCGATCTCCTCCTGGGAACCATCCAGGGAGGTCAGAATGCAGTAGTAGCTATAGCCGTCAGCGGCGCTCAGCTCCACGGAGCCGACAAAGGCAGTGCCGTTCCAGACACAGTTGGTGCTTTCGGCTTCCAGATCACCCATGCGGACACTGAGGGCGGCCTCCTGGCCTTCCACATAGTTTACAGGGGTGGCGGTGAAGGTAACGGTGGCACCGTTGCTGTCCTTCCAGGCAGCGGCTTCCAGTGTCCAGTCCTGCAGGGCAGCTCTCTGCTTCATGGTGTCGATCTCAGTGGTCAGTGCATCGATCTGGGCCTGCAGAGCAGCATTGGCGGCTTCCAGTTCTGCAATATAGGCAGCAGACTCTTCGTCAGCACCGCTGCAGCCGGTGAAGGAAACCATCAGCGCAACGATCATCACTGCCAGGGTAAGAACGGAAAAGACATTCTTTTTCATGTATGTAGTCCTCCTTATTATAAAAGGGAAACGGGTATTGATGGGCATTCACAGCCGTGTGCAAATCCGCTTTCTGTTTTGACATTATACCCTAGATTTTTTGTCTTTGCAACCTCTCATAAGTCAATTCCGAAAAATTTACAGAAATATTAATATTTTCCGGAAAAAGCCAGTACCGTTTTCCGTATTTGGGAAAGCAGAATGCATATACTGGATATGAGGTGAAAAAGTATGAAAGAGGAAGAAAAGAAGCCCATTCCCTGGGAAGCTGCTGACCCGAAACTGCCGGTGATCCAGTCCGGGCATATGGAAAACCGAAAGAGGTAACACCTGCAATTATGCAGGTGTTTTTTCAATGCCTATTGACACAGGCGGCAGGCCATAGTATACTGTAGATAACACATGAGCGTATGCTCATATATCGAAATAAATGGGAGGCGCTTCCATGGAAAAGAAAATATATCATATGGAAAATCTTGGCTGTGCCAACTGCGCTGCCAAGATGGAGGCTAAATTCAATGCCCATCCCGGCGTGGAATCGGCTGCCATTGTTTTTGCTACAAAGCAGCTGCGGCTGACAGCGGAAAACTGTGATGCTTTGATCCCGGAACTCCAGGAGCTGGCCCGGACGGTGGAAAGTGGTATTGTCATCACATCCAGAGACAGCCATCATGGGCATGACCATCATGACTGCGGCTGTGGCCACGACCATCACGGCCATGACTGCGGCTGCGGTCACGACCACCATGGCTGCAGCTGCGGCCATGACCACCAGGAAGCCGCACAGGAGCACAAGGAAAAACCGGAAGCGCTTCCGGAACATACTCTGCTGATTTACGGCGGTGTGCTGTTTGCGGCAGGATTGCTGCTGGATGCTTTTGGCATCGGATGGCTCTCGTTTCTCTGCTGTGTCATTGCCTATGTACTGCTGGGCAGGGAGATCCTGGCAACAGCTGCCAGAAATCTGGTGAAGGGCCATGTGTTTGACGAGAATTTCCTTATGTCCGTGGCGACTCTGGGCGCATTTCTGATCGGAGAAGCGCCGGAGGCGGTGGGTGTCATGTTATTTTACCGGGTGGGCGAATTTTTTGAACACCGTGCGGTGGAACGCAGCCGCAGCCAGATCATGGCAGCAGTGGATCTGCGGCCTGAAACGGTAAACCTTCTGGTGCGGGGAAAGGTGCGCATCACACCTGCGGAGCGGGTGCTGCCTGGGGCACTGGTACTGGTGCGGCCCGGTGACCGGATCCCGCTGGATGGCACTGTGGTCAGCGGCGAAAGCCGGATCGATACCGCCCCCATCACCGGTGAGCCGGTGCCTGTCCATGTGGCAGAGGGCGACAGTGTGATCTCCGGCTGCATCAATACTGTGGGCCAGCTGACCGTCCGGGTGGAAAAGCCCCTGTCGGAGTCCATGGTCACACGGATCCTGGACAGTGTGGAAAATGCCGCTGCCAGCAAGCCGAAAATTGACCGTTTCATTACCCGGTTTGCCCGGATCTATACCCCCATCGTGGTGGCGGCCGCTGCTGCCGTTGCCATCGTTCCGTCTCTTGCCACCGGAAATTGGCATTACTGGGTCTATACGGCGCTGACCTTTTTGGTTATGAGCTGTCCCTGCGCCCTGGTGCTCAGCGTACCGCTGGCCTTCTTCTCCGGCATTGGTGTGGGCAGCCGGCAGGGCATCCTGTTCAAGGGCGGCCAGTCCATGGAAGCCCTGGGAAAGGTCAAAGCGGTGGTCATGGATAAGACCGGCACGCTGACACGGGGTGATTTCCGGGTTCAGAAGGTGGTGGGACAGGATGACCTGCTTACCCTTTGCGCCTCCTGCGAACAGCAGTCCAGTCACCCCATTGCTGCCAGCATCACTGCAGCGGCAAGGGAACATGGCCTTGTATTGAAAACCCCGGAAAGCCTGGAAGAACTGGCCGGACAGGGCATCCGTGCGGTGCTGGAGGGCAAAACCATCCTCTGCGGCAATGCCCGGCTGATGGAAGAAAACGGGATCGCTTTCGAAGCGGTAAAAGAACCTGACACTGTGGTGCTGGTGGCCGTGGATGGGAAGTTTGCAGGCTCCATTCTGATTGCAGATACATTGAAGTCCGGCGCAGCCGAAGCTGTGCAGAAGATGAAGGCCAGTGGAATGTTCACAGCTATGCTCACCGGCGACAGCGGGGAAACCGCCCATGCGGTGGCGGCCCAGACCGGGGTGGAAGCGGTCTTTGCCGGCCTGCTGCCCCATCAGAAGCTGGAGCGGCTGCAGGCCATCCGGCAGGAAAAAGGTGCAGTCCTTTTCGTGGGTGACGGCATCAACGATGCCCCGGTGCTGGCCGGTGCCGATGTGGGTGCAGCCATGGGCAGCGGTGCCGATGCGGCCATTGAAGCGGCGGATGTGGTGTTCATGACCTCGGATGCGGAAGCCATTCCCGCAGCGCTGGATATTGCGGGAAAGACCTTGCAGGTGGCCTGGCAGAATGTAATATTTGCCCTGGCAGTCAAGTTTGCCGTCATGGTGCTGGGCCTGTTCGGGTTTGCCTCCATGTGGCTGGCAGTATTTGCCGATTCCGGCGTTGCCATGCTCTGCGTGCTGAATTCCATCCGGATGCTCTATACCAAAAAGTAAACATTCGTCCCCCTTTGGCGCATTCATTGACAGATGCCCCAAAGGGGGATATACTATAAAAAGAAAGAGGTGATCCCATGAAAAAACAAGATATTTTGTCTCTGCTGAAGCTGCTGCTGGTGCCGGTGCTGCTGATCCTGCTGGGGCTGATCCTGGTAGTGAATCCTGATACCGCATCCGCGCTGATCTCCCAGATCATCGGCTATGTGCTGATCGCCTGTGCCGTTGGCACCGGGGTTGCTGCCCTTTTCAGCCATAGCGGCAAGATCGGCAAGGGCATTGCCGCTGCTGTACTGGCCATCGTTGGCGGCTGGCTTATGGCCCATCCCTTGTGGCTCACCGCCTGGATCAGCCGTTTTTTGGGCATGCTGATCATGGTCAACAGCGGCCTGGAACTGTACTATGCCATAAAGCAGAAGCGGAATGTGATCTTTTATGGTGCGGCAACCGCTATTGGTGCGGTTCTGATCCTGATGCCTATGGGTGTTTCCCGGCTGGTGTTTACCCTCTGCGGCATTGCGGTGCTGCTGATCGGTGTTGTTATGCTGTTGGACCGGATCCGGGGCCGCCGCTGGCTGACTGCCGGGGAGGATCCCAATATCATCGATGCCCTATGATCCTGGGCGTCTGTGACCTGTCCGGGAAGTCCGGCCATGCAGCTGGGCGGCAGCTGCTGGACCAGCTGTACCGGGAAAAAACCGGAAGACCCATGCCGGAAATTCTGGTGACAGACCGGGGAAAGCCTTATTTTTCCGATGGCTCTGCGCATTTTTCCATATCCCACACACCAAAGCATGCGTTTTGCGCGCTATCAGAGCACAATGTGGGGATCGATGCGGAAGAGTTGGACAGAAAAGTGAATCTGAAGCTGGCGGAGAAGATCCTGTCACCTGGCGAGAAAGTCCAGTTTGACCAGGCACAGGACAAGCAGAAAGCACTGCTGACCTTCTGGGTTTTGAAGGAGGCAGCAGCGAAGCTCTCCGGACAGGGACTCCAGGGCTATCCCAACCATACAAATTTTTCTCTGGAAGATCCCAGAGTGACGGAAATCGCAGGCTGCCTGGTGGCAGTTCTGGAAGAAGGAGAAGAAAACCATGCTTTTTGATACCCATGCCCATATGGATGACCAGGCATTCGATGCAGACCGGGAACAGCTGCTGGCGGCCCTGCCCCAGCAGGGGATTGGCCTGGTGCTGAATCCGGGCTGCTCTCTGGCCTCTTCCCGGAATGTGGATCGGCTTACGAAGCAGTATGATTATCTTTACGGCGCCGTAGGCTCCCATCCCGATGTGGCGGATGAGGTGAACGAAACGGTACTGGAAGAATACCGGATATTATGTAAACAGAATCCGAAGATCAAAGCCATTGGCGAGATCGGCCTGGATTACCATTACGAGGATATTCCCCGGGAAATACAGCAGAAAGCCTTCCGGATGCAGATGGCGCTGGCGCAGGAGCTGGATCTGCCGGTGATCGTCCATGAACGGGAAGCCCACGAGGACGGTATGAAGATCGTGGAGGAATTTCCTGGTGTGACCGGTGTATTCCACTGCTATTCCGGCTCTGCGGAAATGGCGAAATGGCTGGTGGCCCGGGGCTGGTACATTGGCTTTACCGGGGTGCTGACTTTCAAAAATGCCCGGAAAGCCCTGGAGGTGGCCTCCTCCATTCCCCTTGACCGGATCGTTCTGGAAACGGACTGCCCCTATATGTCCCCGGAACCCTTCCGCGGCAAGCGGAATGACCCTGGCAAGCTCTACCGTATGGCGGAAAAGCTGGCTGAGCTGCGGGACGTAAGCTTGGAGGAAATCCACACAATTACCATGGAAAACGGCAAAAAACTGTATAGAATATAAAAAAGAGCGGATTTTCCGCTCTTTTTTAGCTTTCCATCTGCTTTCCGAGAAAACCTGCAGCAGCTTTGGCGAGGCTCTGGTCTGCTTCCTTCAGCGGAGAATCTCCCTCTCCCAGAAGCAGCAGTACGCAGCCCATCAGATCTCCCTGGGACAGAATGGGGGCAGCTGCACCCAGATGGTATTTGTCGGAGCTGTCGGAAGCGGGGATGGGGGAATCTCCGCTCTGGAACAGGTAGTTCCGCCGCTGCTCCATCAGCTTTTCCAGTTCCGGGGAATTGGGTTTGTCCATAAGTTCCCGTTTGGGGGCACCGTGAAGGGCAATGATGCTGTCCCGGTCCGCAATGGCGGCGATGTGCCCGGTGGCAGAGCCGATAGATTCGCACATCTGGGCGGCAAATTCCTGCAGATCCCCCATGGGGGAATATTTGCGGAAGATCACACCACCATCCTTTTCTGTATAGATCTCCAGCGGGTCGCCTTCCCTGATCCTTAAGGTTCTGCGGATCTCTTTTGGAATGACAATACGCCCCAAATCGTCCACGCGCCTGACAATGCCGGTTGCTTTCATATATCTTCTCTCCTCGTTAATGTCGAATTACAGTGCTATTATTTGTAAAAGAGGAAGGATTATACGGTGCATTTTGAAGTGTTCCAAACTGGAAAGAAATCTCAAAACCGGAAGTCAGAATTTACTGTTCTATCATACAGTCTAACCGGAACCAGGTCACTCTGGAAGCGATAATTGCTGGATTGCCTTTCCTTTTAAAATAGTCTATACTATACACATAGACTGTACAGAGATAGAGGTACACCATGGAAAACAGCGAATTGATTAAGAATTTTGAGCGTATCCGGGATTATATGCGGCAGTTTTACGTCTATGGCTTCCGCAGCCGTTCGGAAATGGGGATGAAAAGTCCACGGAGCTATGACAATGAGCGCCGCCGAATCGAAAGCTGGCTGGGGGATCATATGTCCTTCCGGCGGGAGGAAACCGGCAAGCAGGTTTTCATCAGTATGGACAGCCGCAGCCTGGAGCATAATCCGCTGTACAATGCCTTCAAAGCTAAAAGCTTTACGGATAAGGATATCACGCTGCACTTTTACATCCTCGACTGTCTGCTGCCTGGGCGGGAACTGTCCTTAATGGAACTGGTGGATGAGATTGAAACCGAATACCTCTGTCAGTTTCCGGAGGCAGAGGTTTTGGATGTTTCCACCCTGCGCAAAAAGCTGAAGGAATACGCAGACCTGGGCATGATCACCATAAAAAAACTAGGAAAGGAATATGTCTATTCCAGAAGTACGGATACAATCTGCCTGGATGGCTGGAAGAATGCTCTGGATTTTTATTCGGAAAGCGCACCCATGGGCGTGATCGGTTCTTTCCTATTGGACAGATTGCCCCGGCAAGACAGCATATTCCGGTTCAAGCATCATTATATGGTGCATACTCTGGACAGCCAGATCCTCTTTCAGTTGGTAGCTGCCATGAGCAGTCATCGCTGGGTCGACCTGACCTTGCATGGATTGTTTCATCCAATGGAGCGGTACCGGCGGGTTTATCCCTGCCGGATCCACATCAGTTCCCAGACCGGACGGCAATATCTGCTGGGAATGAAGGAAAGCGATGAAAAGTTTCAGTTTTTCCGTCTGGATACCATTCATAAGGTAAAGCCGGGCAGTGTGGAGCAGCACCATGACACGATGATGAAGCGGATGGAAGCGTTTTCAGAAAAAATGTGGGGTGTCTCCCTGAATCAGCAGGAAGAACCGGACCATCTGGAAATGACGGTCCATGCAGAAAAGTCTGAGCCCTTCATTCTGCAGCGACTGATCCGGGAGAAAAGAAACGGAACGGTGACGGTTCTGGACGAGAATACCTATCAGTACCGGGCGGATGTTTATGATGCGCTGGAAATGCTTCCCTGGATCCGGACCTTTATCGGCAGAATTGTAAAGCTGGAATGCAGCAACGATGCAGTGATCGCACGGTATCAGCAGGATCTGGATGCTATGGGCGCTCTGTATGGAGGGGAATGACGATGCTGTTTCACGAAATTTACGGAAAATACTATCACACAGTAACCCAGATCCTCCGGTATGCTTCCGAAAACGGCAGTATTTCCCGGCGGGAGATCCGCCGGATCATTTCCGGGTCTGCGTTTTCGGAAAGCACCATGTACATACCGGAGGCTTTGAAGGACAGCTGGTATCTGCTGAATGAGGCAGGAGAAAGCGTGTTACAAGATCCTCCGGACCGTCCGCTGACAATGGTGGAAAAGCGCTGGCTGAAAGCCATCCTTCAGGATCCCAGGATCCGGCTGTTCGGTCTGTCCGACCAGGGACTTGAAAATGTGGAGCCCTTGTTTACCCGGGATATGTTCTGCTGGTTCGACCGTTATGAAGATGGTGACCCTTATGAGGATCCTGACTATATGGATAATTTTCGGCAGCTTGCCCAGGCGATTGCCCGGAAGCAGAGGGTCAGGCTTCTGTACAGAGGTGCGAACGGAATGCAGACCCATATCTGCGCTCCCTATCGGCTGGAATACTCGGAAAAGGATGATAAATTCCGGCTTCTGATTATGGAAAATGGGCATCCGGCAATTTTGAATGTGGCCAGGATCCATAGTTGTGAACTTCAGGAAGCGGAATCGTCCCGAAAGGAGATTCCGCAATTACAGAAGGTAAAGCTGGTTCTGGAGCTTTCAAACCGGCGCAACGCTCTGGAGCGTGCCATGCTGCATTTTTCCCATCTGGAGAAAGAGACGGAGCAGTTGGAAAAAGGTATGTACCGGATCACCCTCTGGTATGAACCCCGGGATGAGCGGGAGCTTCTGATCCGGATCCTGTCCTTTGGCCCCGTGCTGAAGGTGGTGGAACCGAAATCCATAGTAGAGCAAATCAAAAACAGAATTACAAATCAACAAAACTTGCGGACTCTGTAAATAACGGAGTTCGCAAGTTTTTTTCCACGATAAAGGAAGAATATGGTGTTAAGATAAAGCCACAAAGACACAGGGAATACACAAACCGGATAAAACAGCACAGGATACTTTGAATTTACCGCTTTGGAAGAAACCGGAAAGTCTTTGGTCTGACACAGAAATCACAAAGTGAAGTTCGCAAGGTTTTTTCCACGATAAAGAAACCCTTCGGTGGTAGAATGAAGCTACAAATACAGAGCGAAACCAAGATCGGGAATCGCAGCAACCATTGCGAAAGAATCTCAAAAGTATGGCCCCTCAGGAGCCGCCACATGGAGCATTGGTGTAGATGGTTAACATATCTGCCCGCCAAGCAGATGACACCGGTTCAAGTCCGGTATGTTCCTCCAGAAACAATATGGTGCCTTCGTCTAGGGGTCAGGACATCAGACTTTCGATCTGATAACGCGGGTTCGATTCCCGCAGGCATCACTATATCCCGCTTTGATCCAGCGGTTAAGATGCCGGACTGTCTCTCCGGTTACACGGGTTCGAGTCCCGTAGGCAGGGCCAAATGGTACCTTCATCTAGCGGTCAGGATACCGGATTCTCAATCCGGGCACGCGGGTTCAAATCCCGCAGGTATCACCACATGGAGCATTGGTGCAACGGTAGCATATCTGTCTTCCAAACAGAGGATGTCGGTTCGATTCCGACATGTTTCACCAGAAAGAATCGCGCATTGGTGTAATGGTAACATATCTGCCCGCCGTGCAGAGGTTGCCGGTTCGAATCCGGTATGCTCGTCCAGAAAAATATGGAGCATTGGTGTAATGGTTAACATATCTGCTTGCCATGCAGAAGCCGTCGGTTCGATTCCGACATGTTTCACCACAAAATATGGAGCATTGGTGTAGATGGTTAACATATCTGCCCGCCACGCAGAAGACGCCGGTTCAAGTCCGGTATGTTCCTCCAGAAACAATATGGAGCATTGGTGTAATGGCAACACATCTTCCCGCCGAGCGGAGGTTACCGGTTCGAATCCGGTATGCTCCTCCAGAAAATGAGGTATTGGTGCAATGGTCAGCATATCTGTCTTCCAAACAGAGGATGCCGGTTCGAGCCCGGTATATCCCACCAAATCCATTCTATATATGACTTTCGTTCAAAGATAGGACCCTGGTCTCCAAAATCAGTTATACAGGTTTGAGTCCTGTAAGTCATGCCATATTCCCGGACTAAAGTCCCGGAATCAAAACAAAAAAGCTGACCGTAGCGGCAGCGTTGACTTCCTCACAAATAATTCCAACATTTGTACTTTTCTATGTCAATGCAAGAATTCTCGGTTTGCAAAAGGACAGCACCATAGCGGCTGGAACAACTTCATCTCACTTCCAGAGCGAGACGGAGGTTCGACCCCTCCCAGCCTAAAAGTAACTGGCTGTAGTTCAGCGGTAGAACACGAAAAAATGTTGTTCCATATATTCGTGGTGCTGTCTCACAAGAAATTCCAATTATTAAGATAAATGAAAGGAGGCTTTGTTATGAGCCGAATGGAGCAATATGTTTCTGCACAGCGAAAGAACCAGCTTTTTCAGCAGAAGCATCCTGTTGTAAACTATATGGGCGGTATTTCCTATCAGTGGAATCCCGTGGACACCTTGAAGCTGGTAACGGCTTCCTCTATCTTTGGTGAGCCTGCTTATTACCGCGATGGTGCTTTTGCAGAGGCAGGCATCAGCAAGGTTTCAGACGGCCGATTTACGGTAAACTCTTTGTTTGAGGCATATCTGATCCCAGAGATGAAGGCTTATCTGCAAAAGAATACTTCTCAGGTTATGGAAGAGGTCATCGACGCAGCTCTGGAATATAACTTCCGGGCAACTCTTGAGTGGGCGGTGACCCTCCGTAAGGTATACCACATGCGTCTGAACCCTCAGGTGATTATGGTTCGTGCAGCGATCCATCCCGCACGTTGTGCCTTTACTGAGGCAAACCCCGGTGCTTTTGCGGCAATCAATGCTCAGGTCATGTCTCGTGCCGATGAGCCGGCTTCTCAGCTGACCTACTACCTCTACCGCAACAAGTCCAAGAACCGGATTCCCGGCATCCTGAAGCGATCCTGGGCAGAGCGCCTGGGTGCAATGAACCGCTATGAGGTCTACAAGTACCGCAACAGTGGTATCGGCATGATCGACACCATCCGGATCTGCCATGCCAAGGGCACCCTCATTGATGAGCTGATGCGTACCGGCACGGTGGAGACTCCTCAGGAGGAGAAGACCTGGGAGACTCTGCGCGCAGGCGGTGCTTCCTGGGCTGAGATTCTGAACACCATCCACATTGGCCACATGGCGCTGCTTCGAAATCTGCGGGGTATTTTTACCGAGATCTCTGACATGGAGCAGACCCGCCAGATTCTGAATCAGCTGAAGAAGGGTGTTCCCGACGGCAAGCAGTTCCCCTACCGGTACAAGAGCGCATACGATGCCATAAAGGTGGCATCTGGCATCTGTCACCGTCAGATGATTCTGGATGCACTGGAGGAGTGTATCGACATTGCCTGCGGCAATATGCCGACTCTGCCGGGCCGCACTGTCTGTCTGTCGGACAACTCCGGCTCTGCATGGGGCTGCATCACCTCTTCCTATGGCTCTGTACGGATTGCAGAGATCGACAATCTGTCTTCTGTGATCACTGCCCACAACTCTGAGGAGGGCTTTGTGGGTAAGTTCGGTGACAGACTGCAGATGTATGAGATCTCCAAGCGGCAGGGTGTTCTCCATCAGACAGAGCAGATCAATGCTACTGGGGGCCGGGATGTGGGACATGCTACCGAGAATGGTATCTGGCTGTTCTTTGAGCAGGCAATCCGGGAGAAGATCGTCTATGACAACATCTTCATCTATTCCGACCAGCAGGCTGGTCATGGTGGCCTCTATGGCACCGGTGCAGGTATGGCCCAATATAAGGCGGCGGGCTATTGCTGCCGGGGCAGCTATGTGGATGTAGCAAAGCTTATCGACACTTACCGTCGAACCGTGAATCCAAAGGTCAATGTATTCTGTGTCCAGACTGCGGGTTACAGCAATGTACTGATCCCCGAGAACGGCTACCGAACCTCTATTCTCTACGGTTGGACCGGCAATGAGCTTGTCTATGCCGATGCCATTAACCGGTTCTGGGATGAGAAGGATGCAGAGCAAAACCAGAATTGATGAATATGTTAATAACTATAAAGGAGGCTGCCTTCAGGGTAGCCTCTTTCTTCCATAAAATCAAAATTAAGCATTTTATTCGCAGAAAGAACATGATATGATAATATCAAACAATCCGTATGGAGGCTAAAAATGGAACTTGTTATGTTTGTTGGTATTCCGGCCAGCGGCAAAAGCACGCAGAGTGCGGCTTACCGGGATCAAGGTTATTTGATTATGTCTTCTGATGAAATCCGGGAAGGTCTGATGCAAGGTGTGGATTTGGAAAGCCTGTCAGAGAAGGAGAAATCCTGCATTCACAGTCAGGTTTTTGAGATGATCCGCAAAAAGACGGGAGAAGCCTTAAGGCGGGGGCTGTCTGTTGTTGTGGATGCTACCAATCTCAGCAGAAAACGTCGTATGTCATTTCTGGAACAGTTTAAGAGATTTTCCTGTGTGAAGAAATGTGTTCTGTTTATTACTCCGGTGGAAATATGCCTGGAGCGGAACCGGCACAGAACAGGAAGCGCCCGGGTTCCGGAAGAAGGAATGCAGCGTATGCTGCATAATTTTGAATGTCCTAACTACTGGGAAGGCTGGGATGAGATCATTCCGGTTATAGACACAACTGCCTATCAATTTCCATTTGATAAAATACAGGAATTTAACCAGGATAATCCTCACCACAGCCTGACATTGGATAAACATATGCAGGCTGCAGTCCAATACTGTAAGGATCAGGGTTATGGAAAAATGATGGAACGGGTGGCAGCCTACCACGATGTTGGAAAGCTGTATACCAAACAGTATCGCAATACTCGGGGGGAACCGACAGCAAATGCCCATTATCTGGGACATGACAACTATGGTGCTTATTTATACCTGACAGAAATGTGCAGTGGTAAGTCCCTTTCGCCGGAAGAATTTCGTCAGGTGTTGTATGAAACGAATCTGATCAACTGCCATATGAGACCGTTGACCCATTGGCGTTGGGTAGACAGTGCAGAAGAAAAAGACAGAAAGTTGTTCGGTGAAGCATTTATTTCTGACCTGCTGGCCTTGCATCGGGCAGACCGTGCGGCACATTAGGAGACATTATGAATACAAATTCTTATCTTTGCCGGTTCCTGGCTGAAAATCCGGAACAATGGGAGTCGTTACTCTGGAAAAACTATGGAATTAAAACCAGAAGAGAAGGACCTTATGCGATTTTTAACTATGGTTTCAACTGTAATTATGCAGATCCTATGGTTCAGGAAGCCCGGGGAATCATTCTGGATACCGAAAAGCTGGAAGTAGTTTGCTGGCCCTTTCGAAAATTTGGTAACCACAATGAAAGCTATGCGGATCCCATTGACTGGACCTGTGCAAAGGTGCAGGAAAAGGTGGACGGGTCTATTATCAAGCTGTGGTATGACCATAGAAAAGCGGGTTGGCAGTTTTCTACCAATGCAACACTACGGGCAGAAAACGCTCCCGTGGGCGAGTTTTCCTTGAGCTCCTTCTACGAGCTTATCTGCAAAGCGGACAATTATGGAGATATTCCATTTGATTCTCTGGAAAAATATATTACCTACATTTTTGAACTGGTTAGTCCCAGCAGTAGGGTAGTTGTACCCTATGAAACCACAACCCTTTATCATATCGGCACTCGTCATAATCTGACAGGGCAGGAATTGGATGTTAATATTGGAATCCGAAAACCACAAATGTATCCTATCTGCTCTCTGGGAGAATGTGTGGAAATGGCCATTCGATTGAATCAAACAGATTCGGAAGAAATAATGGCAGAGGGATTTGTGGTTGTGGATGATAATTGGAACCGGGTAAAGGTAAAATCTCCCGACTACATTGCGAAACACCACCTGATGCAGATGAAATCCATTACCAAGCGAGAATGTGTTCAGATGCTGTTAGACGCTTCTACAGAGATTGATATAATCTGTCAGGCGAATCCGGAGTTGATCCCAGTATTTAAATTCTATGATTATCATCTGGCTCGACTGCAACATCTGGCAGACCGGCTGGGATATCTGGCAAAACAACTGTATGAGGAATACAGCCATGACAGAAGCGCTGTGGCCAAGGTTATTCAAAAGCACCGTATGGCCTGGGTTGCGTTCCGGTGCATAGAAAGCGACCGGAAGGGTAGCGAATTCCTGATGCAGATTCCTGTGGAACGGATCTGTAAAATGATTCCCGAATATCAGGAAGAAGAGTTATCTGTATTGTTTTTGGAGAAGTGAAACAGAAAGAAGGGGGATTATGATTCGGTGTATGTTCATGGATCGTGCTGAGTACATCCTGGCGAAAATTCTGGAACGAAGGAGAACCCCAGATGGACTCTGTAGGACAGCATATCAACACGATCTTTGCACAATTTGGTTTGTCGATCCATTCCAAAACACCGGTCAGAGAAAATGCCGGACGGGATGCGGAGATTTGGGAATGGCTGGAAGAAAAGCGATATATTGATAGTTACGTGATTTTGGACGACCGGGTCTTTGGCTGGTCAGCAGCCAGTCTCCCACATTTTGTTCGAACCAATGTGAATGGTAAGGGCCTGGAAGATGGACAAGTGCAGACTGCGATCGATGTTTTGAATGGCAAACTGCTCCCTGTGCCGGAATGTACCGAAAGAGACCGGAAAATTCTGCAATGATTAATAAAATACCGGTTCAGAAGAAAATAAGATGCCCACAGACTCAGCCCTCTGCCAATATCCGGCAGGGGGCTTGCTTATGATATCCGCTGACCCAGCATCTTCATCGCCCACAAGTACCGTTCGCACACTGTCAATGATTTCAGCAGCGGGTCGCCTTCCCGGATGCGGAGGGTTCTTCTGATCTCTTTGGGGATGACGATTCTGCCGAGGTCATCCACCCGGCGGACAATGCCTGTAGCTTTCATATATCTTCTCTCCTCTTAGATTTACAAATTACGATGTTATTATCTGTAAAACAAAAAGAAATATACTCCAATTTGCAGAATGTTGCATACTGAAACAGCCGAATACATATGGCGTGTCGTATAGGTAAATATGTTTGCATTTTCAGGAGATCAGGTTGATGCGGGTAAAAAAGTATGCTATGATTTAATCAATAGAAAATAGTTACTATTTCCACCAAATTCAGTAATTTTACCCGATTTATTGTACAGATTATATGATATTAAACAGAAAAGATTTGAGCATGGCGGTAGTTGGAAAACCGTGGCTTGAAGGAGGACGTGCAATGATATTTCCTGCACACATTCGGGAAGGCATCTCCGGCATGGAGATACAGACATCGGCGGAGCACAGCAGAAACAGCGCCCAATATGCCAGTAAGTGTCTGGAGAATGTTGGTCTGAAGTATACTGGATATCTGTTAGGTCTGGTGCACGACTGCGGTAAATTCAAAAAAGAGTTTGAAGAATATTTGATGAATCCTCATGGCGTGCGCGGTTCTGTGAATCATACATTTGCAGGTACACGCCTGCTGATGGAGCGGTATCATTTGCAAGAAGATGGAATGCAGTGCTTTGCGGCTGAACTGCTGGCATTTGCGGTTGGTAGCCATCATGGCCTTTTTGACTGCGTTGGACAAGACCGCAGATCTGGTTTTTTACATCGCATGACAAAGGAAGATATCGGGTATACAGAAAGCAAGCAGAATTTTTTGAAGCATTGCACCTCGGAGAAGGAACTGGATGAATTGTTTGCACAGTCAGTTCGGGAGTTATCAGAAGTCTGTGAAAGACTGGCAGATGAAAAGCAGGAAGAGATAGATGTTGCGGAATACAGTTTTCATATCAGCCTGTTGGCACGGCTGCTGCTGTCTGCACTGATCGAAGCAGATCGCCGGGATACCGCAGAATTTATGGGTGGTCTTGTGTATTCAGAGTCCCTGGAAGATATGCATTGCTTCTGGAGCCCATATCTGAACCGAGTGGAAGAGAAGTTGAGCCGTTTTTTGGCCGATACGCCAATACGCCAGGCCAGGCGGAAGATATCTGACCGATGCCGGGCTTATGCAGAGCACCCTGGTGGAATTTTTAGGCTGAATGTTCCAACTGGCGGTGGAAAAACCTTAAGTTCGCTTCGCTATGCACTGGCTCATGCAAAAAAATGGGGGAAGAAGCGTCTGATCTTTACATCCCCCCTGCTTTCTATTCTGGAACAAAATGCGGCAGTCATCCGGGAATATCTGGGAGATGATGACATCATTCTGGAACATCATTCCAATGTGCTGAACACAGAAGAGGGATGGAAGCTGGATCAGCGGGAGCTGGCTGTGGAGAGCTGGAATGCACCGGTGATTATCACCACACTGGTTCAGCTTCTGAATACCCTCTTTGAGGGAAAAACAACCTCTGTCCGGCGATTCCAGGGTTTGTGCAACAGTGTTATCGTGATCGATGAAGTGCAGACAGTGCCTCCCAGAATGCTGACACTGTTTAATCTGTCCATGGATTTCCTTGCAAATGTCTGCGGTGCCACAATTCTGCTGTGCTCTGCGACACAGCCTTGTTTGGAAAAGACAGATCATCCGATCAGAAGCAATATTCGGGATGTGATTCCCTATGACCGATACCTGTGGGAGCCTTTCCGCAGAACAGTGATTACTGATGCTGGAAGCAAGACACTGGAGGAGATCGCTTCTTTTTCACAGGAGGTGCTGGAACAGGTGCAAAGCCTATTGATCGTGTGCAACCGGAAAGACGAAGCGGAATACCTGTTTTTACAGCTTCAGAACTATGCGGATATCAGTTGTCATCTGTCTGCTGCAATGTGTACTGCTCACAGAAGATCTGTGCTGGAAAAGCTGAATCGGGCACTGGCAGAGGGTAAAAAGTGCCTGTGTGTTGCCACGCAGGTCATTGAGGCGGGCGTGGATATATCTTTCCAGCGGGTCATCCGTATGACAGCAGGGATGGACAATGTGATCCAGGCGGCAGGCCGATGCAACCGGCATGGAGAATCAGTGGAGCTTGCTCCGGTATATGTGGTGTCCTGCGTGGGAGAAAACTTAGGAAAACTTCGAGAGATCAAAGAGGCGAAGAAAGCTACGGAAAGTCTGCTGTATATGTATCACCGTGAACCGGAACGGTTTGGAAATGATTTGTCTTCAGATCCGGCGATTCATGCCTATTACCAAAGACTGTATGCAAATATGCCAAAAGAATATCAGGATTATTATTTGGAAAAGCACGGTGCAACAATGTTTGACCTACTGTCGTGCAATACCAAATATTGTGATGAAGACACCGCCTGCGCAGGGCAATTCTGTTTGAATCAGGCATTTAAGCTGGCAGGCAGCCAGTTTGAGGTGTTTGACAGCGGAACGCGGGATGTGATCGTGCCCTATGGAGAAGGCGAGAAGCAGATTGCTGAACTTACAAGCCAAGCGCATCCGGATCCGATCTTTCTGGCAAAATGGGAACGCAGAGCCAGACCCTACAGTGTGGCAGTCTACGAATGGCAGCTGAAGAAACTGGGAAATGCGGTGACGGAATATGCAGGAGTGGCGATCCTTGCTACTGGGTACTATGATGAAGACACGGGTCTGTGTCTCGTACAAAAGCAGAACGATTTTTTGGAGGTGTGAGATGGAGAAAACCAAATATCCGAATATTGTGGAATTTGAGGTGACGGGAGACTACGCCCTTTTCTCAGATCCGGTAATGCGTATTGGTGGAGAGAAATGCAGCTATCAGATCCCAACATACGAAGCGTTAAAGGGGATTTTGCACTCTGTCTATTGGAAGCCCACGATTAGATGGGTAGTGGATGCGGTACGGATCATGAACCCCATCCAGATGGAGGTCAAGGGGATCCGGCCGATCAAGTACCATGGCGGCAATGATCTGGCCTATTATACCTATCTCAAGGACTGCCGGTATCAGGTTCGGGCGCATTTCGAGTGGAATAAAAACCGACCAGAGCTTGCCGGAGACCGCAATGAAAATAAGCATCACCAGATCGCACTGAAAATGATCCGCAAAGGCGGCCGCCGGGATATTTTTCTGGGTGCCCGGGAGTGCCAGGGCTATGTGGAGCCCTGTATCTTCGGACAGGGTACGGGAGCCTATGACAGTATTTCCCGGATGGATTTCGGCCTTATGTACCATGGAATCACCTATGCGGATGAAGCGTATGACGATGCCACAAGAGGAAAGATGACGGCGCGGTTTTGGCGTCCGGTAATGGAAAATGGTATCATACGCTTTCTGCGGCCAGAGGATTGTCCCCATCATAAACCTCTGCGGGAAATGGAGATGAAACCCTTTGGTGAGAATTTGGAGAATTTCTCCGGTCTGAAGGAATTCGGGGAGGTGACATAATGGGATTGCTGCAAAAAGCTGTGGAGACGTATGACACCCACTTTGCCTATGCTGCCAAAGACACAGAGGGGCATGACATGATGGCACCAGTGGGGCATATCATTACCAGAGCTGAACTGGAGATCACAGTTGACCAGGATGGTGTGTTTGTGGATGTTGTGGCAGTGGATAAGACAGAACCAAAGATCATTATCCCAGCAACAGAAAGCTCGGCAGGACGGACGAGCGCTCCTTGCGCACATCCACTTTGTGAGCAGATCGGATATCTGATACCTGCAAATGAGAAAAAATATAAACTATATGTGGATCAGCTTGCTGCATGGGCGGCGTCTGAGTACACACATTCCAAACTGATGCCGATCCTTTGCTATGTCAGGAATGGAACGATCCTGTCGGATCTGACCCGATGCGGTGTGGTTAAGTTGGATAACAAGGGACTTCCGGAGAATGAAAAGCTGCTTATCCGCTGGTGTGTTCGGGGAGAGGCAAAGGAGGCGTGCTGGAAAGACCATACGTTGTTTGATGCATTCACAAATTACTATATTGCAATACACGATGGAGAAACAATGTTATGTATGGTTACCGGAGAAGAAACCACTGCTGCCGGTCAGCATCCTAAGGGCATTATTCCCATTAACGGCAATGCGAAGCTAATTTCTGCCAACGATTCCAGTGGATTTACCTATCGGGGACGCTTTGTGGAAGAATGGCAGGCAGCGGGAATAAGTTATGAGGCATCTCAGAAGGCACATAATGCCCTGCGCTGGCTGGTACAGGAACAGGGCGTCAATATGGGAGGTCGTACATTTCTGTGCTGGAATCCGCAGGGACGAAAAATCATCCCAGCACAGTTGCCTATTTTTTGTGCGTCAAAGCCCATCTTTAAACCCAGTGATTATAAAGAAACGCTGAAAACGGTTCTCAACAGCAAAAAAGCAGAGTTGAAACTGTCGGATGGAGTTGTCCTGGCGGCTTTCGATGCAGCAACCACGGGACGGTTGTCGCTGACCTATTACAATGAATTGCAGGGTTATGATTTCCTTCAGCGGCTCCACGACTGGGATGTGAGTTGCTGCTGGCCACATAGGACATTTGGAATCCAATCTCCCTCTCTTAGGAGCATCGTTGACTGTGCATTTGGTACTGTTCGAAATGGAAAACTGGAAACGGATGAACGGATCCTTCGGCAGCAGATGCAGAGAATGATTGCTTGCCGGGTTGAAAAATCGTTGATTGGCACAGACATTGTAAAAGCCTTGGTCAGCCGTGCATCACGGCCACAGGCATATGATTCCTATGTGTGGGAAGATATTCTGTTCACTGCCTGCGCAGTGATCCGCAAATACAGATCAGATCGATTTAAGGAGGAATGGGAGATGGCTCTAGAGCCTGAGAAAAAGGATCGCAGCTACCAGTTTGGACGGCTGCTGGCAGTTATGGAAAAAGTGGAACGGGATACCTTTAACAGCAATGAAAACCGCGAACCCAATGCAATGCGATTGCAGTCAGTATTTTGCCAACGGCCTATGTATGTTGCCAATAACCTGGATAAGCAACTGGAAAGGGCATATTTCCCACGGTTGAAACCTGGTAGCCGTATCTGGTATAAGAATCTGATTGGCCAGATCATGGAAATCATCAGTCAGTTCCCGGAGAATGAAAATGCACCGTTGGGCGACAGCTATCTGATGGGTTACTATCTTCAGAGAAGTGCCCTTTACGCGAAAAAGAATAATAACGAGACGGAGGAAAATGAACAATGAGCAAGCTGATGAATAAGATCGATTTTGTGGCGCTGATTGCCGTGGATCGGGCAAATGCCAATGGAGATCCCCTGAATGGAAATCGTCCCCGTACGGATTATAATGGCTTTGGTGAAATGAGCGATGTGTGTATTAAGCGTAAGATCCGTAACCGTATGCAGGATATGGGGCATAGCGTTTTTGTCCAGTCCGAAGATCGTTGCGACGATGGTTTTGGCAGCCTCAGTGAGCGAGCCGGTTCAGTGATGAAGGGTGAAAAGAACAGGGATATATACGCGGAGAAAGCCTGTAAAACATGGATGGATGTCCGCACTTTTGGCCAGGTATTTGCATTTAAAGATGCCAAAGGCGTATCGGTAGGTGTCCGAGGCCCTGTCTCTATTCATCAGGCAGTCAGTGTATCACCTGTTGAAGTGGAGTCTCTGCAGATCACCAAGAGTGTGAACGGCGAGAAAGGTGAAAAAGGTGGTACCCGCACTTCTGACACCATGGGTATGAAGCATTTTGTTCGTTTCGGCCTGTATCTTCTGAAAGGATCCATCAATGTTCAGCTGGCGGAGAAAACTGGTTTTTCCTATGAGGATGCCCAGGTAGTAAAGGAGTGTCTGCGGACGCTGTTTGAAAATGATGCATCTTCTGCCCGTCCCGAAGGTTCTATGGAGGTGGTGAAGCTGTACTGGTTTGAGCATGATTCCAAGTCCGGCCAGTATTCTTCTGCCAAAGTCCATCGCTCCGTCAAGGTTGTCCAGAAAGACATACTTGCAATGCCTGCAAGTATGGATGATTATGAGATCATTTTGGAGGAACTTCCTGGCTTGACACCGGAGATCATCAATGGCCTTTAAGGAAGAAGAATATCTTCAGCTTTCTGGGCTGCAGCATTTTGCCTTCTGCCGCCGCCAATGGGCGCTGATCCATATCGAACAGCAATGGGCTGAAAATGTTAGAACGACGGATGGACGAATCCTTCACGAAAAGACGCATGACGGAAGCAGCCATGAAAAACGGGGAAATCTGATCATTACCCGGAATATGAGCGTGCACAGTCCAGATTTAGGGATCAGCGGAAACTGTGATGTGGTGGAGTTTCACCGGGGGACAAAAGGTATTCCGTTGCCTGACCAGGAAGGGCTGTGGCAGCCCTATCCGGTGGAATACAAGCGGGGCAGTCCCAAGACGACTGATGCGGATCGCCTTCAACTCTGTGCCCAGGCTATGTGTCTGGAGGAGATGCTTTGTTGTGATATCCCAGAGGCCGCGATTTTTTACGGTGAGATTCGCCGCCGGGAGGTCATTGATCTGGATGAGGCGTTGCGCGGCAAAGTAAAAAGTTGCCTTGCGGAAATGCATGACCTCTACCGCCGCAGCCATACGCCAAAGGCAAAGCCAGTTAAAAGCTGCAATGCCTGTTCTCTAAAAGAACTTTGCCTTCCCAAACTGGTAAAGAGACGCAGCGCACAGGAATACCTGCTAAGAAGTATGGAGGATACGTTGTGAGACATCTGCTGAATACATTGTTCGTGACCTCTGAGAATGTGTATCTGAGCATGGAAGGGGAAAATGTATTGGTGAACCGGGACAGGGAAGTGATAACACGGTTTCCTCTCCATAACCTGCAGATGATCATCAGCTTTTCTTACGCAGGCGCATCTCCAGCACTGATGGGAGCCTGCGCAGAGAGGGATATCGGTCTGTGTTTTTGTACTCCGCGAGGAAAATTTCTTGCCCGAATAAATGGTATCAGCCGGGGAAATGTCCTGCTTCGCAGGCAGCAATACCGGTCTGCAGATGATCCTATGGAAAGTTGCCGGATTGCACGAGCCATGATTTTTGGTAAGGTCTATAATGCACGGTGGAGTATGGAACGAACCAGACGGGATCATAGACCTCGGATCGATGATGCCACTTTCGACAGTGCCTGCGCAGCCCACAGGGATATACTTCCGCTGGTTCTGGAAACAGAAGAGATGGATACTCTGCGGGGACTGGAAGGTGCTGCTGCCAATGCCTATTTCGGGGTATTTGACCAGATGATACTGCGGCAGAAGGAGGATTTCTTCTTCCATGGGCGTAATCGTCGTCCACCACTTGACAATGTAAATGCAATGCTGTCTTTTGCTTATAGTCTGCTGGCCAATGACTGTGCATCAGCTTTGGAAAGTGTGGGACTGGATGCCTATGTTGGCTTTCTCCATAGAGATCGTCCCGGCAGAACTTCTCTGGCGCTGGATCTGATGGAAGAATTGCGCCCCTGCATGGCAGAGCGGTTCGTTCTGACAGTGATCAACAACCGTATGCTCTGTGGTACAGATTTTGAGAAAAGCGAAAGCGGTTCAGTGCGAATGACAGACAGTGGGCGGCGAAAGTTTCTGAAGTACTGGCAGGAGCGGAAGCAGGAAACCATCACCCATCCGTTTTTGGAGGAGAAGATCCCCTGGGGGCTGGTACCTTATATCCAGGCATTGCTGCTTGCCAGATATTTGCGGGGAGATTTGGATGCATATCCGGCATTTCTGTGGAAATGAGGTGAAAGAATGCTTGTTTTGATTACCTATGATGTTTGTACTTCCGATACAGCAGGGCGGAAACGGCTGCGGAAAATTGCGAAGGAGTGTGTTAATTACGGTCAGCGGGTGCAGAATTCGGTTTTTGAATGTATATTGGATGCTGCACAGTGCAGGCAACTTCAGCATAAACTTTTGGGTTTAATGGATGAAAAGCAGGATAGTTTGCGTTTTTATTACCTTGGAAATAAGTACCAGACAAAGGTTGAACATTTTGGTATCAAACAGAGTTATGAAGCAGAAGGAATATTAATGGTTTAGTGCGAAGAGAAAGCGCACAGGAATATCGGGAAGGTTCGCACCGGGTATTCTGCCCAAAAACAGGAAAAGCTGCATAAGGAAGATCAGAGCAGAAAACACCTGTATAGAAAAACGAACGCCATTTGTTTATTGCGCTTAAGATACAAAATACATTTTGTATACTTTTGCTGTCCCACCCCGCACGGGGTGGGTGGATTGAAATTTACCACGACTTTTGTTGTTACAGGTACACCCCGGTCCCACCCCGCACGGGGTGGGTGGATTGAAATGTCGGTTCAAATCCGGCCCGTTTCACCAGAAGAAAAGGTCCCACCCCGCACGGGGTGGGTGGATTGAAATATCTGTGACAGAAAAAGATGATTTATTTGTAGCTGTCCCACCCCGCACGGGGTGGGTGGATTGAAATTTCGATATTCCAGCCCATATGAGCTTCGATGTGGTCCCACCCCGCACGGGGTGGGTGGATTGAAATCT
>JAFSAP010000011.1 GCA_017440925.1 Oscillospiraceae bacterium | reverse complement strand
CATTATCTTTGTCAAGATACAAAACGGTAACAAAAGCACTCCGGTGGAGTGAAAGCTGATTTTTTCAAGCTTTTTCTGCGGCTATAGGGAGGATATCATACATTGTGGGGCATAAACAGGACTTTTTGTCGAAGTGTAAAATTTTTTTGAATATTCCGGAGGGTTTACATAGCTGGAATGTTATGGTAAACCAGGAAAAAACCAGGCGGTATCCTGGGATACCGCCCGGTAAAATTTGAAAATCAATACTTTCTGGAAAGTAGCTTTTCCGCTTCTGCGTGGGTGATTTCACCGGAGTTGCACTTGGCCATGATCTGCACATCCTTGTCATTGAGTTTATACCCCAGATAGAAGAAGGTGGAGATGATCATGCCGATAACAGGCACCAGGGCATAAACGATCCACAGGCCGTCCAGCGCAACGGGGCTCTGCTGGATATTCATGGCGGCCAGCTGTTCAAAGCTTTCAGCTTCCACGCTGATCCAGCCGAAGAGGCCCAGCAGGAACAGGGCCAGGGAAGAGGAGATGGCGCCGGTGATCTTCACGGAAAAGGTCTGGATGGCAAAGGTGATGCCCTTGGCACTGATACCGGACTTAAACTGGCCATATTCGGCACAGTCCGGGGTGAACATGAAGGCCAGAATGCCCACAATGCTCATGGGAATGGTACGGATGCAGGTCAGGGTCAGGAAGATTCCCTCATTGTCGTAACCGGCAAAATAGATCACAAGACCCAGCACGACACACAGCAGATTCATCCAGAACAGAGTTCTGAATTTGTCAAACCGTTTCAGAATGGTGGGCATCAGCATGGCGGCAAAAACACCGGGCACCATATTCAGAATGTTCAGAACAACGGCGTACAGGGAATTGCCGAACAGGTAGAAAGAGGCAAACAGAAGCACGGCATTGAAAGTCTTCAGGGCATCGGTTGCCATGTAACCGCAGTAGTAGATCAGCAGATATTTGTTATTCCTTAGGTAGGAGAACATCTGCTTCGGGGTGAAGTTTTCTTCCTCATCACCGGGGTTATAGTTCCGCTCCTTGCACTTGACGCACAGGGGGACCATGGTCAGGGCGCTGAAAATGGACAGGATGGCGATGGCCATGGAACTGCTCATGCCCACGCTCTCGCTGATCAATAAGGGCAGCACCACGCCATAGATCAGTACACCGGCACCGGAGAACACCCGGTTGACACTCAGAAGCAGGTTACGCTCCTGGAGGTTATCCGTCATGGTATTCAGCATGGCATAGGCGGGCACGTCGGTCAGTGTGTATACGGTATCCCACAGAAGATAGGCAACACCAAACCACACCAGTTTGCCTGTCTCGCTGAGGCCGGAAGGAATGGAGAACAGCACGATGGTGACAACAGGGATCAGCAGCACGGCAATTCGCAGCCAGGGCAGGCTTTTCTGACCGTTTTTAAATTTTACCTTGTCGAAAATGAAGCCAAAAATGGGATCGTTGACAGCATCCCAGATCTTTACGATCAGCAGAACCACAGCCACCTTAGCCAGAGAAATGCCCTGCATGGCAAGGTAGGTGGAAATGAATGCAGCGGTGATATTGTAGTAGATGTTTTGTCCCACGAAGTAAGTCCAGTAGCTCAGCCGCTCCTTGGACGTTGTCATATATTCCGGGTGTTTGTTGGACATGGGGAACCCTCTTTTCCAGTTACAGTTTTTTCAGTTTCAGAATGAAGCGAAGCACATTTTTTGCCACCAGCTGCATTTCACCCAGGGTGATGCCACCCTCTTTTTTGTAGGTGGCGAGCAGGGTTCCATCGGAAGAACGCTTCTGGTCCAGCAGCGTTTTGGCTCCGGGCATCAGCACATCCACCCGGGCTCTGACCCGGTAGGCGTTACCCTTCAGCTTGGGGAATTCCGGGCTTGCGGCATACTGCATCCACCAGTCGGTGATGACACAGCCGTCAAAGCCCCATTCGTCCCGGAGAATGGTTTTTACCAGCTCATAGTGGTAATGTCCCCAGACGCCATTGATCTGGTTATAGCTGGTCATCAGCGTCTTGGGAGCGGATTCCTTGACACAGATCTCAAAGCCCTTCAGATAGATTTCCCGGAGGGCACGCTCTGACAGGACACTGTCTGTCTTGTTCCGGTTGGTTTCCTGGTTGTTGCAGGCAAAATGTTTGGGACAGGCAGCACCGCCCAGAGACTGGATACCCCGGACAAAGGCTGCGGCAATGCGGCCGGTGAGCAGGGGATCCTCGGAGAAATATTCAAAGTTTCTGCCGCAGAGGGGATTGCGGTGAATGTTCATGCCGGGAGCCAGCAGTACATCACTGCCCCGGGAGGCCAGTTCTTCTGCCAGGTGGCGGCACAGATCTTCCACCAGTTCTGTATCAAAGGTGCAGGCCAGTGCTGTGCCGATGGGAAGCAGGGAGCAGGAATCATAGAGCCGGATGCCGGAGGGACCGTCGGTGGTGGTGATGACAGGAATACCCTTTTTCCGCAGAGATTCGGTGACGCCGCCGAAGATACCGGCATTGCCCTTGGCGCCCAGGGGATGGTTCATTACATAGCCGCCCCGGGAAATGGCTTCCAGTTCCTCGTCACTGAGCTGGGCAACGAAATCTTCCAGAGAAACGGTTCCTTCCTGAACATCCTTCAGCTTAAAGCCCCGGTCTCCGGTGATAAAATGTGACTTCGGCAGGCTTTCCAGAATGCTTCTTTTCAGATTGATGGTTTTGGTGGAAGCTTTCCGCTGTACGGGGTTTCCGTCTTCATTGGCAAGGATGGAAATGGGCCGGATAGGAGCAGCAGCTTCCGACAACTGCGCAACAGTCATCAGTTCTCCCACCTGCAGGGTACCCACATGCTCAGCCGTCCGCACATTGCTGCCCAGATAGAACCGGTGGCTGCCGGGCTGGATCACATAGCAGGATTTGTGGCCGGTGAGTCCGGCATCATCGTAAGAACTGATCTGGTAGGCAGAGCATTCCAGAAGCAGGGTTTGATGCTCACCGGGAGCCAGTTCCTTTGTCTTGGCAAAGGCCACCAGTTCCCGGGCAGGATTGCCAAGGGCGCCGCAGGGTTTTTCCACAAACAGCATCACCGTATCCCTGCCGGGGCGGGAACCTGTGTTGGTGACGGTAGCTTCGTAGATCAGGGGATCGGAAGAGGTCACAGTGGTTGTGAAAGTGGTATAGGATAGACCATAACCAAAGGGATAGAGGACTTTCTCCCTGCCGAAGGTCTCAAACCAGCGGTAGCCTACATAAATATCTTCCCAGTATTCATTTGCCAGCTTTTCGCCGAAATGGGTGGAAGAGGGATGATCCATATAGCGGTTTGCGATGGTATCTGTCAGACGGCCACTGGGATTTGCTTTGCCACAGAGCAGATCGGCAGCAGCATTGCCGCTCTCCATACCGCCCTGCCAGAGGATCATCACAGCACCAAAGGAATACTCCTGCAGGAAAGAAAGATCCATCACGGCGCCGATGTTCAGCAGAAGCACAGCATCGGGAAAGGCAGCTGTGACATTTTTCAGCATATTCTTTTCTTCTCCCGTCAGATAGTAGCTGCCGGGAGCCAATACATTTTCCCTGTCCTCGCCGGAGGAACGGCCAATGACAATAATGGCCTGGTCAGAATGGGCTTTGGCATTACGCACCAGTTCCGGGCCTACAGGCATTTCCGGGTGGCTCCGGGGCCAGTTGCCCCAGACACCGTGGTTGACGGGATTTTCCACGATCCAGTGTTCATAAATATCGGCAATGCCTTCGTTTACCTGCAGGTCCTCACAGTTTCGCAGACCTTCCAGCAGGTTGATAATGTAGGGAGTGTTTACATCACCGCCGGAACCATAGCCGGTGGCGAACCAGTCCAGCTGTACCCGTCCGAATACAGAAACTTTGGTGCCGGAGGCCAGGGGCAGCACCCGGTTTTCCAGGAGAACGGCAGTCTGGGCAGCCACATTGCGCAGCAGTTCCGGCATGCCGGGGGTAATGATCTTGTCCGGATTGTGGTGAGATTCGGTCTGGGCCAGCGCACTGAGCATTTCAGAACCGGTGTCCTTGATTTTCTTCAGAAATTCCATAGATACGCCTCCGAATGACATATTTTATTCATTGTATCATTGCGTTCCCATGAAGTCAAATGCAATGTATTCCGGTTTGGATGCACGGCAGGATTTTGATAACCCTTGACTTTATAGAACGAGTGTTCTATAATAAAGCAAAAGGAGGGCGTGCTGTGCATTACATAAGGGCAAAACATATTCTTTCAGCCCGGAATGGCATGAACCTGTACCGGGGCTGCCAGCATGGCTGTATTTACTGTGACGCCAGAAGCAGCTGTTATGGGATGGAGCACCCATTTGAGGACATTGCCGTCAAGGAAAACGGTCTGCAGCTTCTGGAGGCGGCTTTGCGGAGCAGGCGAAAGCCCTGCATGATCGGCACCGGTTCGATGTCCGACCCTTATATGCCCCTGGAAACGGAACTGCAGATGACCCGGAAAAGTCTGGAACTGATTGAAAAATACGGTTTTGGTGCCACGGTTCTGACAAAATCGGACCGAATCCTCCGGGATCTGGACATTCTGCAGCGGATCAACGGCCGCACCAAAGCGGTGGTGCAGATGACGCTGACTACTATGGATGAAAAGATATGCCGGATTCTGGAACCCAATGTCTGCACTACGCAGCAGCGGATCAGCGCGCTGAAAGTGTTTCAGTGCGCCGGGATCCCCACCGTGGTCTGGCTGTGCCCCATTGTGCCCTTTCTCAATGATACGGAGGAAAACATCTGCGGTATTGTGGATGCCTGTGCCGGGGCAGGGGTGAGAGGCATTCTTCATTTTGGCATGGGCATGACACTGCGGGATGGAAACCGGGAATACTTTTATGCCCGGCTGGACCGGCATTTTCCGGGACTGAAGGAACAGTATATCCGCACTTATGGCAATGCCTATGAACTTCCAAGTCCCCACGCTGCCCGGCTGGAGGCGCTGTTTCGGGAGCGCTGTGACAAATACGGCATCTGGCGGAACAACAATCAAATTTTCTCGTATTTGTCTGCCTTTGAAGAAAAGCAGACAAATTACCAAATGAGCCTGTTTGACTGAAAGAAAGGAGGCACAGCGGGATGAAGCAGAAAATTTATGCAGCCATCGATCTGAAATCCTTCTATGCCTCTGTGGAGTGTATACAGCGGGGACTGGATCCGCTGAAAACCAACCTTCTGGTGGCGGATGCCAGCCGGACGGAGAAAACCATTTGCCTTGCAGTGTCCCCCAGCCTCAAGTCCTATGGTATTCCGGGCCGTGCACGGCTCTTTGAGGCGGTGCAGAAGGTAAATGATGCCAATGCTCTGCGGAAACTGAAGGCCCCCGGACAGCAGTTCCGGGGCAAAAGCTGGGACGCAGATGCATTGAACCGGGATCCGGGTCTTGCTATTGATTATATCGTTGCTCCGCCCCAGATGGCCATGTATATGGAAACCAGCACCAAAATATATGAGATCTACCTCAAATATGTGGCACCGGAGGACATGCATGTTTATTCCATTGATGAGGTTTTTCTGGATATTACCCCGTATCTCAGATCCAGCGGATTAACACCCTATGCGTTTGTCCGCCGGATCATCCAGGATGTTCTGCAGACCACCGGGATCACGGCAGCGGCTGGTATTGGCACCAATTTGTATCTGTGCAAAGTGGCTATGGATATCGTTGCCAAGCATGTCCAGGCGGATGCCGATGGTGTGCGCATCGCCCAACTGGATGAAATGCGGTATCGTAAACTGCTGTGGGATCACAAGCCGCTGACAGATTTCTGGCGGGTAGGCCGGGGGTATGAGAAGCGGCTGGAAAAGGTGGGCATCCGCACCATGGGAGAAATTGCCCGGTGTTCACTGGGCGGGCCCAACGAATTTTACAATGAGGATCTTCTGTATAAACTGTTTGGTGTCAATGCGGAGCTGCTCATCGACCATGCCTGGGGGATAGAACCCTGTACCATTGGGGATATCAAAGCCTACCGGCCGGAAACCAACAGCCTGGGTTCCGGACAGGTGCTGAGCTGCGCCTATACTGCGGAAAAGGCCAAACTGGTGATGCGGGAAATGACAGACCTGCTGGTGCTGGAGCTGGTGGACAAGCATCTCGTAACCAATCAGATGGTGCTGACTGTGGGCTACGACATCGATAATCTGACAGATCCGGAACGGCGGAAGCGGTATTCGGGTGCTGTGGTGACAGACCACTATGGCAGAAAGATACCGAAGCATGCCCAGGGAACGGTCAATCTCTCCGGCTACAGCTCATCCACCCGGGAGATCACGGAAGCAGTGATGGAGCTGTTTGACCGGATCGTGGACAGGGATCTTCTGGTGCGCCGGATGAATATTGCAGCCTGCCATGTACTGCAGGAGACGAAGGCACCGAAACCTGGCAGTATGGAGCAGCTGGATCTCTTTGTGCCCCAGGAGGATACCGAAAAGATCGAGGAGCAGCGGCAGCGGGAAAAACGGCGGCAGCAGGCAGTTATCGGCATCAAGAAAAAGTACGGAAAAAATGCGATCTTAAAAGGCATGAACCTGGAGGAAGGGGCCACTGCCCGGGACCGGAACCGGCAGATCGGCGGCCACAAGGCATAAGGAGCAGGCTATGAAGGAAACCGATAAATACGATGACATCATCCATCTTGCACGGCCTGTCTCCGGCAGACGGGTAAGGATGACCAATTATGACCGGGCAGCCCAGTTTTCCCCCTTTGCGGCGCTGACCGGCTTTGATGCCGCCATTGCGGAGACCGGGCGGCTGACAGAGGACAGGATCGAACTGGATGAAGGGGGAAAGCAGCTGCTGGATGAGCAGATGCAGGCGGTTCTGGAAATTCTGGATACCCGGCCCAAAGTGACGATCCTCTGGTTTTGCTATGATGAACGAAAAGCCGGAGGTACTTATGTCACAACCTCCGGTAATGTGAAAAAGGTCGATACCTATACGCAGCGGCTGCTGCTGACCAGCGGACAGGCCATTCCTCTGGGAGAGATCTTTCAGATCACATTGGAAAAATAGACGGGACGGTGTAATACCGTCCCGTTTGAGCTTGTCGAAAAACCCCTGCGGGCTTTTCCGCCAGTTTTTTTGCAGTCTGCTGCGCGCATAATTTGTTCGTCAAAGACGAACAAATTCCACACTTGCAGCCTGAGAGGTTTTTTGTGCCAGGTACACGCCCTGGCACAAAATGTTTTGAACTCTATTTTCTGCTTACGCAGAAAACTCTGCGAGGCTTTTTTGAGAGTACGAGACGGGACGGTGTAATACCGTCCCGTTTGCTTAATATTTCTGCATCAGCCGGATATAGAATTCCACAACATCATGGATGCATTCCAGGCGGATCCGTTCATTGTGGCCGTGGATGGTGGCGCGCTCTTCGTTACTCATCTCCATGGGGCAGAAGCGGTAGACTTTGTCGGAGATCCGTCCCCAGTGCCGGGAATCGGAACAGGCTACCATCAGATAGGGGGTCACGATAACACCCGGCCAGGTCTCAGCCACGGTGGCGGACAGCTTCTCCCAGGCTTCGCAGTCTGTCCGGGAGATGCGGCTGGGCTCAAAGGAATCCACAGCGGTGATCTCAATGTCAGAGTTGTTGACAGTTTTCCGCAGATATTCCAGTGTGGAGGCAATGGAGTCTGCGGGGTTTAGACGCATATTGGCAACCATTTTTGCCTCAGGCGGAATCACATTCCGGGCGGAGCTGCCTTCCATCTGGGTAAAGGCAGAGGTGGTGCGAAGCAGTGCGTTGATCTCGCCGCCGCTCTTTTTGCCCAGCAGATCCAGCACCCAGCCGAAGCACCACAGGTTGGCGAAGATCATCCGGTACAGGGGGGTGGAATACCGGCCCAGGGTATCAAACATTTCTGCTGCAGGCTTGGTCAGATGCATGGGGAAAGGATGATCTTCCACCTTTTTGCAGGCTGCCGACAGAACGCCAACAGGGGTATGGGGTTTGGGTGCGGAGGCATGACCACCGGCGGACAGGGTGCGGTACTGGGCATTCAGCATACCCTTTTCTGCAATACCGATAACAGCGCAGGATTCCTTGACACCGGGGAATACATTCTGCACCACAGCGCCTCCCTCGTCTACAACGATGGAGGGGGTAAGGTCATGATCCACAAAATACTGCACGATGTTGGGTGCGCCCATGCCGTTGACTTCTTCACCGCCGGAGAAAGCGAAGTAGATATCATGTTTGGGCTGGAAGCCCTTACCGATCAGATGGTCGGCAGCGCACAGAACACCGTTGAAAGTAGCCTTGGTGTCCAGGGTTCCACGGCCCCAGAGGATACCGTCTTCAATGATGGCAGCAAAGGGGGGCTTCTCCCAGTGCTCTTCATTGACGGGAACCACATCGTAGTGGGCCATCATGACAGCAGGATCACCGGCCTCCTTGCCAGGCCAGCGGAACAGCAGCGCCCGGTCGGGAAGCTGCTCAAAATGACAGACCCGGAATACATTGGGATACAGTCCCGGCAGCAGGGAGATAAGCTTTTCAAATTCTGCATCTTCTTCCAGGGATTTGTCGTTGTAGGAAATGGTTTTGCAGCGGATCAGCTGCGCCAGTGCCTCCACGGAATGTTCCTTATCAAAGGATACGGTTTCCTCAGAAACAGCAGGCTGGGGTTTGGGAGTGAAACGGATGGTGCGTACCGCTACGATAGCGATAAAAACCACCAGAGCGGCCAGAATCAGAATGCCGACCATTTACAGCACCCCTCTCTTGTACAGGATCCGGGAAACACCGATGGTGAAGAGGACAGAAACGGGAACCATAATGCCGACAGTGCTGGAATTCAGCGCAGGAACAAAAATGAACAGAACCAGCATCAGCACCACAGGGGCAACGGCGATCTTCCAGTTCTTGCTGACGAAAGCCACGCCCAGTCCACCGAAGAGGGCGGGAAGCATCTGGGCAAAGGCAGGCTCCAGTACCGGGGCTTCCAGAATGGGGGTCAGCGGAACGATGCAGACAACACCGATGATGATAATGATGGTGGTGACAATGGAAGAAGTGGCGATGGCGATGGTGGAGATGATCTCACCCTCTTCGCTGCTGGCGCTGACACCGTTTTGCTCCAGGGCGTTGATGGCGCAGGGCAGCTTCAGATTGGAGATGTTGCCGGTGACAAAGCTGAGGTAGGAGCCGCCGGCGCCCAGCATGGGAACAAAAGTAATAGTCTCAATGACGCCCACAGCCCAATACATGGGGGCAGTGGCAATGAGGCCCACCAGCAGAGCGCCCCAGTCGGGGGCGGCACCAAAAAGGAATGCCACTGTCAGGGGAAATGCGATCAGCAGGAGCATCACAGAAATATTCCAGATACAGCCGTCGCGGTGGACGGAATCGATGTAGCTCAGGTTCTTTTTCATAGGTAATTCCTCCTTATGCCAGCCAGGCGGTGATGGGAATAGCAGCAGCCATACCCAGAACCAGACTGATGGGCAGTGCATAATCGCCCAGCCACTTCAGCCTGGGCTTGCGCATCAGCAGACCCAGAACCACCATCACGAGAGCGGAAACAGCCATGGTACAAACCGGGATCAGACCGGATGTGGCACTGTAACCCTCCACCGGGGCCCACAACCGGGAAATGTCGCAGAATACATAGCCCAGGAAGGCGGAGATCATACCGATGAACATGGCATTCTGGAAAATATCGGCCCATTTGGCATCCTTGGCGCCCAGGTTGGACATACCGCTGAGTAGCTTCTTACCAATAACCGGAACCAGCCAGATGCCTACCAGGATGGAGATGGTCATAACGAGCGTGATGTTGACAAACTGCTGGGCTGTCAGACTGGAAATTTTGCCCAGGGACAATCCCATGGCGCTGACAGCGTTTTCTGCGGCAATGGCCTCATAGCTGAGAGAGCCAACCACGCTGAGCCGGAGCCAGGGCAGGGGAAGACCCAGGCTTTTGCTCAGGGCAATGACACTGATGACGATGGATACTGCCGGGGCAATGGTAAAGACGGCGGCAGTCTGAATGGTTTTCTTGATCTTGGTTTGATCCATTCCGATTTCCTTGCTGCGGCGCAGGGCTTTTACCAGAAAGTATACGGACTGGGCCAGAACCACAGCCACCAAAAAGCCTGTCATGGCAAAAAGGATCGGATGATTGACATGAAATTCCATAGAGCACCTCCCAAAAATGGATAAGTGTATTATAACATGCACCAGAATGTAAAACAAGGAAAACTGCGGAAAGAACAGTAATTTTGTCAAAATGGTTTTTTTAAGAAAATGCCTTGCTATTTTCTTCGTTTTCTAGTAAACTAAAGGGTAGTTTTTTAGTTGGAAAGAGGCGGTAGGAATGTTGAACGTAGCATTTGACAACGACAAATACCTGCAGACCCAATCGGCCCATATCCGGGAGCGGATCGCCCAGTTCGGCGGTAAGCTGTATCTGGAATTCGGCGGTAAGCTGTATGATGACAACCATGCTTCCCGTGTCCTGCCCGGTTTTCAGCCGGATAGTAAGCTGCGGATGCTTCTGCAGCTGAAGGATCAGGTGGAGATGGTCATTGCCATCAATGCAGATGATATTGAAAAAAATAAAGTTCGTGGAGACCTGGGCATTACCTATGACCGGGATGTGATCCGTCTGATTGATATCTTCCGGGGCTTTGGCCTGTATGTATCCAGTGTGGTGCTGACCCGGTTCCATGGCCAGTCTCTGGCAAAGGCGTTCCAGGCCCGGCTGGAGAGCATCGGCATCAAGGTTTACCACCATTATGACATCGCCGGATATCCCAATGATACAGCCCACATTGTCAGCAGTGAGGGCTTTGGTCGGAACGACTATATTGAAACCACCCGTTCTCTGGTGGTGGTAACGGCTCCCGGCCCAGGCAGCGGCAAGCTGGCCACCTGCTTAAGCCAGCTGTACCATGAGCATGTGCGGGGCAATACCGCAGGTTACGCCAAGTTTGAGACATTCCCCATCTGGAATCTATCCATCAACCATCCTGTGAACCTGGCCTATGAAGCAGCCACTGCGGATCTGAATGATGTGAACATGATCGATCCCTTCCATCTGGATGCCTATGGCGTAACCACTGTCAACTACAACCGGGATGTTGAAGCCTATCCTGTGCTGGTTGCCATTTTTGAAAAGATCCTGGGCAAATGTCCCTACAAATCTCCCACAGACATGGGTGTCAACATGGTGGGCAACTGCATCGTGGATGATGAGGCTGCCCGGTATGCCTCCCGTCAGGAGATCCTCCGCCGCTACTATGTGGCCCTGTGTGACCTGAAGCAGGGAAAAGGCAGGGAAGAAACTGTCCGGAAGCTGGAACTGCTGATGAAAAAGGCAGGTGTGGTTGCTGAAGAGCGAAAGGTTGTGGCACCTGCCCTGGCAAAGGCGGAGGAAACAGCCGATGCTGCTGCAGCCATGGAATTGCCGGACGGGACCATCGTTACAGGACGTACCACTGACCTTCTGGGTGCTTCCTCTGCATTGCTGCTGAATGCACTGAAGAAGCTGGCAGGCCTTCCGGATGAACTGCATATGATCTCTCCTGTGGTTCTGGATCCCATCCAACATCTGAAGGTGGATCATCTGGGCAACCGGAACCCCCGGCTCCATACGGACGAAACACTGATCGCCCTGTCCATCTGTGCTGCCACCAACCCTATGGCAGAGATTGCTATGCAGCAGTTGGGCAAGCTCCGGGGCTGCGATGTTCACTCTACTGTGATCTTGTCTGCTGTGGACGAACGTACCTTCAAGCGCCTGGGCTGCAATCTGACCTGTGAACCCCGGTACGCCGGTTAATACAAAAAATCCCTCTGCGTATGCAGAGGGGTTTTTGCATGGTATTGTTAGTACAGATCATCAAACAGGTTATAGACAGAATCTGCCTCTGTGATCTCCCGGATGACCCGGCAGGGCACACCGGCGGCAAAGGAATTGGCAGGGATGTCTCTGGTCACAACGCTTCCGGCTCCGATGACGCAGTTATCTCCGATGTTGACGCCGGGACAAACCACCACATTGGCACCGAACCAGCAGTCATTGCCGATGGTGACTGGCTTGGCATAGCACAGGTGGCGTTCCACACCATCCCGGCAGAGAATGCCCCGGCGCTCCATGGGCAGCATGGGGTGCAGAGGGGTAACGATGGTCACATTGGGGCCGAAATTACAGTGGTTTCCGATGGTGACAAGGGCATCATCCTGCACGGTAAAATTGACATTCATATAACAATGATGGCCGACTTTTGTGTGGCAGCCGTAATGGAACCGGATGGGCCCCAGCATCAAGGTGTCCTCTCCCACAGACTGCAGCAGTTCCTGCAGAATGGCACTGCGGGCAGCTGTATCCGTATCATACAGCGCATTATAATCCTGACTGAGCCGGTGGGCTTTTTCCTTTTTCTCTGCCAGCTCCGGAACATTGCAGGCAAACAGTTTGCCGCTGAAGATCCGTTCCTCTTCCGTCATAAGACATCACACCTTTCTGATGATTCTGCAAAAGCCTCTGACAAGTCAGAGGCTTTTGGGATCTGTTAGGCTTTCTGCTCGCAGTAGATGCAGCGGTAGACCTTTTTGGTACGGTCAGTCAGCTTGAACTCGTGAACGATCTCCCGCTCCACGGAAGTGATGCAGCGGGGATTCTTACACTTGATGACACCAACCACCTTTTCCGGCAGCTCCACATGGCGCTGCTCCACAACTTCGCCGTCATGGATGATGTTGACGGTGACACCGGGATCCAGATAACCCAGAATATCCAGGTCGATATCCATATGGGTGCTGATCTTGATGATATCCTTCTTGCCCATCTTAGGGCTGTCTGCATTCTTGATGAGGGCCACGGTGCAGTCCAGCTCACCCAGCTTCAGAACATTGTAAATGTTCATGGCATTGCCGGCGGTGATGTGGTCCAGGACGATGCCGTTTTCAATGTGTCCGATTCTCATACAGTTACCTCCAGCATCTTCAGGATCAGAGCCATACGGATAAACATGCCGTTCTTGGCCTGGGGGAAGTACATGGCTCTGGGATCATCGTCCACGGCAACGCTGATTTCATTGACGCGGGGCAGGGGATGCATGATGGCCAGATCCTTCTTGGCAGGGATCAGCTTGTCGGGGGTCAGAATGTAGGTATCCTTCAGACGGATGTAGTCAGCCTCGTTGAAGAACCGTTCCTTCTGCACACGGGTCATATACAGGATGTCCAGCTCCGGCATGGCCTCTTCCATGGTGGTGACTTCCTTGTAGGGAATACCGCGGCTCTCCAGTTCATCTTCGATGATGTAGCGGGGGAACTTCAGCTCCTCGGGAGCGATGAACACGAACTTGATGCCGGAGTACCGGGCCATGGCACCCACCAGGGAGTGAACGGTACGGCCAAACTTCAGGTCGCCGCACAGGCCGATGGTCAGATTGTTCAGACGCTTCTTGGCACGCCAGATGGTCAGTAGGTCTGTCAGTGTCTGGGTGGGATGATTGTGGGCACCGTCACCGGCATTGATGATGGGAACGCCTGCTCTTCTGGCAGCCACCACGGGAGCGCCTTCCTTGGGATGGCGCATAGCAATGATGTCAGCATAGCAGCCCACGGTCTGCACGGTGTCGGACAGGCTCTCACCTTTGGCAGAGGAGGAAGAACCGGCTTCGCTGAAGCCGACCACAGCACCGCCCAGGCGGTGCATGGCACTCTCGAAGCTGAGGCGGGTACGGGTGGAGGGCTCGAAGAAAAGGGTGGCCAGCAGCTTGTGGCGGCAGGCATCCTGATATTTTTCGGGGTTGGCAATAATGTCTTCTGCCACTGCGATCAGCTCGTCGATTTCTTCGACGGTCAGATCGGTAATGTTCATCAGATTTTTCATTACTTTGCTCCGTTTACAGCCAGATAGTTCTTGATCCGGGTGACATTTTCCTCGTTGGCGGGATCCTCTTCCAGATATTCAATGATGTCATATACATCCACAACAGAGTAGACGGGGAAGCCAAAGGTTTCCTCGATCTCCTGCATGGCACCCTTCTCACCCTGGCCCTTTTCCTTGCGGTCAACCATGATAAAGGTGGCAATTACCTTGGTGCCTTCCAGATGGCTCAGAATCTCCATGGATTCGCGGATAGCAGTACCGGCAGTGATGACGTCCTCAATGATGACGATCTCTTCGCCTGCCTGGGGAACGTAGCCCACAAAGGAGCCGCCTTCGCCGTGATCCTTTACTTCCTTACGGTTAAAGAAGAAGGGGACGTTCAGACCGTTCTTGCTGAGGGCAACAGCTGCGGAGATGGAAAGGGAAATGCCCTTGTA
Organism: Oscillospiraceae bacterium; assembly: GCA_017440925.1. Classification (GTDB taxonomy): domain Bacteria; phylum Bacillota; class Clostridia; order Oscillospirales; family Oscillospiraceae; genus Faecousia. The sequence continues at coordinate 1,795 of JAFSAP010000011.1, read as the reverse complement.
AGCGGGGCCGTACAGGACAGCGTCCTTCTTGCCCAGCTTGTCGAAATAAGCCTTGGCGTAGAATTCACCCATCTTGGTGATCTGGTCGCCGGTCTTGATCATACCGGCATTGACGAAGTAGGGGATCTTGCGGCCGGACTTGGCGGTGAAGTCACCGAACTTCAGAACACCTGCTCCCTGCAGGAACTCAATAAACTCTCTCTTGTAAGCTTCCATGGTTCTGTCTCCTTTGTGTTATGGTATTGTGTCATTGCGAGGAGCGAAGTGACGTGGCAATCCCCTGGAGATTTCGGAAACTTTTGGAGATTGCCACGCCAGTCTGCGGACTGGCTCGCAATGACATGCGTTTATCTTAATTAGTCACAAAACTCTGCCACGCAGCGCTCGTAGGCAGCAACGGGGTCAGAAGCGGCAGTGATGGGACGGCCCACAACGATGTAGTCGGAGCCGATTTCCTTGGCAGCAGCGGGAGTCATGACACGCTTCTGGTCGCCGATGTCACCGTCAGCAAAACGGACACCGGGGGTGATGGTCAGGAAGTTTTCACCGCAGCGGCCGTGAACCTTGCCGGCTTCCAGGGGGGAGCAGACAATGCCGTCGAGGCCTGCATTCTTAGCAGTCTCCGCATAGTGCATGACGACTTCGTCGATGGGTTCCTTGATCAGAATATCCCGCTCCATGCTCTCCTGGTCGGTGGAGGTCAGCTGGGTGACGGCAATCAGCAGGGGACGGGTGCCGTCGGGGCGGGTCAGGCCCTCCAGAGCGCCCTTCATCATAGCGGTGGTACCGGCGGCATGCAGATTGGTGATATCCACATCCAGACGGCTGAGAACGGCCATGGCCTTCTTGACGGTGTTGGGGATATCATGCAGTTTCAGATCCAGGAAGATCTTGTGGCCACGGGCCTTGATCTCGCGGACGATAGAGGGGCCTTCTGCATAGTACAGTTCCATGCCGATCTTCAGGAAGGGCTTGCGCTCACAGTTTGCGAACTTGTCCAGGAATGCGAAGGTTGCTTCGGCAGAAGCGAAGTCACATGCTACGATTACGTCTTTACCCATTATTTTGCGCCTCCAATAATTTCTTTCAGATTGTTGATTCCGTACTTTTCCATAACGCGGGGAAGATCGCGAACGATGTCGCGGCATACATAGGGATTGACCAGGTTGGCAGCGCCCACTTCAACAGCAGTGGCACCGGCCAGCATCATTTCGATGACGTCTTCGGCAGAGGATACGCCGCCCATGCCTACCACGGGGATGGAAACAGCATTTGCCACCTGGTAGACCATACGGACTGCCACAGGGAAGATGGCAGGGCCGGAGAAACCACCCATCTTGTTGGCAATGATGGGCTTGCGGGTCCGCAGATTGATGCGCATACCCAGCATGGTGTTGATGAGGCTGATGCCGTCTGCACCGGCCTCTTCACAGGCCTTGGCAATGGAAACAATGTCGGTGACATTGGGAGACAGCTTGATGATGACAGGCTTGGTGGTAACAGCCTTGACAGCACGGGTCACTTCTGCAGCAGCCTCCGGATTGGTGCCGAAACTCATGCCGCCGCCGTGGACATTGGGGCAGGAAACGTTGACTTCCAGCCAGCCGACTTATTCTTCCTTGTCAAGCTTTTCGCAAGTGTAGGCATAATCCTCCACCGCAAAGCCGGAAACGTTGGCCATAACAGGCTTGTGGAAGCACTGTTTCAGCCGGGGCAGTTCTTCAGAGATAACCTTCTCCACGCCGGGGTTCTGCAGACCGACGGCATTGATCATGCCGCTATAGCACTCGGCGAT